>JAUQVP010000004.1:0-48655 GCA_039794745.1 Thermostichales cyanobacterium HHBFW_bins_127 | reverse complement strand
CCTTTGGGTTTGATCTTTCGCGCTGGCCCCAGTCAGGATGCCCCCCGCATCGGCGGCATTGTTCTAGGCGAGACCGTCACGTTGATCCGCTCCGAAGGGGGCTGGGATTTTGTCCGCCGCGAACTCAATGGCCAAGAAGGTTGGGTGCGCTCGGGCAATTTGGGATCCCTGGATGATCCGATCCCTACGCCCTTGCCTACCCCTCGCCCCACCCCTACCCCAACGGGTGCAACGGCCACCAGCCCAGAGCTGCAGCCAAGTCCACCGGTCCGCGGACCAGTGCCGGCGGGGGCCAGGGGTACAGTCATTGAACCGGTGGGGCTAATCCTGCGCCAGGAACCGGGGGGATCCCAGATTGGCGGGTTGCTGTTGGGGGAAGAGGTGACGGTATTGGAGTTGAGTGGAGATCGGCAGTGGCAACGGGTGCGGCGAGCGGATGGACAGGAGGGCTGGGTGCGGGCCGGTAACTTGGCACCTCAATAAAACCCAGTAAAAACCCAATAAAAGGCGGAGGTGAGGATGCAAGGGTGGAGAAACCTACTGGCTGCAGTCATTGCCGTTGGTTTGAGCGGCTGTCAGCCCCGGGATCCCTTTTTTTTTGCAGCGAGCACGCTGTTGGCGGGCAGCTTTAGCGCCGATACCCCCCTGGATCTGCGGGAAGAGCGGGGGGTGGTCACCTTCCCCCTGGTGATGGAGCAGCCGCAACTGCTGCTGGTTGGGGTTGAAAGCGACAGCGTAGACACCTACCTGGAAGTCCTCAATAGCCAAGGGGAAATCCTGGCTAGCGACGATGACCATGGACCTGATGTCAATCCCCTGTTGCTGGTACGGCTGGATCCCGGCAGCTATACCCTCCGCGTCCTCAACACCCCGGGATCCCTGGGCAACTTTCTGCTGGGCTATCGCCCCCTCAACCCTTGGTCCAATGCCATTCAGGGGTGGTTGCGGGAGGGGGATCCCCAGCATCCTGACGATGGCAGTTGGATGGATGTGTATGAGTTGGCTGGGCAGGCGCGGCAGATCCTGCTGGTGGAGGTGACAACCGAGGGTTTTAGTCCTTTTGTGCAGTTGCTCAATCCTGAGGGGGAGGGGGTGGCCATGGCCTATGGTCGGCAGTCGCCCCTTTACATGGCAGCTTATTTAGAGCGCTCGGGAACCCATAGCCTGCGGGTTAGTAGCCTGCGTCCTGGGGAGACGGGAACCTACCGCCTCAACACTCTGCTGGTTTCTCCTCGCCAACTTCCCTAGGGCCAACTTCCCCAGGGAGGTGTTCTGGCATGGGTTTGACACGGCGGATGGGCAGATTGGCAATCAGGGCCGTATTCCCTTGCACCGCCGTCAGCTCGAACTGCAAGCCTGTTGGGTCAAGTTCCACATAGCGGGAGACCACCTCCAGAATCTCTTGGCGCATAGCTTCCATCATGGCTGGGGTGAGGTCAGCGCGGTCATGGGCCAGGATCAGTTTCAGGCGTTGGCGGGCTTGGTTGCGGCTAGAGCTTTGGGGACGAGCCAACAGGTGCTCCATCATCTCCAACAGTTGTGCAAGAAGCTGCATGCCCGTTCCTCGCTAAAAGACTTTTTGGGTGAGAAAGCGTTTCAAGCGGTTGAGGATGCCCCCCTGGAGGCTGTCGAGATCCACAAAAGGCACCTCCTGACCGTTGAGGCGCTGGGCAATGCGCTGCAGGGCAGCCGCCGCTTGGGTGGAGCGGGATTCCGCCAGCACCAGAGGTTCTCCCTTATTGGTGGAGACAATCACCTCTTCATCCTCGGGAATGATCCCCACCAGAGGGATGGCCAGCAGTTCCACCACATCTTCCACCGACATCATGGTATTGTTGGCTACCATATCTGGACGAATACGGTTAACAATCAGACGGATGGGCTGGATCTGAGCTGCTTCCAAAAGTCCCACCACCCGGTCCGCATCCCGCACAGCCGACAACTCTGGGGTAGTGACAATAATGGCTTCCGTTGCCCCGGCAATGGCATTGCGAAACCCCTGTTCAATCCCCGCCGGGGAATCAATCAAGACATAGTCAAAATCCCCCTGCAACCGCTGCACCAAATCCAGCATCTGCTCTGGACCAATAGCGGTTTTATTGCGGGTTTGGGCAGCGGGCAACAGTACCAAACCAGGGGTGCGTTTATCCTTGACCAAGGCCTGTTCCAGGCGGCACTCCCCGCTGATCACCTCCACCGCCGTATAGACGACCCGATTTTCCAGACCCAGCAACAAGTCCAAATTACGCAAGCCAAAATCCGCATCCACCACCGCCACCCGCTGGCCAAGGCGCGCCAAAGCCGTACCCAGGTTGGCAGTCACCGTGGTTTTGCCAACGCCTCCCTTTCCAGAGGTAATCACAATCACTCGGCTCATAGGACCAAATCCGCTAGCTGTGCTCAGGAGCGTTGGCGCAAATACTCACTCACCGCAGCAATATAGATGGCATTATCGCGTAAGTAAGCCACTTCTGCCACTGGATGGGGATGGGGTTCCGGAGAGCGGGCCACCGCATCGGCAATCCGCAACTGCGTCGGCTCCAGCTGCAAAGCCACAATCACCGCCGTTGGGGATCCGGCGCAGCCGGCGTGGGCCAGTCCCCGCAGCCGTCCCCAGACGAGAATATCCCCTTCGGCGCGGATTTCCGCCCCAGGATTGACATCCCCCCAGATGATCACCGTACTGCTGTGGCGAATTTCACTACCGGAGCGCAAAGTTGTTTGCACATAAAGGGGACTGGGATCGCGAATGGGTTGGGGTGGGAGCCAGGGGGAAGCTTGGATGACGCTGTAGCCGAGGCTGGCAGCGGCGATGGCGGTGGGGCGGTGGCGGGTTTGCACGGTGGTGAGGTGGAGGCGGTAGTGCTCGAGGAGGGTAGCCAGGCTGTGAAGGAGTTGAGGATCCAGGGGCCAATCCTCCGCCCAGAGGGTGGTAGGGTAGGGATGGTGCCAGCGCTGCTGCTTCAGGGCTTGCCCCAGTAGCCCCCAGCAGATGGGCCAGGGACAGAGGCTGGCCAAGGGCAGGTGAATATGGATACCGTCGGGATCGGGACGGACAGTTACCCGCACGGGATCCGGCTCTGGCACCGGCGGCAAGAAGGGGTCGGCAAGCTGCTCAAAACGATTGACCATGGCAAGTTTTGGGACAGTTTACCCCACCATTTAACAGGAGGTCTGGGGTTTGACCAGCGATTGGGCCAAGCCGGTGTCATCTATTCACCTAGCCAGGATAACCCCTGGCCAATTTACCTCAAATAAGCTTGCAACCTCCATCGAGCAGGTAAGCCGCCCTAGGGGATGGTTGCGGTTCTTGGGGAGAGCCGTGACCGATCGTTGACAGATCAGTAACGACTAATCCCTTGAGATTTGACCTGCTTTTAGCCATCTGCAAGGAGTTGGGCTGGATGGGCTGATTGCTGCCTTGAATAAGGTTTTATAGTCATTTCAATGAGACTGCAGCCACTCCCTCAGCCCTGGCCCTGCTCCCAGAGCGGCAGAGGGCATCTGGAAAATGTGTCCTTAACTAAACCTCTCCTAAGCCTCTTTGACAAAGCGAATGATCTCCCGCACGTGGCTGAGAAACTGACTGTCTAGACTCAACTGGGCAATGGCCTGCCGGCTTTCCTGCCGCAATCGCTCATGCTCTAGCTCATGGGTCGCCCGTACCTGCTCAATCAAAGCCCTGGTATTGGCTAACTCCCGCCGGAAAGAGTCCAAGTCCGCCTGCTGCCTGGCCGCTAGGGATCCCGTTTGGTTGGGGTCAAGCTGCTCGAGGCAGTGGGAGAGATGCTTTTGTAGGGTTTCCAGTTGTTGGCGCAGTTCGATAGCATCGGGGCGGGGGATCAAAACTTCCTGCTGAAGGGTCTTGAGCCGCTCGATCAGGTAGCGATAGGCCCGGATCCCAGGGCGAACAAGGCTTAACAACAAAGCTGCTGCCCCACTCCAGTAGCCCAGAGGATTCACCCCCACAACCGCTAAGCCAACAAAAGCTAAGCTCGTCACCCCATGTAACCCTAGAGCCACCACTAAAGACCAGCGGTATAGCTGCTCCACATAACGGCGGGATTCCAGATTGATAGGGATCCCTTTTTCCTGGGAGACTCGGGTGTCGTACAACAACTGCCGGGCATAGAAGTAGATGTCC
The DNA here is from genome assembly GCA_039794745.1 of Thermostichales cyanobacterium HHBFW_bins_127. Classification (GTDB taxonomy): domain Bacteria; phylum Cyanobacteriota; class Cyanobacteriia; order Thermostichales; family Thermostichaceae; genus JAUQVP01. The sequence continues at coordinate 44,511 of JAUQVP010000004.1, read as the reverse complement.
CAGGGCAGGGTCACCAGCACATAGAGCCACCACAGGGATGTCAAAGCGATGGCCCAATCACGAACTTCCCCCGCCGAGACCCCAAAGGCCCGCAATAGCCCGTAAACCAAGCCCCCGAGCAGAAAAATCAAGGTCGCCGATACCCACGCTTGCTGCAAGGAATCTTCTAGTTTCATGACCTTTCCCTAACCCTGCCCCAATTCTGTCAAGACATCCCCCGGCTAGAGCACCGATCCAAGACAGGTGTACAAGTGGCATTGTTACAGATTGTTGCTGTGCCTGAGAGATCCCGTGCTAGGGATCCCGGGATCCCGTAAGCTGAGGGAGAGTGAATTTGCCTTTGATAAGTTTGTTTATTTTTGCTGGCGTTTTGTCATATTGGAGCGTGAACCGTGGCCCTTCCATTGTTGAGCTATGCCCCCGTCTCCCAGAATCAACGGGTACCTGGTTTTGAAGTCCCTGGGGAGGAGCAGCCCCGCATTTACTCGATGGATATGGTGGTGCGCCCTGAGGATCTCGATGAGCTGATCTGGGCAGCCTATCGGCAGGTGTTCAGTGAGCACCAGATCCTGGAGAGCAATCGCCAACGTTTCTTGGAGTCCCAACTGCGCAATGGGCAGATTACGGTGCGGGATTTTATCCAGGGGTTGGCAACTTCCGACCCTTTTAAGACCTACAATTACTACACCAACAGCAACTACCGGTTTGTGCAGATTGTGGTGCAGCGGTTGCTCGGTCGGGATGTCTATGGGGAAGAAGAAAAAATTGCCTGGTCGATTGTGATCGCCAATAAGGGTGTGCAGGGTTTTGTGGAAGATCTGCTCAATAGCCAGGAATATTTGGACAATTTTGGGCTGAATACGGTGCCCTACCAACGGCGGCGGATCCTGCCCCAACGCAGTAAGGGGGAGGTGCCTTTCAATCTCAAGAGCCCTCGCTACAATGAGTACCACCGCAATCAGTTGGGCTTCCCGCAATTCAGCTGGCGGGCTGAGGTGAAGCGCTTCCGCCCCCAAGAAACCCGTGTCAAAGCCGGGGATCCCAGTCAGTATTTGGCGTTGGCTCGGGAGGTGAATCCGCAGCAGGTGCGGCCACCGCGTTTCTCGGTGTACAACATCAATTTTGAGACGATGGTGCCCAACCGCTCTCGCTAGGTCGATCCCCAGATAATTCAACACGTCAATTAAATTAGCCACCCCTGAGGGGTGGCTTTTGTTGTAGGGTGAATTTGCTATCGGACAGCTAGTTGTTTGTATTAGCTGCTTGTCTTGGGAATGGGGGGCAAGCCGGACTAGAATCAGGCAGGCCAGAGCCTACACACCCTCTCGACCTAAGTTGCCGGAACAACCCGCCGCAAGCCAGCCTAGAAAGTGATATCGTCTGACTGCCCCCAAAGACCCCACATGAAGGCTGCAATAATAGCCACGTAAACCCACACCGTCGGGTGAATGTCCAGGAGGTTCATGGATGACAATTCCGTAACCTAACTTTGCTTAACTCAATTATTGTGACGGATTATTACAATGTCAATGGTTTTCTCAGGATCCCTTGGGATCTCTTAAGACTTGGGAGTGGGGTGATGGTGTCGTTGGTGTTGGGGGTGGGGATTGCGGGGCAGGCGGTGGCCCGGCTGCGGCAGGCCCAGGGGATCCCGGTGGTGGTGCAAGATGAGCAGGCAGGGCCGGGGCAGCAGCAGCGGGCAGCGGCACTAGAGGGGATCCCCTGTGTGTTGGGGCAGCCGTTTCACCTGCTGCCCCAGACTAGAGAGGTGATTGTCAGTCCGGGGATCCCGTGGCAGCATCCTTTTCTGGAGCAGGCTCGGGGCTTGGGGATCCCGGTGTGGGGGGAAGCGGAGGTGGCCTGGCAGGTGTTGGGGCAGGTGCCTTGGATTGGGGTGACGGGGACGAACGGCAAAACCACGACGACGGCGTTGTTGGCGGCGATGCTGCGGACAGCCGGGTTGGATGCTCCGGCCTGTGGCAATATTGGGCTACCGTTGGCGGCGGTGGCGCGGGAGGTGGTGTTGGGGCGGCGTCCGGACTGGATTGTGGCCGAGTTGAGTAGCTATCAAATTGAGGCTTCAGGTAGGATTCAGCCGCGCATTGGGGTTTGGACGACGTTGACGCCGGATCACTTGGAGCGCCACGGCAGTTTGGAGCGCTATAGCCAAATCAAAGCTGGGCTGCTGCACCAGTCCCAGGCGGCGGTGTTGAATGGGGATGATGCCTATCTCTGGGAGCAGCGGCAGCTTTGGCCAGAGGCTTTCTGGGTGAAACGGGATCGGGCAGAGAAAGTGGTAGCCTGGATTACCGGATCTCGCCTTTGCCGGACGGGGTATGCCGATTTGGAGCTGGGGGATTTTGGGCTGCGGCTACCGGGGGAGCACAACCTGCAAAACCTGCTGCTGGCCACTTGGGCAGCAACCCTAGCCGGGATCCCGGATGAGGCGATCCAGCGGACGATTGAGCAGTTTCAGGGGGTGCCGCACCGCTTGGAGACGGTGAAGTATGGGCGGGGGATCCGCTGGATCAATGACAGTAAGGCCACCAATTATGAGGCAGCTTGGGTGGGGTTGCAGGCGGTGGCTGGGCCGGTGGTGTTGATTGCCGGGGGCCGGGCCAAAATCGGTCGGGATCAGGAGTGGCTGGAGTTGATTCGGCAGAAGGTGGCGCGGGTGATTTTGATCGGGGAAGCGGGGGAGATGTTGGCGCGGCGGCTGGCGGAGGTGGGCTATGGGGCTGTGGATCGGGTGGAATCCCTGGTAGAAGCGGTGCCCCTGGCTTACAATCATGCTCAACGCCTTGCACCCTGTACGGTTCTGTTTTCCCCTGCCTGTGCCAGCTTCGACCAATACGCCAATTTTGAACAGCGCGGCGACCATTTCCGGGCCTGTTGTTACGCCTTGGACGGCTGAGGCCCGTTGGCTGCGCTGGCTGACGATGATTTGGGTCTGCCTGGGGTCGGTGATGATTTTTTCTGCTTCCTTTGCGGAGGCGGGGCGCTCCTTGGGCAATGGCTTTTATTTCATCGCCCGCCACTGTCTCTGGCTGGGGATCGGTATGCCGATGTTTGCCTTGTTGCTGCGGGTGCCGCTGCGGCGGTGGTGGCGCTGGGCGGGGCTACTCTATGGGCTGGGGTTGGGCTTGTTGCTGCTGACCTATTTGCCGGGGTTGGGGGTGACAAAACTGGATGCCACCCGCTGGCTGCAACTGGGACCTTTGTCCGTACAACCGTCGGAACTGCTCAAACCCCTGCTGGTGTTGCAGGGATCGGTGTTGTTTGGGCGCTGGTGGCACCACAGCCCTGCCTACCGCTGGTTGTGGGTGATGGCTTTTGGGGTGGGGCTACTGGCGATTCTGGAACAGCCCAACCTGGGTACAACGGCAGTCTGCGGCTTGACTCTCTGGGGCATGGCCTGGGTGGCGGGGCTACCCCAGGGGCTACTGTTGCTGACCGCCGGGATCGGCTTGGTGGGGGGCATGACCAGTTTGGCCCGCAATCCCTATCAATGGCGGCGGATTGTTGGCTTCCTCGATCCCTGGGCCAACCCCCAAAACGAAGGCTATCAATTGATCCAAAGCTTGCTGGCTGTGGGTTCCGGCCGGATTTGGGGAGCCGGTTTTGGCCTATCCCAGCAAAAACTCTCCTACCTACCCATCCAGTACACCGACTTTATCTTTGCTGTCTATGCGGAAGAATTCGGCCTGGTGGGATCCCTGGCTTTTCTGGGATTGTTATTAGCCTATGCCGGTGTGGGGCTGCGGGTGATCCACCTGGCCCGGGATCCCCTGTTGCGGGTTTTGGTGGCGGGCTGTTTGTTGTTTCTGGTGGGGCAGGCGTTGATCAATATCGGTGTGGTGACGGGGTCGTTGCCGACAACGGGGGTGCCTTTGCCCTTGTTTAGCTATGGGGGTAGTTCTTGGTTGGCCAGTTTAGCTTTGGCCGGGCTATTGATTCGGGCTGCCCGAGAACTCGGGGAACAACCCAACCCAACCCCCCGGCGCCGCCGTTGATCTACAATCCAAACAACCAGGCTCAATCATCCCCCATGCTACCCCTCCCCCCCCACTGGGATCCCGAACGTGTCGGTCAGGTTTGGCGGGTGCCCTACCAGGAGCGTTCCGTGGAAGCCCGGGCTTGGGCCCAAAGTTTGGGGATCCCGCCGGCCAGTGCGGACCGGCAGCGGATTGCCCTGCTGTTGATTGATGTGCAGAATACCTTTTGTCTGCCGGATTTTGAGTTGTTTGTGCAGGGGGCGGTGGCGGACAATCAGCGTTTGGGGGCGTTTATTTATCGCCACTTAGACGCGATTACCCAAATTGTTGCCACCCTGGATACCCACACTGCCACGCAGATTTTTCATCCCTGTTTTTGGGTCAATAGTCGCGGCGAGCATCCCACCCCCGCCGCCACCCAGATCAGCTATGCCGAGGTGGAAGCGGGGGAATGGCAAGTGAACCCCGAGATTGCTGCCACTTTGGGGATGGACTTGGCCAGCTTACAGGCCTATGCCCGTCACTACACAGCCACCCTCACCCAGGCAGGCAAATATCCCCTCACCATCTGGCCCTACCATTCCATGTTGGGGGGGATTGGTCACGCCCTGGTGCCTGCCATCGAAGAAGCCATCTTTTTCCACAGCATCGCTCGCTACAGCCAAGCCCGCTACGAACTCAAAGGCAACCACCCTCTGACGGAAAACTACTCCGTCCTCAGCCCAGAAGTCCTCACCAACCCCCAAGGGGATCCCATTGCCCACAAGAACCAAGCCCTGATCGAGGATTTACTGGGCTACGATGCCATTCTCATTGCCGGTCAAGCCAAAAGCCACTGTGTCGCCTGGACCGTAGCCGACCTGCTGCGGGAAATCCAAGCTCGGGATCCCCAATTAGCCCAGAAAGTTTACCTGCTGGAGGACTGCACCTCCCCGGTGGTAGTGCCTGGGGTGGTGGATTTTTCCGAGGCAGCGGCTTCCGCCTTTGCCGATTTTGCCGCCGCCGGCATGCACCGGGTGCAGTCCACCGTGCCCATGACAGACTGGCTGCTCCCAAGCGGGCAGAGCGGCTAGTAAGCTAATCTATAGCAGCTAAGGAAAAGACCCATGGGCAAACAGTGGGGATCCCTGATGTTGATCCTGGTGGTGCTGGGGGCAGCCATCTACATTGTCCTGACCCGTCCCCTGGCCTTAGGCTTGGACCTCAAGGGGGGATCCCAGTTGACCTTGCAGGCCCAGCCCACGGCCCAGGTGCCGGAGATTACCCCGGAGGTGATGCAGGGGTTAGTGCGGGTGATTGAGCAACGGATTAACGGCCTGGGGGTGGCTGAGCCCTTGATCCAGCTCAGTGGGCGGGATCAGGTGTTTGTGCAGTTGGCTGGGGTAGCCGATCCCGACCGGGCGGTGCAGTTGCTGGGGGATACGGCCCAGTTAGAGTTTCGGCGCCAGCGCATCGGTACCCAGATTCCCCCCGGAGACATTCCCAAAGAAGAACTGGATCGCATCTTTGAACCCGTCGGTCTAACGGGAGCTATGCTCACCAACGCCCTGGCGCAACCCCCCCGCCAGGGATCCCAATTTTGGGAGGTGGGGTTGCAGTTTACGCCGGAGGGGGGGGAGATTTTTGCGGAGTTGACCAAATCTTTAGCGGGCACGGGTCGGGCGATTGGGATTTTTCTGGATGATCGTTTGATTAGCGCCCCGGTGGTGCCGGCTCAATTTGCTGCTACGGGTATTACTGGCGGTCAGGCGGTGATCACCGGCAATTTTGATGTGAATGCGGCAACCGACCTAGCCATTAAGCTCAAGGCTGGTGCCTTGCCCGTGCCGGTCCAGGTGATTGAAAATCGCACCGTGGGAGCCACCTTAGGGGCTGAAAGTATTCGCCGCAGCCTCTATGCCGGTGGGGTGGGGATTGTTCTGGTGTTGTTATTTATGGTGTTTTACTATCGGCTACCGGGGTTGCTTGCGGATTTGGCCCTACTGGTCTACGCCGTTTGCACCTTAGCCTGTTTTCAACTGCTGGGGGTGACCATGAGCCTGCCGGGGATTGCCGGCTTTATCCTCAGCATTGGCATGGCGGTGGACGCCAATATCCTCATTTTTGAGCGGATGCGAGAGGAGTTGCAGGCGGGCAAAAGTCTCTATAAATCTATCGAGGAGGGATTTGATCGCGCCTTTGGTAGTATTCTGGATGGCAATGTGACAACGTTATTGGTGTGTGCGGTGCTATTTTCCCTGGGGATGGGGTTACTGAAAGGCTTTGCGGTCACCCTGGCCATCGGCATTATTATCAGTTTCTTTTCTGCCCTCCTCTGCACCCGCACCTTACTGCGGTTGGTGGTGAGTGTGCCTGCCCTCCGTAATCGCCCCCACTGGTATCGCCCCCTACCATGACAACCTTGGCGTATTTAGGCCCGGCGGGCACCTTCAGCGAGCAGGTGGCCCTGACAATTCAATCCCATTTGCCGGGTGCCATCGAACCGGTAGCCTTCCCCAGCATTATGGCCACCGTTGCCGCGGTTGCCGGTGGCGAGGTCACTTGGGGAATTGTGCCTGTAGAAAACTCCCTCGAGGGGGGTGTGGCTGCCACCCTAGATGGCTGCTGGCAAACGGACGGCATCTTTATCCACCGCGCCTATATCCTCCCCATTCGCTACGCCCTGGTTAGCACCGCCGCCGACTTCGTCCAGATCCAACGTGTCTATTCCCATCCCCAAGCCCTAGGGCAATGCCGCATGTGGCTCCACGAACACCTCCCCCACGCCACCTCCATCCCCAGTAGCTCCACCACCGCCGAACTCGACCAACTCCGGGATCCCCAGGTGGGGGTGATTTGTTCTATCCGGGCCGCGGAGATGCTGAAACTACCGGTCTTGGCTTGGATCAGTGGGCAGGAGCACAACCAAACCCGCTTTTGGCTGTTGAACCGCAACCCTGCCCCCGGCGGATCCCTGACTTCTTTGGCTTTGAGCCTGCCTGCCAACGTTCCGGGGGCCCTATTAAAGCCCCTGCATATTTTCGCGGCCCGGCAGTTGAATCTTGCCCGCATCGAATCCCGGCCCACCAAAAAATCCGCCGGCACCTACGTCTTTTTCTTGGATGTGGAGCACCCCGGTCAGAGGTTTTTATCCCCAGAGGTTTTAGCCGATTTGCAGGTTGTCACCGAAACTCTCAAGATTTTGGGCAGCTATGAAGTGATTACCCTTAGCTAAATACTCCCCCTCCCAAAATAAAACATAAAAGCATAAAAGAAGAGGAAGATGGGCCAAACCTATCTCTGTTTTGTCTGCACCAATTCCGACCCATAGAAAGCCCGGACTTGATTTTTCACATTCAGCTTAATCGCTTCGATGGTTGCCAGAACCGGTGTCAATAAGCTGAATTTGCTTGTGATCCCGCTGTTTAGGGATCGTCCAGCAAAGGGGTACAATCACCGGCAAGGTGTTCGGCAGGGATCCCGATGCGTGTTTGTGTCATAGGGCTGGGCTATGTGGGTTTGGTGACGGGGGCTTGTTTGGCGCAGTTGGGGCATGAGGTGATTGGCATTGACAATGATGCCCGCAAGCTGGCGATGTTGGCGGCGGGGCAGGTGCCCATTTACGAGCCGGGGCTAGATCGCTTGATCGAGCAGCACGTCCAAGCCGGGCGCTTGCGGTTTTCCGACGATGGCCGGGCAGGGATCCTGGGCAGTCAAATTATTTTTATTGCGGTGGGGACGCCGGCTCTACCGACGGGGGAAAGTGATACCCGCTATGTGGAAGCCGTGGCCCTCGCCATTGGGCGGGCGATCGCTGAGGATCTGCAGACCCACGGCAGCACTAACTATCGGGTTATCGTCAACAAATCGACGGTGCCTATTGGTTCGGGGGACTGGGTGCGCTCCCTGATCCTGGACGGCATGGACCAGATCACCCACCCCGATGTGACTGTGGAGCAAATCCAGCAAAGCTTTGATGTGGTGAGCAATCCCGAGTTTTTGCGGGAAGGGACGGCGGTGCTGGATACCTTCCTGCCGGATCGGATTGTGCTGGGCTTTGGCACCCAAACCACTCCCCTCTCCCCCTTGCCTTTGGCTTTGCGCTGGATGCAAGAACTCTACCGACCGATCATTGAGCGCACTATCCCTGATTTTGACAACCTGGTTGGGGATCCCGTGCCGGTGGTGATGACGGATTTGAACTCTGCCGAGATGATCAAGTATGCGGCCAATGCTTTTCTGGCAACCAAAATTAGTTTTATCAATGAGATTGCTAATATCGCCGAACGGGTGGGGGCGGATATTGGCCAGGTGGCTTTGGGAATCGGTTTGGATCAGCGGATTGGGCGGGCGTTTTTGGGGGCAGGGCTGGGGTGGGGGGGGAGTTGCTTTCCCAAGGATCTGTCAGCTTTGATTCATATCGCCGGGGATTACGATTACAACGCCGGGCTGCTCAAGGCGGTGATTGAGGTGAATCAGGGACAGCGGCAGCGCTTAGTGAAAAAACTGCAAGCACAGCTGAAAATCCTCAAGGGCAAAACCATCGGGCTGCTAGGGCTAGCTTTCAAACCCAACACCAATGACCTGCGGGATGCTCCCTCCCTAGCGATTGCTGCCACCCTCCACCGTCTAGGGTCCCGCATCAAAGCCACTGACCCCGTGGTCCAGGAGCTGCCGGCCACTGTCCCTACCCCCATCAAACTCTATAGGGATCCCTACAGTTTGGCGAAGGGCTGTGATGCTTTGGTGTTGGTCACGGAGTGGGGGGAGTATCTGGATTTGGATTTTCGCCGCTTGGCCCAGAGTATGAACACCCTAGTCTTTGTGGATGGGCGGAATGTTTTGGATCCCGCCAAGGTGGAGAGCTACGGCTTTACTTATATCCGCATGGGCTAGGCGGCTTCCAGGGTGGTGGTGAAAATCTCCTGATTGAGGGCAATCACCTGTTCTACTTCCTGCAGGCGGGCTAGGGCTTCCGGTTCGAGCAGGAGGTGGAACTCAGCCAAGATTTCCAGGGCCCGGCAGCGCTCAAGGAGGGCTTGGTTGTCCGCTTGAGCTTGGGCTAGGGCAGCACGTAGGTGCTCGATCTGGGTGTGTAGGTCGGCTATGGTGGCTTGGGCAGCCTGTTGGTCGGCAAGGGCGCTGGCCAGCTGCTGGTGCATGACCTGACACTGGTGTTCCCGCTGGGCTAAGCGTTCTTGAACCGAGTCATAACTACCTAGCAGCTCGGCAAAACGATCACTGAGGAGCAGGTACTGATCGCATAGGCGCAGGTAGCGCTCGGCAACACTGTTGGCAGGCAAGGAAAAAGTCATAGCCGTTGGGGGAGAGGGTTGCACCCTATTATAGTCGCGGGTTTTTCCATGCTTCTCCAGTAGCTAAGGCTACCCTTCAGGGGATCATGACCCATCCCCCCAGGGATCCCTGGGGAGATCAGGCAGGGACGGGTTCGGGGGCGGGCTGTTTGTGGAACTGCAACCGCTCTAGTTCCACGGTGATGACGATGGTATCCCCGGGGCCAAACTCCCCTTCCAGCAGTTTGGTAGCGATGGGGTTTTCCACCTCCCGTTGGATTACCCGCTTCAGGGGTCGCGCCCCATAGACCGGGTCGTAGCCCACTTCCGCCAGATAATCCTTGGCTTCTTCCGTGAGCACCAAACCGATTTTTTGGTCGGCCAGGAGTTTTTCTACCCGCTTCATTTGCAGGGTGACAATCTGGCGCAACTGCGGCTTGGTCAGGGCATGGAAGATGATGGTCTCATCGATGCGGTTGAGGAATTCGGGGCGGAAGTAACGCCGCAGTGCCGCCAAGACCGTTGCTCGCATTTCCTCGTAGCGCCGCTCATCGCCGCCGATTTCTAAGATCACATCACTGCCGATGTTACTGGTCATGATGATGATGGTGTTTTTGAAGTCCACCGTCCGCCCTTGGGAATCAGTAATCCGCCCGTCATCGAGGACCTGCAGCAAGATATTAAACACGTCGGGGTGGGCTTTTTCCACTTCATCAAACAACACCACCGCATAGGGACGGCGGCGAATGGCTTCCGATAGTTGCCCCCCTTCGTCGTAACCCACGTAGCCCGGCGGCGCCCCAATCAAACGGGAGACGGAGTGCTTCTCCATGTACTCCGACATGTCAATGCGCACCATGGCATCGCGGGTATCAAACAGGAACTCCGCCAAGGCCCTGGCCAATTCCGTTTTCCCCACCCCCGTGGGCCCAAGGAATAAAAAGGAACCAATGGGCCGCTGGGGATCGTTCATGCCTGCCCGCGCCCGCCGGATCGCCGCCGCCACCGCCGCCACCGCTTCCTCTTGCCCAATCACGTGCTGGTGCAGGTGGTCCTCCAGTTTGAGCAACTTCTGCCGCTCCGACTCCAACAAACTGGTCACCGGGATCCCGGTCCAGCGGGAGACAATTTCGGCAATATCTTCGGGGGTGACTTGTTCGCGCAGCAGGGATTGGCCGTTGGCTTGTTGGGCGGCCAATTTGGCTTCCTGGGCTTGGATTTGCTGCTCCACCTGCATCAGTTTGCCGTATTTAAGTTCGGCGGCCAAATTGAGGTCATAGCGTTGTTCTGCCTGTTCGATTTGCAGTTTGATGGCATCTCGTTCGGCTTTGAGGCGCTGCAGTTCTTCGATGGCTTGTTTTTCCATCTGCCAGCGGGCATTGAGTTCCCGCTGTTGTTCTGTGAGATTGGCTAGCATTTGCTCCAGTTTGCTCAGCCGCTCCCGGGAAGCTGCATCTTCATCCTTCATCAGGGAGAGCTGCTCCATTTGCAACTGCATAATCCGCCGGTCAATTTCATCCAATTCCACCGGTTTGGAGGTGATTTCCATCTTCAGTTTGGCGGCGGCTTCATCCACCAAATCAATGGCTTTATCGGGCAAAAAGCGCTCCGAAATATAGCGGTTGGACAGGACTGCAGCAGCCACCAAAGCGGAGTCGGCAATTTTCACCCCATGGTGCAATTCATAGCGCTCCTTCAGCCCCCGCAGAATCGAAATCGTGTCTTCCACGCTGGGCTGATCCACATAGACCTGTTGGAACCGCCGCTCCAAAGCTGGGTCTTTCTCGATATATTTGCGGTATTCATCCAGGGTAGTGGCACCAATACAGCGCAATTCCCCCCGGGCCAACATGGGCTTGAGCAGGTTGCCGGCATCCATAGCTCCTTCACCGGCCCCGGCCCCAACCACCGTGTGCAGCTCATCAATAAACAGGACGATTTTGCCCTCAGATTCGGTGACTTCCTTGAGGACGGCCTTGAGGCGATCTTCAAATTCACCCCGATATTTTGCCCCGGCAATTAAAGCCCCCATGTCCAGGGCAATCACCCGCCGATCCTTGAGAGATTCCGGCACATCCCCACGGTTAATCCGCTGGGCTAAACCTTCCACAATCGCTGTTTTCCCTACCCCCGGTTCCCCAATCAGGACCGGATTATTTTTGGTCCGGCGGGAAAGCACTTGGATCACCCGGCGAATCTCTTCATCCCGACCGATCACCGGGTCTAGTTTCCCTTCCCGGGCGGCGGCGGTCAAATCTCGACCATAGCGCTCAAGGGCCTCATAGCGGGCTTCGGGATTGCGATCCTCAACTTTTTGCTTGCCCCGCACCGCTTTGATCACCCCTTTGAGGGTCTCTGCATTCACTCCAAATAAAGAAAGGAGATTCTTACCTACCCGATCATCTTGGGCTAAGCCTAATAATAAATGCTCGACGGAAATAAAGTCGTCTTCAAACTCTTTGCGAGCTGCCTCCGCTCGATCTAGGGCAATATCTAAGCTGCGACCCATGTACAATTGGGTGGCATTGACTACCTTAGGCTGCTTATTGGCAAAGGTCTCTAGCCGCTGCTGCAAATCTCGCACCGGGATCCCGGCCCGCTGCAAAATCGTTCCAGTCAGGCCACCCTCTTGCTCCAATAGGGAAATCCACAAATGTTCCGCTTCGAGTTGCTGCTGCTGAAAACGACGGGCAACATCTTGGGACTTGGCAATCGCTGTCCAAGCTTTTTCAGTAAATTGATTCGGGTCGGTGGGTTGCATAGGAAATGTTCTATGAATGGCAAGTTAGTTTCAGTATATCAATCTCAGTTTTTGTCAGGGTTGGGGATCCCGATCCCCTGAGTACGGGATCCCGTTAGGCGAAGAGTTCGCTGTAGGGTTGGCTGGGGATGTCGGTTTTGCTGATCACTTCTAGGATGCGGTTGCGGGCCTGGGGTTGATGCAGGGCGGCTACGGCTAGTTCGGCCACTTGGGAGCGGGGAATGCTGCCTGTAAATAGGGTGTCGGGGGGAGCAACAACAAGGCCACCGGGGGTGTCGTCATTTTTCAGACCACCGGGGCGAATAATGGTGTAGGGGATACCGCTGACCATGAGGTAGTCTTCGGCTTGTTTCTTCCAGAATAAAACCAAAAAGAAAAGATTAAGGGGATGGAAAAATTCGGAAACACACAGGGAAGAAATCAAAACAAAATGCTGAATGTCAGCCGCTTTGGCGGCATTGACTAGGTTTTTGGTCCCCACATAGTCCACGTTGAAGGGAGCAAGGGGATCCCAACCGGGGCGGGCGCCGGTGGCACAGATGATGCGGTCGCAGCCTTCAAGGGCGGTGGTAAGGGTGGCAGGTTTGAGGACGTCGCCCACCACAAGTTCGGTGTTGGCGGGGAGCACCGCTTGGGCTTTGGCGGGATCCCGAACGAGGGCGCGGGTGGGGATGTGCTGTTGGGTGAGGGTCTGGACGATTCGCCGGCCGGTTTCTCCCGTTGCTCCTGCTACCAGGACTTTCATGGTCTGTTGTGGCAAACACCTAGTTTCACTGTACCTTACAACCTTTTGGGCTTCTGCTCTGCCCTCTGGCCGAGATCCCCTCTTTGCTGTCCAACTGCGGGAGGGGCTGTGGCTGTACAGATCCCTCACCCCTAGCCCCTAGCAGGGAGAGGGGAGCATTGGACCTGGGCTGTCGTGCATAGCCTTTTCTCGAAGCCGGTGGTGTGCTCGCCCGTCCCCTACTCACTGCTTGCTACAGCCCGATCCTGGACAATCCAAGTCCGCACAATCTCCACTTCCTCCGGCCGCCAAAACCCCAAGCGATCCAAAGGGATGCCGTTGCGCAGGTTAAAAGCTACCTCCGGAGAACGACCCGTAGGCTGCACCGTCCCATCCGGGCCAAGGCGGGTGCGCAAAACCGTAGCATGGCGATTGGTCCAACGGGGCTGGATCAATACACTCCCGGGATCCCCAGGCTTGACATAGGCCATGACGGCTTCATAGGTATCGAGGGGTTTGGCGCGCATGCGTCCCTGGGGATAGTGGCAGCCCACGCAACTCGCCCGCAGCAAAGGCTCCACATCCCTAACATAGGTGAACTGAGGCACGGTGCGAAATTGATAAGTAATGGGCTGGGTTAGGGGCAATTGCTCCTGGGATTCCAGGGTAAGGGTGTAGGTGGCACTGAATTGCCAGGCGGGATCCGGCTGCAAAATCAACTGGGATCCCTGAATCTGGAAGCCCAGGGGGGTGTTGGGGCTGAGGTCGATGGCCAGTTCTTGCAGGGTAGCAGGCAAGGGCTGATCAAAGGTGAGGATCACGGGTTGGTCTACGGGCAGGGCCGTTTGCAGATCCTGGGGTTGGGCCCCCACCCAGGTCAGGCGTGGATCAGGCCCTGGGGTTGCTTGAGCCCAAGCCGGCAATAGCACTAGCCCAAGCCAGCACAGCAACACAATCAGGATGCCCATGGTGTTTCCCGTTGCCTTCAGCCCTAGTGTAGCCCCTAGGTGACGGGGGGGGTTAACTGGGCAGCCAGGGTGAGGATCCCTTGTTGTCCAACCAGGATTTCCCGCAGCAAGGACACCACCCCTACCCAGATCACCGGGGTCATATCCACGCCACCCAAGGGCGGCACCAAACGGCGAGTCGGCGCCAGAAGAAACTCCGTCAGCCCCACCACCAGCCGGTAGGGGAAGCGGCGGGTATCCAACTGGGGATACCAAGACAGAAAAATCCGAATCACAAACAACACAATATACGTCGCCAGCAGGGGTTGCACCAGCCAGCGAGCAGAAAGCTCTGCGGCCAAAGCCACCGTCATCCTCTCTCCTCCAGGGATCCTGTTTCAGCCTAACCCCAAGCCGGGATCCCCTGCTAGGGTTGCTGTGAATGGGGGAGGGCCGGTGATTTTGGGTCAGTCGGCCCTTGCCGATTTTTGGTCAGCATGGGCATTCTGGGTGGGTTGAGCTACTGCAATTCCAGCTAATCGAAATGGCTATGGGGTTACTTTCTCCCCGGTAGCAGCAGACCCTCAAGAGTGCTCCTGCCACCCAACTCGCTTAAGGAGACTGGCTGGCTGGGGGGGCAATGGCTTGGGACTGCTACCCTATAGCAGCGGTACCCCTGTGGATTGGAGAGAGCTATGATCAACGCCGACCGGTTGCGGGATCTCATCTATGCCGTTGCCCAGGGCACCTGTCCCCCCGAGCAGGCCCTAGCGGAACTACAACTCGGCCCCCTAACCGGCTTTAGCCCCGTTGGGGATTTTGCCCACCTCGATACCCAGCGAGCCGCCCGCACCGGCTTTCCCGAAGCCATTTGGGGCCAAGACAAATCCCCCGCCCAAATTGCCCAACTGATGCAACACCTCCACCAACAGGGATCCCTAGCTTTGGCAACCCGGGTGGCGGCGGACAAGTTGGCGGCGATTCGCGCCTATCTGCCCAGCGTGAATTATTCTGCCCAGGCTCGCCTGTGTTGGTTGGGGCATCCCCCCCAGACCTATCCGGGGATTGTGCAGGTGGTCTCGGCAGGGACAGCGGACTTGCCGGTGGCGGAAGAAGCCGCCCTCACTGCCGAACTGTGCGGTTGCCAGGTCAAACGCCTTTGGGACGTGGGGGTGGCCGGGATCCACCGGCTGTTGCACCATCGCCAGTACCTGGTGCAGGCGGATGTGGTGGTGGTGGTGGCAGGGATGGAAGGGGCTTTGGCCAGCCTGGTGGGGGGTTTGGTGGCTTGCCCGGTGGTGGCTGTGCCCACCAGTATCGGCTATGGGGCTAGCTTTCAGGGGCTGGCTGCCCTGCTGACCATGCTCAACTCCTGTAGCAGCGGCATTGGCGTGGTCAACATTGACAATGGTTTTGGGGCCGGGGTGCTGGCCGCCCAGATCCTCAGAACCGCCCTCAAACTTGCTGCTCAGCCCAAAACTGACTCAAACGCTCACTAGCCCGCCGTAACTCCACCAGGAGCACCCCCACTTCCCCCGTGTTTTTCTGTTTGGCCGCGGATTCTAGCTGTTTACAGAGGCGATTGAGCACCTCCGCCCCCACATTACTGGAAGCCCCCTTAACTTGGTGGGCCCGCCGCTCCAACGTCTGCCAGTCCTCCTGGGCAGCGGCAGTCTCCAGAGCCGTCAAATGCCCCTGCAAATCCCTCAAAAAGACCCCCAGCAATTCCTGCTCAAACTCCCGGTCATTCCCAGATACCTCATGCAGGTAATCCAAATTGAGGGGGATGCCGTCTGTTGCGGGCGGGTCGGGGAGGCGTTCGATGGGGATGCGCATGGCGCCGGTGGCGCTACTGGGGCGTTGGCGTTGCCGGCGTTCCACTTCTGGCAGCCAGCGTTGGATCATCTGGGAGAGATCCTGCAGGCGCACCGGCTTGCTCAAAAAGTCATCCATACCCACCGCCAGGGCATGTTCCCGGTCTTCATTAAAGGCATTGGCGGTCATGGCAATCACCACCGGCCCAGGTTGATAGCGCTGCCGCAAAATCCGGGTTGCCTCGTAGCCATCCAAAATCGGCATCTGACAGTCCATCAAAATAATGTCGTAGGCAATCCGATCCAAAGCATCCAAAACTTCCTGGCCATTGGCCACACAATCGGCCACATAGCCAAGATTTTGCAGTTGTTTAAGGGCTACTTTTTGATTGACCGCATTGTCCTCTGCCAGCAACAACTTGGGCTGGATCGTCGGTTTGCTAATCCGCGCTGCCGTGGGCGGCGCCACCTCTTGAGGCGACAACGTCACCAGCCCCAAAACCGCCGCAATGGTTTCCCGCAGCCGACTCTGCTTCACCGGCTTGGTCAAATAGGCCGCAAAACCGGCCTCCTGCATCCGCTTCGCCCCCTCCCGCTGACTCAAGGACGTCAACATAATCAACTGCGTCTGCCGTAAGTCGGGGTCAGCCTTAATCTGCCGCCCCAACATCTCCCCATCCACCTCCGGCATCTGCATATCCAAAATCGCCAACCGAAACGGGATCCCTTGCCGTTGCCGCTCCCGCAGCAACCCCAACGCCGTGGCCGCATCCTCCGCCGCCTGCACATTCATCCCCCAGTTCTGCAACTGCCGCCGCAACACCTGCCGATTGGTCTGGTTGTCATCCACAATCAGCACCGGGATCCCGGTCAAGTCGTTGAGAGGGACAGAGGCGGGGGGAGTTTCGGCAATCCCTAGGGGGACTTCCAGCCAGAAGGTGCTGCCTTGGCCGGGGGAGCTTTTGACGCCGATGGAGCCGTGCATCAGTTCCACCAACTGGCGGCTGATGGCCAGACCCAGGCCCGTGCCGCCGTATTTGCGTGTCGTTGAGGCATCCACCTGGGAGAAGGGCTGAAACAGGCGGCTTTGGGCTTCCGGGCTGATGCCAATACCCGTGTCCCGCACACTCAGTCGCACCCACACCTGCTGGGCTTCCTCTCGCACCAGCATCGCCGAGACCACCACCTCACCACTAGGGGTGAACTTGACCGCATTGCCCACCAAATTGGTCAGCACCTGCCGCAAGCGCCCTTCATCCCCCCGCACCCGCGCCGGCAACCGGGGATCCAACTCCGTAATCAGCTCTAAGGATTTCTGCTGGGCCACCGGAGCCATCAGGTCAGCAATTTCTTCCAGGCAGTTGGTGAGGCTAAAGTCCATTTCCTCCAATTCCATTTCCCCAGCTTCCAACTTGGAGAAATCCAAAATATCGTTAATCAACGTCAGCAAGGCATCCCCACTGTGGCGAATCGTCTCCACAAAGTCCCGCTGCTCCGGATTGAGGGGGGTATCCAACAGCAACCCCGTCATCCCCAACACCGCATTCATAGGGGTACGGATTTCATGGCTCATGGTGGCCAAAAAAGTACTTTTCATGCGGGAAGCGGCTTCCGCCTGCTGCCGCGCCTCTTCTAGAGCCTGATTGCGCTGCTGCATGGCAATTTCTGCCGCTTTGCGCTCGGTGATGTCCCGCACAATAATCAACACCTCATCCTGCCCACAGGACACAATCCGGGATTCTTCCGCTCGGGGGCTGCCGTTGATCTCCAAGGTGTATTCACATACCTGCACCTCCCCTGTGCGCAAAGCCGCTTCAATGGCCTGCATGCGCTGCTGGGCAATCGCCGCCGGCAACACATCCACCTGCTTGCGCCCAATAAAAGTGTCGGGATCCCCATAGACGGCGTAGCCCCTGGGAATGCGGTAGTCTAGGAAGACCCCCTGGCGGTTGACGCGAAAGATCAAATCAGGGATGGCACTGATCAGGGCGCGGTTGTGTTCTTCCGACTGTCGGCGCTCGGTGATGTCGTTGATGGTACCGGAAATGCCAATCACCTTATCGTTGTCTGGGGAGCGGGTGAGGCGGGCGGCGATTTCAAGCCAACGAATCTGCCCCGACTGGGTGAGATAGCGCACCTCATGGCGACAGGAGTCCACCTGCTGCTGCAACAGGGGCCGAAACAGCTCCAGGTTCTGGCGCAGATCATCCGGGTGACAATGGGCCAAAAAATGCCCCCCTAAAGATTCACTGATGCTATAGCCGGTAATATCGGTCCAGGCTCGGTTCAAAAAAGTCCAGCGCCCCGTGATATCCGTCTGGAAAATCACTTCCCGCACTTGCTCCACCACGGAGCGGTATTTTTGCTCGCTTTTACCCAATTCCTGCAATAGCCGCCGTCGTTCCTGCAACTCCCTCTGGGCTTCCGCATAGAGGCGGGCATTTTCCAAGGTCAAGGACGCCAACTGGGCAAACCGGCTCAAAACTTCCAATTCCTCCCCACTAAAGCTGCGCTCCCGATTCACATGGGCCATCACCAATACCCCCACCACCTGGGATCCCGATTTCAGGGGGATGCCGGCGAGGGCGTGGATGACGCCGAAGGGGTAGTTGGGGAGGCGTTCTGGCCAGGCATCGTAGTCATTGATGACCAGGGCTTCCTGCTGTTGCCAGACTTTACCGGTCAGTCCTTGGCCGCGGCGGATCAGGTAGCCGAGGTTATCGCTGAACACCCCGGTGGCCACTTTCATTTCCATCAATTCAGCAGCCGGCACTTCCGGAGTGGCGGAGCGCACCACATATAGACAGCCGTGTTCCGTGCCGATAATTTGGGCGGCGCGGTTGACCAGGGTTTGCAGCAGGTCGTCGACGTTGCGGCGATTGAGCAAAGCCAGGGTGGTTTCGTGCAAGGCCCCCAGGTAGGCATTTTGTTGCCGCAGAGCCAGTTCATTTTGTTTATGCTCGGTGATGTCGTGGATATAGGTGAGGAAATAGCCCGGTGCCCCATTGCCCTCCCGCACCAAGGAAGTATTTTGTTCCACCCAGATCACCCGCCCTGACTGATGCAGGAAACGTTTTTGACAGGAAAAGGAGTTCTTCTCCCCCCGCAGTAGGGACTGAAACTCCTGCCATTCCCGCTCCCGATCCTCCGGATGGGTAACCCCAGGGTAAGTGTGCTGCCGCAGTTCTGCCTCCGTGTAGCCCAACAATTCACACAACGGCGGCGGGATCTTCAGCCAGGACCCATCCAAACGAATATAGGTGGTCATCAACAGGGTCAGGGCTTCCGCCTGCTCTAGCCGGGCTTGACTTTTGCGCAGGGCAATTTCTGCCCGCTTGTGCTCCGTGACATTGCGGAAAATCCCCCGCAACCCCATAAACCGGCCCCGGTCCACAATCGCCGTCAAACTCCCCACCAACCACAGGGGCTGGCGAGCCTTGGTCAAAATCACCAACTCCTGCTCCGCCAAAGATCCCCCCGCTTTCAGGCCCTTGAGGGCTTGCTCCAGCACGTGCCGACTGCGGGGATGGAGAATATCCCCCATGCGCAGCCGTTGGGCTTCCGCTGCTGTATACCCCAGGGTTTGCCGCCAAGCCCGATTCACATAGGTAATTCGCCCGTCCGCCGCAATGGTCTGGATCAATTCGCTGGCATTATCCAAAAAATCCTGCAACTGCTGCTCACTGCGTTGCTTTTGCTCGGCCAAAGCCGTGGCCTGACGCAGGTGATAGCGCAGCTCCAGTTGAGTAATCACCTGTTGACCGAGAATCTGCAGGGCCTGCCGCTGGAACGGGGTCAAGGTTCGCGGTTTTTGATCCACCACACACAACGCCCCCAAAGCCGCCCCCGAAGGCGTAACCAAAGGAGCACCCGCATAAAACCGAATCTTGGGATCCCCAACGACAAAAGGATGGTCGGCAAAACGGGGATCCTGGCAGCTATCCGGCACCTCCATCACCTGATTAGGGGTGAGAATCGCATGGGCACAAAATGACAGCTCCCGGGAGGTTTCATCGGCGTCAATCCCGACTTTAGATTTGAACCATTGGCGAGCATGATCGATCAAGGTGATCACCGCAATCGGCGTACCACAGATCTGAGCTGCCAACGCCGTAATCCCATCAAAAACCTCCTCAGGGGGAGTATCCAAAATCTGATAGCGGTAGAGAGCCTCCAACCGTTCTTTTTCATTCTCCGGCAGCGGCGCTGGAATCATGGCCATGCAATCAAGGGGGTTTGTCCTATCATGTCACATCCCTCTCGGGATCCCACCAGCAGTGGGCTACCGCCCATTGTTAAGATTAGACTTAACCACTGTTGGGGATCCCCATGACTCCCACCTCGGCTCAGGCTCAGCGTCCCTCTTTGGATTTAGGGTCGGTGCAGCGGCAGATGATTGTGATACTCGATTTTGGTTCCCAGTATTCGGAATTGATTGCCCGGCGCATTCGCGAAACCCACGTCTATTCTGAGGTTTTGTCCTACCGCACCTCTGCCGAGCAAATCCGTGCCCTCAATCCCCGTGGCATTATCCTCTCCGGCGGACCCAATTCCGTCTATGAACCCGGCGCCCCCCACTGCGACCCAGAACTCTGGAATCTCGGGATCCCGATTTTGGGGGTGTGTTATGGGATGCAGTTGATGGTGCAGCAGTTAGGTGGGCAGGTGGAGGCGGCGGGCAAGGGGGAATATGGGCGGGCTCCTTTGCACATTGTTGATCCCACGGATTTGCTGACCAATGTGGCGGAGGGTTGCATCATGTGGATGAGCCATGGGGATTCCGTCACCCAACTGCCTCCTGGCTTTGAGGTTTTGGCGGCCACGGAGAATACTCCCTTTGCTGCCATTGCCGATCCCCAGCGTCGTTTGTATGGGGTGCAGTTTCACCCGGAGGTCAAGCATTCCCAGGGGGGGCAGGCTTTGATTTGCAATTTTGTCTATCACATTTGTCAGTGTGAGCCGACCTGGACGACCCAGGCCTTTGTGGAAGAGAGTATTCGGGAGATTCGTGCCCGGGTGGGTTCCTGCAAGGTCTTGTTGGCTTTATCGGGGGGTGTGGATAGTTCTACCTTGGCCTTTTTGTTGCATCGGGCGATTGGGGATCAACTGACCTGTATGTTTATTGACCAGGGGTTTATGCGCAAGGATGAACCCCAGCGTTTGCTGAAGCTATTTCAGGATCAGTTTCACATTCCGGTGGCCTATGTGGATGCCAGCGAGCGGTTTTTACGAGCCATTGCCGGGGTTACGGATCCGGAGACCAAGCGCAAGCGAATTGGGCATGAGTTTATCAAGGTTTTTGAGGAAGAATCCCAGCGGCTGGGGCCCTTTGATTATTTAGCCCAAGGGACTTTGTATCCGGATGTGATTGAGTCGGCGGACACCAACATTGACCCCCAAACGGGGGAGCGCATTGCCGTGAAGATCAAAAGCCATCACAACGTGGGTGGGTTGCCGGAGAACCTACGTTTTAAGCTTGTCGAACCCCTGCGCAAGCTGTTCAAGGATGAAGTGCGGCAGGTGGGGCGGTCGTTGGGGTTGCCGGAGGAGATTGTCAATCGCCATCCTTTCCCCGGCCCGGGTTTGGCGATTCGCATTATTGGGGAGGTGACGGCGGAGCGGCTGGCGATTTTACGGGAAGCGGATATGATTGTGCGCCAAGAAATTAATCGCTCCGGGCTCTATAACCAACTCTGGCAAGCTTTTGCGGTGTTGATTCCGGAAGTGCGCTCCGTCGGGGTGATGGGGGACAAGCGCACCTACGCCTATCCGGTGGTGATCCGTTTGGTGACCAGTGAAGATGGCATGACAGCGGATTGGGCGAAGGTTCCCTATGAGCTTTTGGCGACGATCTCCAATCGCATTGTCAATGAAGTACCGGCTGTCAATCGGGTCGTTTACGACATCACTTCCAAGCCTCCCGGCACCATTGAGTGGGAATAATAGGGCTTGATAATCCCCTATTGATTAAGGTTCTATAAGCTAGTTTGGGTCTTAAGAGCCACAGCGGTCTTGATGATTGACGAGGGAACTAGTAATTATACCCATTTGAGATTAGCCGCGGCTTTTCTCCCAAAGTGGAAGAATATCTATCAATTTGACCAAAAAACTGGGTCTAAAGCCCCGCCCTTTAGGGCGGCTTTATCCATGCTTTTTCATGATAAAAATATGTTAGTTAGAAAAGCCAAGCTCCTACACGGCTCTAAAGAACAATACCAAGCCCTTGATGAAGCAATCCGCACCGCACACTTCATCCGTAATACTAGATGGACAATCAAGGCGTTGGCAAACCTGCTCTTTATACCTCATCTAGCGACCTTGCCAAGGAGTTTGAGTTTGCCAAAAGTTAAACTCATCTGCTCGGCAAGCAAGTGCTGAGAGAGCATGGACTGCCATCTCTAACTTTTATCGGCGTTGCCAGAACCAATACCCCAAGTTCCAAAAACACGGTCGCTCAGTAGAGTACAAGCAATCAGGTTGGAAATTGTCTGGCGATTGCAGGCAAATCACCTTCACTGATGGCTTTAATGCAGGCACATTTTCTATCTTCTGCAACGGGGAAACCCAAAAAGATTTGCACCGATTAAAGCTCAATCAAGTACGAGTGGTTCGCCGTGCTGATGGCTACTACGCTCAGTTTGTCTTTGACGCTGAACGCAAAGAACAGCTGGAATACACGGGCAATCTTATTGGGCTAGACCTTGGCTTAAAGTATTTCTACAAAGACCAGAACGATAACGCTGTCGTGTACCCGCAGTATCTGCACAGGGCGGAAAAGAGACTTAAACAACAACA
The DNA here is from genome assembly GCA_039794745.1 of Thermostichales cyanobacterium HHBFW_bins_127. Lineage (GTDB taxonomy): Bacteria > Cyanobacteriota > Cyanobacteriia > Thermostichales > Thermostichaceae > JAUQVP01. Next base: position 22,202 of record JAUQVP010000004.1, on the reverse strand, counting down.
AAGGAGGTTAAAGGGCACAAAGCCCCAATCCAAAAACTACCACAAGCAACGGCTGGGTAAAGTACATCTGAAAGTCCAACGCCAACGTCAAGACTGGGCCATTAAGCAAGCTCGGTGCGTAGTGGCATCTAACGATATCGTGGTGTATGAAAACTTGCAGATCGCCAACATGGTGAGAAATCATCATCTAGCTCAATCCATTGCCGATGCAGGTTGGTATCAATTCACTCAATGACTGGACTACTACGGCAAGGTTTGGGACAAGGTGGTGATAGCAGTCAACCCTACTTATACCAGTCAAGATTGTCCCAAATGTGGGTATCGAGTCGTGAAAACGTTAAGCACAAGGACGCATTTTTGTCCTTGTTGTGGGTTTGAGGCTTGTCGTGATACGGCCGCCGGGATGAATATCCTGAAGCGTGGTTTGCAAATGCTGGGCATTGAGTGGAACAACAGTACCCAAGGGCATTGGGGAACCGGGGAGCAATCCCGAACGACCGGGGAGACATTCGCCGCTGCGGTGGGGGGGCAACCCAAAGCTGTAAGCAAAGTCCCAGAACCGGTAACCAGAATCCACCGCCTTTAGGCAGGGGAGTATGTCAATTGAAGTAGCTGCAAAACATGAGAAATAATCTTGAAAGGAATGGCTAGATGGTCTTACTTATCTTGAGCCGGAATAGCCATGCTTTTGCCTAGTTATAGACCATGGTTATTTCCATGGAGACTGCACCCCTTCGCGCCGCGTGGCGCTAGTAGCCCCTCTCCCAGAAGAGGGGGATCCAGAAAATTGGGGATCCCTCTCTAGGCACTGTCCCCCTGCAGGTGGATCATCCCTTGGGCTGTCCAGCGCAAACTCCCTTCCTGGCTAGGCTGATAGAGGGCCGCTTGCTGCTCACTAAACCAACGGGTAACCGCTTGCCCAATCCGCCGCCCCGTGGCAATCCCCCCCCGCAGCTCCAACTGGGTCAAAAACTTGGGATCCACCGCCGTCCCCGGCCACCACAACCAATCAATGGGAGGCTGCAACACCCGTGACCGGCTCAAAAACTCCTGCTGCCGCTCCGATAAACTGCCCGCCAATAACCACCGCACCGGTTGTCCCTCCGCCCCCGGCACTTCCATCTGCAGCGCTAAAGGCCGGGTTGCCAAGGTCTTCAGTTTCACCAGGGGGGCCGTTTCCAAACTCTCCCCCACTTCCTTCAGCACCCGATAGTCAATCCCCGTAGCATTGGCAATCTGAAAGCTATCCGTACTCCAAAACTGACGAATGGGAATCGCCTTGTGTAAGGGCTCCCAACCGGCATTGTCCTCCGGGCGAAAGGTGAAACTAATGGCATCGTCAATCTGCCGGATCCCCTGTTGCCGCAAAAAGGGCAGCACCGTATTGTTCACCGCGCCGGGATCCCCACTGTTGAACAGGATCGTTTGTCCTTGGCTGCGTACCACCATCACCGGCACCTGCCCGCTGGCCAAAATCGTCACTGCCACAGGGGGTTGGGGCAGCAAAGTCGGGGCAGCCAAAAACAAAGCCATCATGGCAAAGGTGCCATACCAACGCACGGTGGCTCGCCAAGCCGGCCAAAACACCAAAGCTAGCATCACCCCGTAGAGACAAAAAGCCTGGACCCAGGAAACCCCGCCGGTATAGAACGAGGTGAAGGGCCAGGAGGCAATCCAAAAGACGATGTTCAGCAAAGGCGTGATCAGCACCGTCAACACCGGCGCCACCAACAGGGCTGCCGGGGGAGCCACCAAGGCCAAAGCACTGACCAAAAAACCACCGATAATCAGGGGAGTCACAATCGGCAAGGTGAGCAAATTGGAGACCAAAAAATAAGTATTGATCTTGCCGAAAACCACCAACAAAATCGGAAATACCCAAAACTGAGCCGCCAACGGCACTGCCAAAGCCGTAGCCAAAGCCTTGGGTATCCAGGGCAAGCGGCGCACAATCGGATCCACTCCCACCACCAAACCAAAGGTGGCCATAAAACTGAGTTGAAAACCCACGTCATAAATCCAATTGGGTTCGTAGATCAGCAGCACCACCGCCGCCAATAAGAGCAAAGCAACAGGATTGAGCTTTTGAGCTTTGCTGCCCTCATCGCGGATCGCCAGCACCGCGGCCCCCCCCATCAAGGTGGCCCGCAGCACCGAAGGACTACCCCCGGTCAAAATCACATACAGGGCCAACACCGAAAAAATGATGATCTGCTGCTGCCGCGCCCGCAACCGCGACACCAACGCCGCCACTACCCCAATCAAAATAGAAACGTGAAAGCCCGATGCCGCCAAAACATGGGCCAGCCCCACCTCCCGAAAGGCATCATTCACCTCCGTCGGCAAATCCGCCGCCCGGCTCCCCATCACTAAAGAACTGACCAATTCCCCCTGCTCTGTGCCCAGCGCCTGCACCAACGTCCGCCGAATCCGCCGCCGCAACGCCCAACCCCCATAAGGACTACCGGGATCCCGGACCTTGACCTGGGTGGCGCTAAAGCCGGCAAAAGCTCCCTGCTGGCGCAAAAACCGCTGAAAATCAAAAGCCCCCGGATTTTGGGCCGGGCGCGGCACATACAGGGATCCCTGCAGTTCGACGATTTGGCTGGGGTGCAGATCCGGCAGGGTGAAGGTGCTGTTTTCCTCTGTCCCTTCTTCATCGGGATTATCGGGGTGGGTGGGGCGGGTATTGAGGGTGACATAGACCTTGCCTGTGACCGGATTGGCTTCCCCCTTTTGGGGGGTCCAGGTTTGGGCTTCTAGCCAGATTTGCTGGCGTTGGCTGCGGGTGGTGCGGGGGGAAGAGGTGACCTTACCCACCAAAACCCCCCGTCCCAACTGGGGCTGCAAACTCACATCCGTAGGGGCCGGGCGCGGGGTGCGCAGCAATAAATAAAACCAAGCCGCCACCCCCACCAACCCCATACAAAACCAAGTGCGCATCAGCCGTGGGTTATCTCGGCTGAGGATTGCCCCCACTAACCCCACCAACAAGGGGATCCCCCAACCATAGGGGAGAGCAAAGCAAATTAAACCGGCAATCCAACCTAGCCCAAGCAGATAGAGCGCATCCATAGTGATCCGGATCCAGGCGTAGCTTTCTTATAGCAACTGCCCAGGCACAATGCTGGTATTGCCCAACACACTCCCCCAGCCAAGCTAAGGGCCAATAGAATTCTTTAAGATTGCTGCAGAAGATCCCGGCAAAGGTTAAATGATTACGCGATTGTCGGGATCCCGGAAAATCCTGAACTTAGATAGAGGAAGATAGATACCTTCTATGTGAGCGAATTATGGAAGAGATCCAAGAGCAAATCATGTTGCTCCGAGAGCAGGTAGGACTCTTGGAGACAATGATTCGCAACCTACCGGCGCAGATTCGGGAGACAATGCTGGCCCAGCAGGGGGATCCCGTGCGTTATCCTTCTACCAGCCACTTTCAGGCAGAGAACCAAGGATTTTTGTTGGATGAAGATTTGTCGCAGCATGCTTCCCAACTGCATTATGACTTGCCTTTGGAAGGACAGATTCAGCGGTTGACTGCGCAACTGACCGCCGCCTACAATCGCATTGCCGCCCTGGAAGAACAGCTGCTGGCTCAGCGCTTGATGCAGTAGCCCACCCCTCCCGTAGAATATGAGGGTGCTGGGGATGTAGCTCAGATGGATAGAGCAAGTGCCTCCTAAGCGCTAGGTCGGCGGTTCGAATCCGCCCATTCCCGTTCTTAAGGTTTCCTTAGTGTCCCCTTAACCTGGGGAAAGCCTGGGCAAGATTGTTTCTGATTAGCATGGGGGCAGGATCTTGGGGGGCGGGATTGATGAGTGGCTGGGTGATTGCTGGGCTGTTGGCCGCTGGGGCAGCTGTTGCTTCTTTTGTGGAATATGTGAAGTTGCAGCAGCTGATTCGTCAATTGCAGCGAACTAAGGTCTGCAAAGCCCGTGAGCTGCAGGCTTTGGCTGTGGGCAAGTCTCCCCCTTGGGTGCAGGTGACCGGCAAGATCCTCTGCCCGCAGCCTTTGTTGGCGGAATTATCTCAACAGCCCTGTGTCTACTACGAAACTGAAGTGGCTTGGGACTATGAGGAAACTCGCTATTGCCGCCGCACCCTAGATGACCAGGGCAATGTGATCCGGGAGGAGTATCTGCGGGATCGTCCTCAACCTACGGAATACTCCTATGGTTTTGGGGGTAGCTTGGGTTGGCAGCCCAGAAAAGAGGGGGTGAATGTGGAGAAAAAGCAATCTCGGTTTGACTCTTCCCTGAACTCTCCCACCACCGGCTACACCTACACTGAGGGGGGCTATACTTATTGGGTGGTGGAAGAAAAAAAAGACGGTAGCGAAACCCTCCATAAAATGACTCGCTCCACTCCCTTTTATCTGAAAGATGAAACAGGGCAGGTGCGGGTGGATGTGACAGGGGGAGAGGTGGAGGCGGTTGTCTCTGTGAATGAGGAAACAATGGCTCCCTCGGCCAATGTGTTAACGGTGAGCTACGGCAACTTCAGTCTGAACCTAAGCAATTACGCCAGCTCCAGCGGAGAAGGGTACCGCAAGCCCAGGGGATTTACCTACAAAGAATCCCTCCTGCCCGTGGATACGGTGGTCTCTGTTACGGGACAGGTGCTTTTCGAGGGGGGAAAGCCGGTGCTCCGCAAACCCCCATCCGGTGGGCGGCTGCTGGTATCTCTGCAGTCGGGCAACGAACTGCTGGAAAAAAAGCAGCAAGATGCCCAAGTGGCTCTGGGGACATCTATTACAGGTTTAATCGTAGGAGTGGTTTGTTTAATGGTGGGATTGCGTCGCTAGTGCAAAACCCCTGGCAATCGGCCCGGCAAGCGCTGCAAACCTATTGGGGCTACGGAGATTTTCGCCCGCCCCAGGATACGGTGGTCAAGGCCCTGCTGGCCCAACAGGATGCTGTGATTGTTTTGCCGACGGGGTTTGGCAAGTCGGTGTGCTTCCAGATCCCGGCGGTGATCGGCGAGGGGCTGACCCTAATTGTTTCACCGTTGATTGCTTTGATGCAGGATCAGGTCCAGGATCTCTGGAAACGACGGCTGCCGGCCGCCTGCTGGCACAGCCATACCGACAAAGCCCTCAAACAGCGCATCCGCACTGCCATCCGGGAAAATCGCCTCCGTCTCCTCTATCTCTCCCCGGAAACCCTGTTGAGCCCATCGGTCTGGGAGTTGATTCGGGATCCCCAAACCCGTTTGCAGGGCTTGATTGTGGATGAAGCCCATACCTTGGTGCATTGGGGGGATTCTTTCCGACCGGATTATCGCCGCTTAGGCTGTATTCGCCGCAGTTTGGGCAAGGCATTTCCCGTAGCTGCCTTCACGGCTACCGCTGACCCCTATACCCAGTGGGTGCTAGAGCAGGTACTGGAACTGCGGGATCCGGAGGTGGTGCGGATCAATCCCTTGCGCCGTCAGATCCGGCTACAGGTGCAAACGGTCTGGTCCCAGGCCCAGCGCCAGGGGGTGCTGCTGGGGTTTTTGCGGCAGCAGTTGCCTGCCAGTGGCTTGATCTATGTGCGCACCCGCAATGATGGGGAAGAACTGGCCGCTTGGCTCGAGCAGCAGGGCTATACCACCGCTGCCTACCACGCCGGCATCAGCCCTGGCCGCCGCACAGAACTGGAACAAGCTTGGCTGCAGGGATCCCTGACTTTTTTGGTGTGTACCAATGCTTTTGGCATGGGGATCAACAAGCCCGATTGCCGCTGGGTCTTGCATTACCATCCCCCTCTGAGTCCGACGGATTACATCCAGGAAGTGGGGCGGGCAGGGCGGGACGGGCAACCGGCAACAGCCCTGATGTTGGTGTGTGAACCAACGGGTTGGTTGGATCCCAGTGACCGGCAGCGACAGGACTTTTTCTTGGCCCAGCGCCAAGCTATCCACAAACAAGCCCTCGCCCTCCTGCCCCACCTCCCCACCAGCGGCAACTACACCCAGCTCCTCCACCAAGCCCGGGATCCCCTCGGTTTCAAACTGGCTCTGGCCCTGCTGCACCAAGCCGGCTGCCTGCATTGGCAAGATCCCTTTCACTTTCAGATTCGCCACCGTCCCAAAACTCTGGATCCCCCCCTGCCGGCGGCTCTGCGCTCACAACTCCGGGATCCCTTGGCGGTTATGCATCGGCTCAGTTATGGTCGTCAGTGTCGGTGGCAAGTGTTGTTGGAGGCTTTTGGCTATGGTGCTCAGCCTCCCTGTGGCACCTGTGATCGTTGCCAAGAGCTTGCCCGTCCCCAATAGTCGTCGGGGCAATCAAATCAAATGTCTTCAGTTCTCCAGTGGAGATGAAAACATCCGAGCTAGCCTTTGTTTGCGGCCCTGGAGATGCAGATTTCTGGGTAGGCTGTCATCCAGCTTAAGATTTTGATCCGTTCTTAGGGGGTGATGGCAGATTCCCTTGGAGTAGTTTAGTTGGGTATACACAGTCCATCCCCAAGGGCTTGACTCGCTTATCGCCATTTCCCGGGGGAGTTATTTTTGCCTTTGGTCTGGGCAAGCTCAGGGGATTAAGCTAGTGTTGTTCGCTGGAGGAACAACCATGAAAGCCATAAAAGGGGCCTTGGCTGGGGTGATGCCGATCCTGCTTTTAGGAGGGTTGGTGTTTGTTGGCTATGGCGACAAGATGACAGCACTGCCACCCCAAGCTCGGCAGGTCAGTACCCAGGTGCGGCAGTCTGTGACCCAGTTGTTGGTGCGGGCCATTCCTCGGGAAGGGCCGGAGGATGGTCGCTACGAGCGTTCCTGGGACGTGGTGGATACCTTCGACAGCAAAAACCAGGGCAGGCCCTAGAGTTGGTTGGTGACCCCAGAGAGAACTTGGGCCGTCGGTACCACCTGGGCTGCGGGTTCACAGTGGCTTTGCTGGTCATCGAAGAAAATGTGGGGCTGCCACCGGGCCAGCACCGGCGCCTTCGGCAACCCCCCCAAAAAGAAGGCTTCATCCACGGTAATCCCCCAATGGCGCAGGGTATGGATCACCCGTTTGTGGGCCGGGGCACTGCGAGCGGTCACCAAAGCGGTGCGAATCGGAGGCTTTTGCTGCCGCTCGGCATAGAGCCGTTGAATCCGATGCAGCACCGACAAAAAAGGCTGGAAGGGTCCCGGTTGCAGGGGCAAATGGGCCTTATCCCGTTCGTGATCCTGAAAAGCCTGCAAGCCCCCCGTTTGATACACCTGCTCTGCCTCATCGGAAAACAACACCGCATCCCCATCAAAGGCAATGCGAATCTCCTCTAGGGTGGAAAAAGGCGGTGCCGACCAACCCGTGTAGATCATGGCACTGGCTCGCCCCCGATTCAAGGCTGCCCGCACATCCTGCCCATCCGCCGATAAAAATAAATCCACCCCAAAGGGCTCTAAATAGGGAAAAGGACTCGCCCCTTGGGTAAACACTGCCCGGGTAATCGGCAGCTGATAATGCTCAATGGAATTCAATACCCGTAACCCCGTATCCACATCATTTTTGGAAAATAAAATCACCTCCGCAACGGGATCCCCAGAGTCGGGATAGCGTAGTTCCAAGAGCCGCCGGATTAGAGGGAAGGCTGTACCGGGCTCGAGGGGTTCATTTTCGTGGTCAATTTGGTAGTGGCGGTAGGCTTCCAAGCCGGAGCGCTCAAAAATGGCATGGCTGGCACTCAAATCAAATAATGCCCGGGAGGAAATGGCCACCACAAGTTTTCCCTCCAGTGTTACCGGCATTAGCACTTTGCCCCCAGCTCTTGCCCTCTAGCATACCCCCACCGGCATTGGGGAGAAAATCCTCCATCCCTGATCCTCAGCGCAGGCAATCCCTGGATCGAAGACTTCTAGGCTAGGATCATCCTCTAGACAGGTGCTCATCCATGCCGCCGGATCAACCTTCCCCCAGTCCGCTGCCCCCCTGGATGCAGGAGGTGCCGGGGCTGGTGTACTGCTGCCGCCGGGATCCCCAGCGGACGCTGCTGACGGCGGTGGGCAGGTGGGCGGGGTGGCTCCCGGACAGGACGTTGCAAAGTTGGCTGGCACCGGAAACGGCCATAACTCTTCCTGACCAGGAAGTCTATCACCTGACCTACGCGATTATGACCCCTGGGGGATCCCGGCAGTGGGTGCAGGATTGGGGTCAGGGTGTGCTGTTGGGTGGGGAGCGGCTATGGGTTGGGGTGATGACCCCGGCGGCGAGTCATCAGCCCTACACTACTTTACTGGAGCGGATGAACGAGGGGGTGTTGATTGTCGATCCCCAGGGGAGGATCCAGTTTGTCAATGACTGTTTTTGCCAGGTATTTAGCTATGAGCGCTCGGCGTTGTTAGGGCGTTCGGAGTTGGAGCTAGCGGCAACGGCTGTGGAGCGGGAACGACTGCAAGCCATGAGTGCTAGTCGTAGGGACGGGATTGCCAATCAGTACCGCTTGGTAATCCGCACCGGCACGGGCAAAGTGCGCACGGCTTTGGTCAGCGGCACCCCCCTTTGGGATGACAGGGGGCAGTTCCTGGGGACGATGGGGATCTTGACCGACATCACCGAGTCGGTGCGCCAGGGGCAGAGCCTGGAATTGCTGGCAACCATCATCGAAACCATTGACCACTGCCAGGACTTACCGGAGATTTTGCGGCTGGTGGTGGAGCGTTTTTGCCAGCTTAGCCAGTGGCAGGTTGGGGAAGCCTGGCTGCCCCAAGGGGAGGAACTGTTCTGTGTGGTAGGGGGGGGGGACTGTTCCCGGCGGTTGCGGCGGGGGGAGGAGTTGCCGGGGTTGATTTGGCAGACGGGGCAGCCCCAGTGGATCCCGGATTTGCGGGGGGTGGGGGGTGGGGGGCACTGCCAGGGGGCCTTGCGTTCCTGTTTTGGGGTGCCGCTGCTGGATCGGGAGCGGCGGGTGCTGGCGATTGTGGTCTTCTTTTCCCCCTGGGTGGAGGACTATGATGCCCATTTGGTCAGTCTGTTGCTGGGGGTGCTGCGGCAGGTGGGGGCGGTTTGGCAGCAGCGGCAGCTCGAATCCCGCTACCAGAGTTTATTTGAACATGCCATTGAAGGGATTTTTCAGACCACACCGGAGGGCAAATATCTAACGGTCAATCCCTCTTTAGCCCGCATCTATGGCTATGATTCTCCCCAGGAATTGATGGCCTCAATCCAGGATATTTCCCAGCAGTTGTATGTGGATCCCCAGCGGCGGCAGGTCTTCCGGGAATTGATGGAAACCCAGGGGGCCGTCAGCCGTTTTGAGTCCCAGGTTTATCGCCGGGATGGGCAGGTGATTTGGATTTCTGAAGATGCCCGGGCGGTGCGGGATAGCAGCGGCAAGATTCTCTATTACGAGGGGTTAGTGCAAGATATTACCGCCCAACGCCAAGCCCAACGGGAACTAGAACACTCCCTGTCCTTGCTGCAAACCACCCTCGATGCCACTGCCGATGGCATTATCTCCGTCACCCACCAGGGACGGTTGCTGGCCTACAACCGCCGCTTCCTGGAACTCTGGCAACTCCCTGACCACCTCCTCAAGCCAGAAGCCAACCAAGCCCGCCTCCACTACCTAGCTAACCTCACCCGCGATCCCCAGGGTTTTTTGCGGCGCATCCACGAACTCTATCAAACCGATCAGGAGGCCTATGATGTGATTGAGCTTGAGGATGGGCGGATTTTTGAGCGTTATTCCTGTCCCCAATATCTGCGGGGGGAAATCCTTGGGCGGGTGTGGAGCTACCGGGATGTCACGGAAGCGAAAAAAATTGAGCGGCTCAAAAATGAATTCGTCTCCATGGTCAGCCATGAACTGCGCACCCCCTTGACCTCCATTCGGGGAGCCTTGGGCTTGATTCGCGGGGGGGTGGGTGGGGCGCTGCCGGAACAGGTTCAATCCCTTCTTGATATTGCCGACAAAAACAGCGAACGCCTCGTGTTTCTGATCAACGACATCCTCGATATTGACAAAATTGAATCGGGGCAAATGAGCTTCGATATGCAACGCCTCGATATCCTGCCGCTGGCGGAACAAGCCCTAGCCGCCAACCAAGCCTATGCCAGCCAATTTGCAGTGCAGTTGCGCCTCACTTCTGCCCTCCCCAGTCCCCCACCCTTGGTGCGGGCCGACCCCCAGCGGCTCACCCAAGTCATCACTAACCTGCTCTCCAATGCCGCTAAGTTCTCACCCCCCGGGGAAACCGTCACCCTCCACCTCACCTACCGGGATCCCTATGTGCGGCTGGAGGTGATTGACCGTGGCCCTGGGATCCCGGTGGAGTTTCAGGGGCGGATTTTTCAGCGGTTTGCCCAGGCTGATTCCTCCAGTACCCGCAAAAAGGGGGGTACGGGATTGGGGTTGAGCATTTGCAAAGCGATTATGGAGCGTTTGCAGGGAGAGATTGGCTTTGAGTCGCGGCCGGGGCAGGGGACGACGTTTTATGTGCATCTGCCGGTGGTGTCGGCCTTGACGGTAGCTGCCCCAGTGGGGCTGCCGCGGGTTTTAGTCTGTGAGGACGATGCGGATATTGCCCATTTATTGCAGCTATTGCTACGGGAAGGGCACTTCCAGGTGGATGTGGCCAGGAGTGCTGCCGAGGCGAAAGCCAAGCTCGAACTAGACTCCCCCCGGACCCCCTGCCCCTATGTGGCCATGACCCTAGATTTGAGCCTGCCCGACCAAAATGGCCTGGATCTGCTGCATGAATTGCACCACCACCCCAAAACCACCCACCTGCCCATTGTCGTTGTCTCCGCCAGCGGTCGGGATCCCCTTTCTTTGCAGGGGGGTAGCATTCCCTTGATCGACTGGCTGACCAAGCCCATTGATCAGGAGCGGCTGCTGCAAGCGATTCGCCAAGCCACCCGTTCTCCTGCCCGCCCCCGCATCCTGCACATTGAAGACGACCCGGATATTGTCAAAGTCGTGGGGTTGATTGTTCAGGATCTAGCGGAAGTGATCCCTGCCCCTAGCATGCAAGCTGCCCTGCAAGCCCTGCAGGAGCAGAGCTTTGATTTGATTTTGTTGGACTGGAGCCTGCCGGATGGCTCTGGCCTGGATCTGCTCACCCACCTGCAGCAGGCAGTCCCGGTGGTGGTATTTTCCGCCAGCGACGTTGCCCAGGAGGTGGGGGAAAACGTGGCCGCCGCCCTGATCAAATCCCAAACCTCCAACCAAAAACTGATCGAAACCATCCGGCGCCTGATCCAAAACCCCTAGCCACCTCCTAAAATAAGTATTTTCCCACCTTTGCCCACACCACTATGCCAGAAGGGAAAACCAACCGTCACATCGTTCTTGCCACCCACCCCTACCACCACAGCTCCCCCCCCATCCCCATCCACTGGGGCGCCCGGGATCCCCAGCAGCGGGGGCCGATCATTGCCACCCTGACCAATCCTCGCCATCGCAACGTCATCGGCACCCATTCTGGTTCCTATGCGGTTTATCGGGCCTTAGCCGTGGCCAAAGGGGTTTTGCAACCGGATCACCGGGCTGATCTGACCAACACTGCCCCACCCGTTGCCATTGGCCCCCACCCCAGTTGGTGGGATCCCGACCTGATAGTGTCTTTGGATCCCTTTGGGGCCCTAGTGGCTGAGAGTTTTGAGTCCTTGCGGCAACAGGGGTATGACATTCGTCCTACCATTGCCATCACCCGTGCCCACATCAACATGCCTGAGATTACTGCTGCCATTGCCGCGGGTCGTTTGCGGGAAGACGGCACCATCCTCAAGCCCGGCGGCAACCTGGTGGTGACCAAAGCCGCCATCGAACCGGTGTGGTACTTGCCTGGGATAGCCAAACGCCTGAAGGTCAGCGAAAGCGAACTGCGCCGCACCCTGTTTGAGCAAACCGGCGGCATGTTCCCGGAACTGGTTACCCGCTCTGACCTGAAAGTTTTTCTGCCACCCATTGGTGGTCAAACCGTCTATATCATCGGTGACGTGGCTGCCATCACCGATCCCCAGCGGCTGGTGACGGTGCGGGTGCACGATGAATGCAACGGCTCCGACGTATTTGGCTCCGACATTTGTACCTGTCGCCCCTACTTGGTGCACGGTCTGATGGTGGCCATCGAAACCGCCCAGCAAGGGGGGGTGGGGATTGTGGTGTATTTGCGCAAGGAAGGGCGGGCCTTGGGGGAAGTCACCAAGTTTTTGGTCTACAACGCCCGCAAACGCCAAGAGGGTGGGGATCGGGCTGACGCCTACTTTACCCGCACCGAATGTGTAGCCGGGGTTCAGGACATGCGTTTCCAGGAACTGATGCCCGATGTTTTGCACTGGCTGGGGATCACCCGCATTGACCGTTTGGTCTCCATGAGCAACATGAAATACCAAGCCATTGTCAACTCCGGTATTACCGTCGTCGAGCGGGTGGAAATTCCCCCGGAGTTGATCCCGGCGGATGCCTATGTAGAAATTGAAGCCAAAAAGGCCGCTGGCTACTACACCCAAGGGAAAGTGGCTGCCCCCGAGGAACTGGCCCAAACCAAAGGACGGGGATTAGATGAGTAGGATCCCCGCCGCGGTACACTCAAGAGGAGAATTGGGTCAGGGTCATGGATAACACGCTGGGACTAGAGATTATTGAGGTCGTGGAGCAGGCGGCCATTGCTGCGGCCCGCTGGATGGGCAAGGGAGACAACCACACCGCCGACCAAGTGGCCGTGGAAGCGATGCGGGAGCGCATGAACAAAATCAACATGCGTGGGCGGATCGTGATTGGGGAAGGGACGCGGGACGAAGCCCCCATGCTCTACATTGGGGAGGAAGTGGGGATTTGTACCCATCCCAACGCCGCTGAGTTTTGTCGGCTGGAAGAGCTAGTCGAAATTGACATCGCTGTGGATCCCTGTGAGGGCACCAATTTGGTGGCTGGGGGCAAGAACGGTTCCATGGCAGTTTTGGCCATTTCCGAGAAGGGTGGGCTTTTGGGCGCCCCGGATATTTACATGCAAAAACTGGCCGCTCCCCCGGAAGCCAAGGGCAAAGTGCATCTGGACTATCCCCCGGCGAAAAACCTGCAGATCATTGCTGAGTGCCTAGACCGCGCCGTCGAGGAGCTAGTGGTGATCGTCATGGATCGCAAGCGCCACGCCAACTTAATTAAAGAGATCCGAGAGGCAGGGGCGCGGGTGAAGTTGATTTCCGATGGAGATATTTCCGCGGCCTTGTCGGCGGGATTTAGCGGTACCGGGGTTCATGCCCTGATGGGGATTGGGGCCGCTCCCGAGGGGGTGATCTCGGCGGCGGCCTTGCGCTGTTTAGGGGCCCATTTCCAAGGGCGTTTGATCTACGATCCGGAAGTGGTTCAGGCGGGCACCTACCTCCCGCCGGTGGAAGAAACCCGGCGGCAACTGAAAGAGCGGGGCATTGAGGATCCCGACAAGGTGTTTGAGTGCGAGGAACTAGCCTGTGGTCAGGAAGTGCTCTTTGCTGCCACGGGTATTACCGATGGGGATCTGATGCGGGGGGTACGCTTCTTTGGGGGTGGGGCGGCCCGCACGGAAACCTTGGTGATCTCCAGCCAATCCAAGACGGTGCGGTTTGTGGATACGATTCACATGCGCGACGGCCATCTCAAGAACCTGCAACTGCGCTAACTCCCCCTTGCCCAGATGAGGCAGAAAATCTATCCATACCCCACGCATCAGTGGGGTAGGAAGTCTTTGGATTCTTTTGCCGCCAGCGGTAGCAGTAGTACAGAAGCTCTTGGTTGACATCATTCTTTGCAGCTTAACCCAGCAATCGTTCGTGGAGGTTTTAAGGATCTATCAACACATCAGCTTTGAAGTCCTAGAGCTTAGCGGCGTGGATGCTTAATGGGACAAAGTCTCCCCATCCCCCTCTCGGCAGAGGGGCGTGAAACAAAGTTGCCAATCAGTCTGTGATCCAACTGCCGCCAGACGATCCATAAGGGAGTCGGATCCGGGCTCAAGTTTCAAACTAACCCCATCAGCAACTTTGTTGGGAAAAATTTCCCCAAACGCGGTGAGGATATAAATCACCTCGCCTTAGCAGGTGGAGAAGCATTTACTATCCCCCTAGATTATCCAGTAGACTGTTAGATTGTCAGTGAAAGGGCGTGTCGCTCTGCCAAAGCGGGAGAGGAGGATTCAGATCCAATGAATAGGTTGCAAGGAGCAGAACCGAACCTGTATCCAGTTGCTCAGCTCAATAGCCCCAGCAGCCACTCCCCCATCCCTAACCAGACAAGACCCCCATCGGGATTAGAGTAGAGGGCAGTGAGGTTGGGCTGCTATGGCAAAACCGGGTCGGCGGGCGGGTCAGAATATCCGCGAGCTTGAGTTGAAAAGACGATTGCAGGCGATTTCGGCTTTTGGGGGAGCGGTCTTAGTGCTGGGTGTGCCGCTGGTTTTGTCGAGTTCCGCTAACCTGCCCCTGATTTCCTGGATTGTCCTGGTGGTGATTGCCCTGTGGCTGACCCGGCGGGCAGCCCATCACTGGAAATGGGCCGGTTATGCTGCCCAAGGCGCCAGGGGCGAAGAAGAGGTGGCCAGGGAATTAGCGCCCCTAGAGGAGCAGGGATGGCAGTTGGAATATGGTCTGTCCCTGGGTTATCCCTTGGGGGATGCGGATATTATTTGCATTTCCCCCCGGGGCAAAGCCTACGTCATTGATGTCAAGTCCCACCGGGGCGAGGTCATTGCTAAGGAGGATGATAGGAAGCATAAACGGCTCCACCGCCGCCTGGGCGACAAAACCTTCCCCTTTGAAAAGGACTTTCTGGAGAAAATGCTCCAACAAGCCTCAGCCGTACAAAAACAAAAGCACTTGAACCTCGTGACACCAATCTTAGCCTTTTCCCAAGCCAAGGTCTCTCTGCCCGCGCCGACGGTGGGCCAGGTCTACGTCGTGGAAAAATCCAGCCTCGTTGCCCTGCTCAAATCCTTAGGTTAGCTGCTCCCCAGGGATAAGCCAGCGAGCCTGGATTTGCCCTAGTAGCCTACGGGTCGGGCCAGATCACCGATGGCAAAACGGCTGCCGGAGAGGATTTTGGCTACGCTGGATTTGGTATCAACCTCCGTGATCTGCACTTTCCCCACAGGCTCGGTCACGGTACGCAGAACCTCACCGGTAGCCGGATCTTTGACCTCACGAATGATTTTCTCAATCGAAAGTTTCAAGCCCACCCGGTAGCCTGCCTCCGAACCCCGGTTGAGCACCATGGACATCAAAGACAGATCCGCCACCAAAGCCGTCTCCTTAGGAACCGCGGGTGTGACAGCCAGTAGCTTGGGGTTGCTGCTTATGTGACTGAGGACTTCATCGATCGCCTGGGCAGTAGCCTGAGTAGCCTGGGCCAACAGCTCCTCCCTCACATCCGTCGTTGCGCCACTGCCGCCAAAGCGGGTGACAACGGCACTTTCCGACTGGCTACTCTTGCCCGATCCTTCAGCCGTAGCCACAATTTCCCCAGTAGAAGTATCGACCAAACGGACATTCAACTGCACACTGGAGATCCCACAGCAATACCCCGGCGGAGGTGCAAGTTTGAACCTCAAAGTGAGTCACCGACCCAACCATGACCAAGTCAACCCCCAGGATCCGCCCGACCGCCACTGCCGAAGAAGCGTCCACCCGGTCGGAAGCCCCCAGATTTTGTTCCCGCAGAACCGCATCCAGCTTGCTCCCTTCAATAATGCTGAACTTCCCTTCCTGCACCAAGCGGTTGACCATCATGTCGAAAACACCCCGGGAAGCCCTTGGCACCAGCGCCAGTACACTAGGATTGCTAATCGTACCGAAGTCAAAGTCAAAACAGCCAGCTTGACTGCTTCGGGCCGTACAGACTGAGCCATCAGCAGCGGCGCACCAACTCCAGGTAAAATCAAAGATCCCCAAGCGGCAACAGCCAAGGCAGAGAGCACAACAGGTAGCAGACGCATAGAACACTCCTCAACTTTCAAAACCTTTTCAAAGGCAGTTAAAGAGTTTAGGGAAGAGGGCAAAGCTCCCTAGAGGAAAAGGTGAGGTAATGTCCTCAAAAATGTCTAGCTCAAGTTGTTACTCGCCCTACTATTTGCAGATTTTTGTTGGGCTTGCCAGAGAATGCTGCCGATAATCAAGCCAAGCCCCAGAAGGGAACTGAGATGAATCCTCTCCCCCAGCACCCCGGCAATCAACGCCAAGGACAGAAAAGGAGCCACATAGACCCAGTTGGCAATAGCTCCCCGGTTGGGAGCCAGTTCCAGCCCCCGTAGCCACCAAACAAACGTCAAACCCATCTCCATGGTACCCACATAGCTCAGCCACCCCACTTCTGCCCAAGTCGGCATCCGTACCTGGGAAAAAAGCGGCACCAACAGCAGGGCATAGCTGCTGCCAAACAGAAAACCGGTGGCTAATTTCACCACACTGTCCCGTTGATCCCGGACATTCGTCAGCCAGTAGCTAGCCCACACCAAAGCACTGCTCAGAGCCAAGGCCACCCCCAGGGGATCTTCAATCTGGAGGGTCTGCCACTGCCCCCCAGAAGCTATCAGCAACACACCCACCAAGCTGATGCCAAGGGCCACCAGGGTTCGCCAGCGCCATTTTTCCCCTAACACCGGCACCGCCAGCACCGCCAAAGCCAAGGGCCAAACATAATTCAAGGCTAAAGCCGCCTGAGCAGGCAAACGGGCATAGGCCAAAAATAACAACACATAATAACCACAGGGATTCAACAGCCCCTGCAGGGCCGAAAGCCGCAGCTGAGCCGGAGTTTGGGCCAAAAATAAGGACAGTTTCCTTTGCCCAACCAAAGTCATCAACAACACCAGACTGGAAGCCACACTGGATCCCGCCAACAATTGCCAGGAATCTAAGGTCCGCAAAGCCATCTTGAAGGCAGTGGCCACAGTTGACCAGCCTACAATTGCCAACCCAACGTAGAAATAGGCCCGCTGCATAGGGATCCCGATGCCAACTGTTCTATAACAGTAGGCTATGGGGATGGAGGGCTGCTAGATGAAGGTGATTATTGTGGGAGCAGGTTTGGCCGGGCTAGCCTGTGCCAAAGTGCTGCAGGAGCAGGGATGGGAGATTCAGGTCCTGGAGCAGCAGGGGTCTGTGGGTGGGCGGGTGCAGACGGATTTGTGGCAGGGGTTTCGGCTGGATCGGGGGTTTCAGGTGTTATTTACCGCTTATCCGGCGGTGCGACGGCTTGTGAATCTGCCCCAACTACAACCTTGTCCCTACCGTCCCGGTGCCATTTTGGTCAAAGACGGTCGCCCCTATGGGCTTGGGGATCCCTGGCGGGATTGGGGTTCCCTGTTGCCTTCCTTATTCAATCCCCTGGTGCCTTGGGCGGACAAGCTGCGGGTGTTGCGGCTGCGGCGGATGCTTGAGCCCCTTAAGGAGGAAGACATCTTTGCCCTGCCGGAGCAAACGACCGCCGATTATCTACGGGAGTATGGTTTTTCCCAAAGCAGTATCGAGCATTTTTTCCGACCGTTTTACCGCGGGATCCTACTGGATCCGGAATTGAGCACCACCTGTCATTTATTTTTGTACTATTTTCAAATGCTGGCCCAAGGCCCGATCATCACCCCCGCCTTGGGGATGGGAGCGATACCCCAGCAGCTAGCCGCCAGCTTACCCCCCCACTCCCTACAGCTCAACACCCCCGTCAAGGGACTCTGGAAAACTGGCCAGCAGGTGCAGGGGGTGGAGCTCAGCAACGGCGAACGTCTAGGGGCCGATTGGGTCGTTTGGGCCACCGATGCCCCCAGCCTCGTCAAACACCTCGGCTTAGCAGCCCCCATCACCCCCCGCTCCGTCACCACCCTCTACTTCAGCGCCCCCGCCCCCATCACCTCAGGCCCCTACCTGCACCTCAACGCCGGCGGCCAGGGCCTGATCAACCACTGCATGGAACTCACCCAAGTCAGCCCCTCCCTAGCCCCAGCAAGATCCCATCTACTCTCCGTCAATGTGATCGGGGATCCCCCTCTGTCCGACACCAAACTAGCCCAGGTCTGTCAAGAGGAACTGCGCCAGCAGTGGTTCCCCAAAGCCCCGCCCCTGACCTTTTTGAGGAGTTACCGGATTGCCTTTGCCCAATTCGCCCAGCCCGTCGGTATTCAACAGCAACTCGTCCGCCACATCCAACCCTACCCCCGTCTGGTCCTCGCCGGCGAATACACCCGCCACAGCAGCATCCAGGGATCCCTCAGCAGCGGTGAACAGGCCGCCCAACTTATCCTTAGCCATGGGTCTTGATTTTTCTCTCCGGCTTCCCTCCTGAACACAAATCACACAAATTTCCCCTACCCGGCTACACCGGTCAATACAACTTATGCATAGCTTTAATACGCTTATTGCATATTGGCAAAGAAAGTGTAGCGGCGTTTACAAGTATTTACGATTGCCATCTTTAGATTTGGTACTAAGCAACCCAGCAAGCAACAGCTATGAGCAACAAAATTGAAGCCATCAAAAGGGAAAAAGATGGGTTAGCCGTCAGAGATGACCTAGAGCAGTTTGCTGCCCTTGGTTGGGAAAACATCCCTGAAGCGGATCGGGATGTGCGTCTCAAGTGGCTAGGGATTTTCTTTCGTCCCGTTACCCCCGGCAAATTTATGATGCGACTGCGGGTACCCAACGGCATCCTCACCAGCGCCCAACTACGGACCCTTGGTGGGATCGTAGATCGCTACGGCCAGGACGGCAGTGCTGACATCACCACCCGGCAAAACATTCAGATTCGTGGCATACCTATTGGGGATATTCCCGAAATTATCAAGCAACTTCAAGCTTGTGGCCTCACCTCAGTCCAGTCAGGCATGGATAACGTACGCAACCTGACCGGATCCCCCGTAGCCGGCATTGATGCTACTGAACTGATTGATACTCGCCCGCTGATTCTGCAATTGCAGAGGATGATCACCAACAACGGTCAGGGAAACCCCGAATTTAGCAATCTACCTCGCAAATTCAACATTGCCATCGAAGGCGGGCGGGATAACTCCGTCCACGCTGAAATCAACGATGTTGCCTTCGTGCCTGCCTATCGGCAAGGACGTTTGGGCTTCAATGTCTTAGTCGGGGGGTTCTTTTCTGCCCGTCGTTGTGCTGCCGCCATTCCCCTTGATGCGTGGGTACCACCCGATGAAGCCGTGGTTCAGCTTTCACGAGCCATCCTAGAAATATTCCGCGACCATGGGCTGCGGGGCAATCGCCAAAAAGCCCGTCTCATGTGGCTCATCGATGAGTGGGGTATTGACAAGTTCCGTGCTGCTGTCGCTGCCAAACTCCCCTTTGAGCTCCTCAATGCTGCTCCCAAAGATGAGATTGACTGGGACAAGCGAGATCACATAGGAGTACACCGCCAAAAACAACAGGGCTTCAGCTATGTAGGGCTACACGTACCCGTAGGAAGACTGTATGCCCCCGACTTATACGAGTTGGCGCGCCTTGCCCAAACCTATGGACAATCAGAAGTGCGGTTAACGGTAGAACAAAACGTCATCATCCCCCATGTAGCCGATGCCGTTTTACCGAGCTTACTGCGCGAGCCCCTCCTCAGCAAGTTCCGACCGGAACCCCCGCCCCTAGAGCGCGCCCTCGTTTCCTGCACAGGTGCTCAATTCTGCAACTTTGCCCTCATTGAAACCAAAAATCGTGCCCTTGCCCTTGCCCGCTGGCTGGATCAACAATTAATACTGCCTCGACCCGTGCGGATTCATTGGACGGGCTGCCCCAACTCCTGTGGTCAGCCTCAAGTCGCCGACATTGGTTTAATGGGCACCAAGGCTCGCCGCAACGGCGAAACCGTGGATGCGGTGGACTTGTACATGGGCGGCAAAGTGGGCAAAGAAGCCAAACTGGGTACCTGTGTGCAAAAAGCCATCCCCTGCGATGAACTGCCCCAAGTCCTGCGGCAGTTACTGATTGAACACTTTGGGGCACAGCCGATTGATCCTCAAGCATCAGCGATGCCAAGCCCCACTGCATCCGTGGTCGTATCCTAGGCCTTCCCACCCTATCATCAATCAACCCTTGACAAGGACTGTGAACTATGAATAACGTTTCTCGTCGTCGTTTCCTCATGACTGCTGCAGCCACAACAGCAGCAACACTGATCTCCCAAAGCAGCAGTAACCAGTTGACAGCCCAGGTAAAACAGCCAACCACCATGGTTGAAGCTCCTGAAGTCACCGGCGCCAAACTAGGTTTTATTGCCCTGACAGATGCAGCCCCTCTGATTATTGCCAAAGAAAAAGGCTTATTTGCCAAGCATGGGATGCCTGATGTGGAAGTGGTGAAGCAAGCCTCATGGGGCGTCACCCGAGACAACTTGGTACTAGGTTCCGCAGGCGGCGGGATTGATGGTGCCCACATTCTCACGCCAATGCCCTACTTGATGACCGTGGGCAGCATTACAGGTGGCAAACCAGTTCCCATGTATATCTTGGCGCGGTTGAATACAAACGGTCAGGGGATTGTCTTGGCGAATGCCTATAAAGACCTGAATATCACCACTGACAGTCGTCCCCTGAAGGAGGCCTTTGCGAAAACCCGTGCTGAACGGCGTGCCCGCAATCAAGAGGAGGATATCAAAGTTGCGGCAACGTTCCCGGGGGGTACCCATGACCTATGGATACGCTACTGGTTGGCGGCTGGTGGCATTGATCCTGAAAAGGATGTTTCTGTGATTGTCGTGCCCCCGCCCCAGATGGTAGCAAACGTGAAAACTGGCACAATGGAAGCGTTTTGTGTGGGTGAACCTTGGCCGGAACAAGCTGTAAATCAACAACTAGGGTATGGGGCAATCACGACTGGTGAGCTTTGGCAAGATCATCCCGAAAAGTCCTTTGCTTTGCGTGCTGACTGGGTCGATCAGCATCCGAAGGCGGCTAAGGCGCTGCTGATGGCAGTAATGGAAGCCCAGCAATGGTGCGATCGCCCCGAAAATAAACCGGAAATGGCACAAATTATTGCCCAGCGGCAATGGCTGAAAGTGCCGGTCGAAGATATTTTGGATCGCTCCCTTGGCAAGTTTAATTTTGGTACGCGCACGCTGGAAAACGACAATCTTGCGATGAAGTTTTGGCGAGACAGTGCGTCTTACCCCTACCAAAGCCATGATCTGTGGTTCCTGACGGAGGACATTCGCTGGGGGTACTTGCCCGCCAATACAGATACCAAGGCACTCATTCAGAAAGTAAACCGTGAAGATCTATGGCGTGAGGCAGCTAAAGCAATCGGCGTACCCGCAACAGAAATCCCCACAACCACATCTAGAGGTGTAGAAACCTTTTTTGATGGCGTAGCCTTTGACCCACAAAATCCTCAGGGCTATTTGAGTCGTTTGGATCTAAAAAATCTCAAACAAGCCTAAACGCACAAAGGTAGGAGTATCATGGTCAATCGTCCTATGGAGTTGCATCAGTCACCGTTCCAGCAACGGTTGAAAAAACTTAGAAACTTGATAATTCTCCGTAAAATAATGCTGGGCAGTCTAGGGATATTTTGCTTCTTAGTAGTTTGGCAACTTATCTCTATGGCTGGTCTACTACGGTTACCTAGCCCCCTTACAGTTATTGTAGAAACCTCAGATTTGATTATTCACCCCTTTTACCTGGGGAGTGGAACGGATGTAGGATTAGGGTGGCAAATCCTCTCGAGCTTGAGGCGGGTAGCTCTGGGGTTTTCCCTAGCAGGGATTGCTGGCGTGGGGCTGGGAATGCTGATTGGCTCCAGCCGAGCCCTCTACGATGCGGTGGATCCGATTTTGCAGGTATTACGACCGGTGCCACCTCTTGCTTGGCTACCTATTTCCCTTGCAGCCCTGCGAGATAATGAGCCAGCAGCTATTTTTGTGATTTTCATTACCGCTATTTGGCCAATTATCATTAACACAATTGTAGGTGTACAGCAGATTCCCAAGGACTACAAAAATGTGGCACGGGTGTTGCGGCTCTCACGCAAAGATTATTTGCTAAACATTCTAGTGCCGGCAACAGTGCCCTACGTTTTTACGGGGCTACGGATTGGTATTGGTCTATCTTGGCTAGCCATTGTGGCGGCAGAAATGCTGATTGGTGGTGTGGGGATTGGCTTCTTCATCTGGGATGCTTGGAATAGCTCTCTCGTCAGTGAAATTATTATCGCCGTCATTTACGTGGGCATTGTGGGTCTAGTGCTGGATCGCTCAGTAGCCTTTGTGGGACGCTTGCTCAGTCACGGCGAAGAGCCGCATTCCTAGCTGCTTCGATATTCC
>JAUQVP010000003.1:5208-65208 GCA_039794745.1 Thermostichales cyanobacterium HHBFW_bins_127 | reverse complement strand
TCGTGATGATGCGAGCCCAAGCCTATGAACAAACGCTGAATGCGACAAAGGCGGCGGAAACCTGGGCGGCTCTCATCAGTGGCTATCCCCAAAGCCCATTGGTGGCCAGGGCGCTGCTGGGGCTGAAACGCTATCAGGAGATTCTGGATCGCTACCCCCATCACCCCCAGGCGATCCCAGCACTGCTGGCCCTCCTCCAGCAAAATCCCCAAAATTGGTCAGCGATCCGCGCCCTCGCTCTCCACCACCCCCAAACACCAAACCTCATCCCCCACCTGCAACGCTGGCATGCATCGGGATCCCTGACGGTGCAGGATTGGGGGATTTTGGGGGATGCTTACTGGGAGCAGAGGGATTACGGGCGGGCGGCGCGGGCGTTTGCCAATGCGGAACTGACCCCAAGAAATCTGTACCGGCGGGCCCGTAGCCATGAGTTGAGCCGGGAAATCGCTACGGCCCAGACTCTGTACCGGCAGTTTTTGCAGCAGTTCCCTGGGGATGAGTTGATGCCGCTGACGCGGGAACGATTGGCGGCAACGCTGCCGGTAGGGGAGGCGGCGGCTGTGTTGCAGGAACTGGCCAGGCAGAACCATCCGGGGGCACCAA
This sequence comes from Thermostichales cyanobacterium HHBFW_bins_127, assembly GCA_039794745.1. GTDB lineage: Bacteria > Cyanobacteriota > Cyanobacteriia > Thermostichales > Thermostichaceae > JAUQVP01. Next base: position 64,602 of record JAUQVP010000003.1, on the reverse strand, counting down.
GGGCAACCCAGTTGCTGATCAATCTCTATAGCCGCAACAATAGTCCGGTGGCGGCGCAGCAGTGGCGGGACTATCTCTGGACGACGTTCCCGAGTTCGGAGGCGGCAGCGATTACGGCTTGGCCGGTGGTTTGGGAAGCGGCCCAACGGGGGGATCTGAATACGGCTATTGCTCTGGCCCGGCGGATTGCCCATGCCCAAACCAATAATGAGGAAGGTGCTCAGTTGGGGTTCTGGGCGGGAAAATGGCTGGCCCAACAGGGCAATCGGGAAGCGGCTCTGCAGGAATACCGACGGGTTCTGCTCAATGCCCCCCGCACTTACCATGCCTGGCGCTCAGCCCATAAGCTGGGACTGGCGGTGGGGGATTTCCGCGCTAGCCGTACGCCAGTTACTGTCAATACAACCCCCGCCATTCTGCCCCTACCAGGGGTGTCGCCGCAAGTGCAAGCCCTCTATGAAAGCGGGATCCCGAAGGCGGCTTGGGAGCGCTGGCAGTGGGAGGTGAATATCCACGGTAAGCTAACGCCGAGTCAGCAGTTTGTGACGGGGCTGCTGCGCAATGCGGCGGGGGATCACCTCAGGGGGATTAACCAGGTGGGGGAATTGCGCTGGGTTGACCACGATAATCCGGAGGTGCAACAGTTGCGGCTACGACCAGATTTTTGGCAAGCCATCTATCCCCTGCATTACTACCATGCGGGCTTGGCGACCTATGCGGAGGAGTTCAACCTTAACCCATTGCTGGTGACGGCTCTAATCCGCCAGGAATCTCGGTTTGAGCCGGAGATTCGCTCTTCTGCGGGAGCTACGGGGCTAATGCAGGTGATGCCCGCAACGGGGGCCTGGATTGCCGGCAAAATGGGGGTGCGAGATTTTCAACTGACCAACCCTCGGGATAACCTCCGCTTCGGTATCTGGTACTTGGATTACACCCATCGCACCTATAACAATAATTCTATTTTGGCTATCGCCAGCTACAACGCCGGCCCCGGCAATGTCAGCAATTGGTTGAAACGCTTTGGCTTTGGGGATCCGGATGTGTTTATTGAGCAGATTCCTTTTGGGGAGACGCGCCATTATGTGAAGGCGGTGTTCGGCAATTTTTGGAACTACTCGCGCTTGTATAATCCGGCCACCATTGCTGCTCTGGAACAGGCGAATTTGCTGTCGATGAACTAGGGAATAATGTTGCCCATCCAACGTAGAAAACTCTCGGTCATGGCCGTGAGGGAGTATTTTTCTTCGGCAACCCGGCGACAATGATGGCGATCAATTTCCCCAATTTGGCCCAGGGCAATCTGGAGATGTTCGATGTTGTCGGGATCCACTACGAAGCCCGTTTTGCCGTCTTCAATGATCTCTGCTGGACCACCACGACGATAGGTAATTACAGGCACGCCACAGGCCAAAGCCTCAACCACAACAATGCCAAAAGACTCAACCCATTTGGGGGTCATCAGCAGCGCCCGACATTGCCCTAAAATGGCCTGCATGTCTTGGGTAGGGAAAAATCCTCGATACTTGAGGGGAGCCTGGGGAAAAGCCCGCCGCACCCGATACCAGTAGTCCACATCCTGCATCCGCCCTAAAATCTGCACCGGCTGACCTAGGGACTGAGCTAAGGCGGCACAATCCTCTAAGCCTTTTTCGGGGGAAATCCGACCCACCCAACACACGCTCTCATCTTGGGGCTGGGCCACAAAAATATATTGAGATAAATCAATGCCACAAGGCAGCACCACAAAGGGATCCCGACCCGCCTGCAGGGAAGCCTGGGCAAAACGAAAGGTCCCCGACTGGGCGTGGGAATGCACGGCAACGGTGCCGGGAAAACGCTCCACCACCTGCTGTAAGGCCGTATCCAAGGCGTTAGTCAGCGATCCCTGGCTGATGACGTGGGCTACGGGGACCTGAAAAAAGGAGGTCAAATAAAGGGGCAACCAGTCGTAACTCCAGTTCACCACCACGTCAAAGTCCCGCTGCATCTGGAATGCCAACTCCCAAAGATGACACAACACTGAGGGAACAAGCACCTGGATCGGTAAATCCCGGGGCTGAATCGGCGCTAGGGATCCCGGCAGGCCAGTGGCCGTGGTCAAAGGGATCCCGGGGAGTCGGGATCCGGCCGGGGCCAGCACATGAACCGTGTGTCCCTGGGACTGGAGCTGACGGGAGAGATTGATCACGTTGAGTTCAATGCCACCCCCCGCCCCTGAGCCGAGGGCTGCCGCAGGAGTTGAGACAAAAAGAAAGCGGGCCATGGTTGTCTGTACCCTGATACCGGTGTAGTTATTCTGACACCTCCTGGCTGTAGCAGGGTAAGCTGAAAGGCCAATGATGTCCTGCTGTCAGGGTGGAGGGCATCCGTGCAGAGGTGCACCCGTTAACCTGGCACTAATCCGGGGGGCACAAGCTAGTACCCCCCTTAGCAAGGCACTGGAACCGGTCTAGCGCGTAGCAATCAGGGCTTGTCGGCTCTGTGACAAGTGGCTTAGCTGAGGATTTCGTCTACAGCACCTTTGATGGCATCTTTAATGTCTTCTTTGGCATGTTCGGCGGCGGCCTGAGCTTGCTTCAGTTGCCCTTCAGCTTTGGTTTTCTGATCCCCGGTCAGATCGCCAATGGCTTCCTGGACTTTGCCAACCAGATTCTGCACCGTGGCTTCAATGCGGTTTTCATTCATGGTGAGCACTCCTCACGCCTACCCCCCTAGTTTAGCTGGTGGCTAAGGAACGGCTCAAGGGCGGCAGCAAACTGTATTCCAAGCCCTCGGTCAGGGCGCGGCAGGAAGCCTCAATGATGTTGGTGGAGACCCCAACGGTGGTCCAGCGGCGATGCTCGGCGGCAAATTCAATCAAAACCCGGGTCTTGGCTGAGGTCCCCGACCGCCCATCCAAGATCCGCACTTTGTAGTCCGTTAATTGAATCCCGGCCAGATCGGGATAAAACTCCACCAAAGCCTTGCGCAAGGCCCCATCCAAAGCTGCCACCGGGCCATTCCCCTCCGCTGCCGTAATCCGCGTCTGCCCCTGCACCAAAACCTTGACCGCCGCTAACGACTGCACCTGGGTCTCTAGGGCCGCACTCTGGGGATCCCAATGGCTGGGGGTGGTGGCAGTGACGTTGAAACTCACCAGTTGGAAGGGCTGGGGGCGCAAATGCAAATACTCCCGCACCAACAATTCAAAACTGGCTTCCGCCGCTTCAAATTGATACCCCTCCAGTTCCAAAGCCTTGAGGGTGTCCAAAATCCGCCGGGTGGCGGGATCCCCTTTGCTCAGCTCAATGCCAAAGCTCTGGACTTTGCTGAGGATGTTGCTGATGCCGGATTGCTCTGAGACGACGATGCGGCGCTGGTTACCTACCTGTTCTGGGTCAATGTGTTCGTAGGTGAGGGGGTTTTTTTGCACGGCACTGACGTGGATCCCGCCTTTGTGGGCAAAGGCCGACAGCCCCACGAAAGGAGCATGGTCGTCGGGGGCAAGATTGACCACTTCACTGATGGCCCGGGCAGTGGGGGTCAACCGCTGTAACCGCCCCGCCGGCAAACAGCTATAGCCCATCTTCAGTTCTAGGTTGGGAATGACGCTACAGAGGTTGGCGTTGCCACAGCGCTCCCCATAGCCGTTCATGGTCCCCTGCACCATGCGCGCCCCAGCCCTGACCGCCGCCAAAGCGTTAGCCACCCCTGTTTCTGAGTCGTTGTGGGTGTGGATGCCGATCTGCACCCGGGATCCCACTTCCCTGACCACCGCTTCGGTGATTTTTTCAATGTCCCAGGGCAAGGTACCACCGTTGGTATCACAGAGGACGACCCATTCGGCGCCGGCGGCAACGGCAGTGTGTAACGTTTCCAGGGCGTAGTCAGGATGGCGCCGGTAGGCATCAAACCAATGCTCGGCATCGTAGATCACCCGCCGCCCTTGGTCGGTCAGAAAGGTAATGGTGTCTTGGATCATGGCTAGGTTTTCCGCCAGGGTGGTACCTAGCCCCTCGGTGACATGCAGATCCCAAGATTTGCCAAACACGGTGACATAGTGGGTGCCGGCGGACAAAATTGCCTGAATAAAGGGATCCTCGGCGGCGGAACGGTGGGGACGACGGGTGGAGGTGAAAGCCACCAACTGGGCCTGCTCCAAAGGATGCTCTTTGATCTGCCAAAAAAACTGCACATCCTTGGGATTGGCCCCCGGCCAGCCCCCCTCAATCAACGGGATCCCCAATTTATCGAGCAGGCGAGCGATGGTGATTTTGTCTTCCACGGACAGGGAAAGCCCTTCCCGCTGGGATCCGTCCCGCAGGGTGGTGTCATAGATGGTGATTGGGGTGGCAGCCATGACTGGTTGGTAGCGTTTGTTGCTTTTCTAGATTAACGAATAATGGCCATGGGCGGGGCCGGGAAAGGGTTTGCGGTTAACTTTTTCCTAAGGGTCAGGCTTACAATGGATTTGTCTTGTTGGGACTGATGCGGGCATGCCAGGAATACTTGCAGGTCTCCATTGGGGGGATCTGGTGACGGTGGTGGTTTTGGTGGTTTTGGAGGCGGCTCTGTCGGCGGACAATGCGGTGGCGTTGGCAGCTTTGGTGAAGCATTTGCCCACAGAACAGCAGCAACAGCGGGCCCTGCGCTGGGGGATGATTGGGGCCTATGGCTTTCGCATTGCCATTGTCCTGGCGGCGACCTGGATTGTGGACTATGCCCCGGCGCGCTTGGTGGGGGCAATGTATTTGCTGTGGCTGACTTGGCAACATTTCCGCAGCCCAGAGGAGGAACAGGCAGAACGCCTCCCCAATACGGCTAATTTTTGGCAAACTTTGCTGCTGGTGGAGCTGACGGATCTGGTGTTTTCTTTTGATAGTATTGCTGCTTCCATTGCTGTGTCCCGCAAGGCTTGGGTGATTATTGTCGGGGGGATTTTGGGCATTACTTTGATGCGCTATATGGCGTCGTTTTTTGTCCGCTGGCTGGATGAATTTTGCCGCCTGGAAGATGCTGCCTACATCATTATTGCCCTGGTGGGTGGACGCATGCTGCTGGAAGTCTTCTTGCCAGATTTGGAACTGCCGGAATGGGCGATGACTCCCCTGATAATTCTTTGTTTCCTTTGGGGCTTTTCCCGGCGGACGGTGCCGGTTCCAGAGGCGGCTGAATCCAGCCCAGAGGAGGATCTGGCTTCCCAGTCTCCGCTAATCTAGAAGTAAGGCTGAATTGTAGTGACGATGACACGGGGATCCTGGCAACACGGCTACGCCCTCAGTAATGGGCTGCATCTGCACTATGTCACCCAGGGGGAAGGGGAGCTGGTGCTGCTGTTGCATGGGTTTCCGGAGTTTTGGTATTCCTGGCGACACCAAATCCCGGTGCTGGCCAAGAAGTTCCGGGTGGTGGTGCCGGATCTGCGGGGCTACAATGATTCGGATAAGCCGGCGGCTGGCTATGACCTGGATACGCTGGTTCAAGACCTGCAGGGGCTGTTGCAGCACTTCGGCGCTAAGGCAGCCCACGTGGTAGCCCACGATTGGGGCGGCACCATTGCCTGGCACTGGGCCCAACAGGTGCCGCAGCAAATCCACAAGCTGGTCATCCTCAATTCCCCCCACCCCGCCTGCTGGCGCCGCGAACTGCTCAGCAATTGGGAACAGTGGCAACGCAGTTGGTACATGCTGTTTTTCCAACTCCCCGGGATCCCGGAATGGCTACTGGAGCGCCATTTGCAGACTTGGGTGCAGCGGTTGTTTCAGGAGACGGCAGTCCGCAAGGCAGCCTTCAGTCGCTTGGATCTGCAGCATTACCAGCGGGCCTTGGCGAAGCCGGGGGTGCTGCAGGCGGCCTTGAGCTATTACCGGGAATGGGCCCACCCCCGCCATTGGCAAGATTGGTTGCTAAAACCTCTGAGGCAGATTGAGGCACCAACGATGGTGATCTGGGGCGAAAATGATTTTGCCCTCAGCCCTAAGCTGATCGAAGGCATGGAAGGGCTGTGCCGGGAAGAACTGCGCCTGGAGGTGATCCCGGAGTGCGGACACTGGATCCAACAGGAAGCCCCGCAAACGATCAATCGCTTGCTGCTGGAGTTTTTGCCCTAAAGCCGCTGCAGGGTGGTGGTGCCGCCGCTCAAACGGGCGGTCTGGCTCTGCCAGTTGATCACCCCCTCCCGCCCCCGTAGGCTCAAACCCTGCCCCGGCCATTGATAACGCACGTCCCCACTGGCATAGATCAGGCTCTCTCCTAAGGGCCAGCGCAGAACCTGGGCCCACAATTCTCCCCGCCCCTGGCTGCGCACGTAACTATCCCCACTCACCATCGCCTGCTTGGGAGTCAAGGTCAATGTCGCCCCCCGCAACTGCACCGGCTCCGGGATCCCCTGGGGCTGGCCCACCAGCTCCACCCCCCCTAGGGCCTGTATGGTTTGACTGGGCAAGATCCACTGCAGTTGGGCCGCCGTCAGTTGTAAGTCCGGCTCCCGGGCCACAAGGCGCACCGGCTGATCCGTTAAGGTCAATACTTGATCCTGGGTGTTCCACTGCAACTGGGATCCCTGGATCTCCCCCTGGCGCTGGGGGTTGTCCGGATCACGAAACTGGATGGTGACGCTGTCGCTGGCCACCAGCCGCGACTCATCCGGGATCCACTGCACCTCCTGGGCCTGCAGCAGCAACCCCTGCCGGGGATACTCCGCCTGAATCGATCCCACCAAGCTGATGCGGCGCTCCTCCACCAACACCTGCCCGGCGGCAGCCGTAACCCGAATGGGATCCCCCTGGCTGTCATAAAACTCACCGCTGACACTGGTGAGGGCAGCAACAGTGCGTTCGGGGGTGTATTGGGCCAGGGTGGCGGTGATTTTCCACTGCAAACGCCCGTCTCGGGCCGACTGGGTGAGGGTGATGTTTTCATAGCTGAGGGGATCGACTGTAGCTGCTGATGTTTCAACAGGGATAGGCGGTTCTTCGATGCCACAGCCAACTAACCCCAAAGCCAGCAGGGATCCCCAGAGGAGTTTAGGCAGACTTGAGCTGGCGGTAGGCTGCATAGACCCCTTGGACGTTGTACCAGTTGAGGAAGAAGACCCGACACAGTTCCAGGGCCAGATCGGACTGGCCCCGCTCCACCAACCATTGCAACAGGGGTCGCACCCGTTGTTCATTCAACCACCCCCACAGTGACAGGATCCCCCACAACCACCAGTGCAGCCAGGTCATCTGAATCATCAGCCGCACTTCCCAGGTGGGATGCTTCTGATAAAACAGCACACCCATGCGCCCCCGCTGCCATTCTCGGTCGATCAGGCGGGGGATGTCTTCTAGCTTAAAGGGGGGATGCCAATGGTAGCCGGCAGCTTGGGGGCACTTGATCATGCGCACCCCCGCTTTTTTCAGGCGCACCCCCAGCTCCAGATCCTCCCAGCCATAGAGGGTGAAGCGGGTATCGAAGGGCGCCAGGGGCTGCTCACAAACCGCTTCCAGCCAGCGGCGATGGATGGCCACATTGCCAGTGGCAAAAAAGGCCTGGGAAAAATCCGTCGGCTTAAACCGCTCTTGAAAAGGGTTGTCGAAATGATGGGTATTGATCACCCGCCCATAGGTAAACACCGGCTGATCTCGATGGCGAGCCAGCACCCGCATGTGCTCTCGCAAAAACCCATCAACCACCACCAGGTCACTGTCAATAAAAACAATGATTTCCCCCTTGGCCGCCTGAAAGCCAAGATTGCGGGCCGCCGCCGGGCCTTGGTGATCCTGAACCAACCAATGGGTATGGGGTAACTCAGCTGCGTGCGCCCCTAACCATGCCAAGGTACCGTCGGTGGAGCCATCATCCACCACAATCACTTCATAGCCACTGAACTCCCCCGGCTGCTGCCGCTCCATAGCCGCCAAACACTTGCGCAGGATCGGCAAGCGATTATAAGTAGGGATAATCACACTTAACCACATGACTATTCCGCACTCGGCGGCTGATCCAGTTGCTTCTTCGCCGCCTCTAGGGCTTTCCAGAGGGCCTTGATCTGGCGATAGGCATCTAGGGGGGTGATCTTGCCGTTGGACTCTAGGGCACAAATGATCGATACCCGATTGGAAAACTCCTGTAAGTTGGCATCCAACAACAGCTGGTTGGGCGGTAGGTTCGCCGACGACAAATGATAAGGGTACAAAAACTGATTGAGACGATCGGGATCCCGGGGGGCGTCGGTCATGGGGCACTACCTTGAGAAGGGTTAGGAGTCGTCGTCACTGCTGCTAGGGGAGCTACCCGGGTTTTCGTCCTCGGGGCTACTGAGGGGGGCACGGCGATAGGTGTTGCGGGTGCGGCTGCGCTGAAACTGACGGGCATATTCCCGGTTGCGCTCGGCTTTTTCCCGCTTGAGGTTACGTTTTTTAGCCATGGGAGATTGCTTCCAGAACTTACTAATCCTAGCATTTTCACGCCCAGCCAGGGGTCAGGTTTCCACTGAGGAGGTGGAGGTGGGTTCCTGATCCGGGCGACTGAGGACGCTGCGTAACCAGAGGGGAGAAACAAAGGTAGTGACGATCACCATCAGGATGATGCTGGTGTTGAGAGCATCACTGAGCACCCCGCTGGCAGCCCCCACTCCAGCAAAGACCAGCCCCACTTCCCCCCGCGGGATCATCCCCACCCCAACGGCGTAGCGATCCACCCCAGCCCGGCCAAAGACCCCCAAGCCGGCAGCAATTTTGCCCAGGATGGCAACGCCAATCAAAAAGACGGCAATGATCATCCCCTCCCGGTTGGCAGGAATACTGGGATCAAAAACACTCAAGTTGGTCTTGGCCCCAACACAGACAAAAAAGATGGGCACAAATAGATCGGCAATGGGGCGGATTTGCTCCTCGAGCTCCCGTTGGATCTCGGTTTCAGCCAAAATCAAACCCGCAGCAAAGGTACCGAGGATGGCTTCTAAACCAATCACTTGCCCCACATAGGCTAGGGCAAAAGCCACGACCAAAGCCGGAATCAGAGGGGTACCACGGGTTTTCATCCGCTGCATCATCGCCACCAGCCCCGGACTCAACAGCCGCCCCAGGATAATCGCCCCAATCAAAAACACCACCGCACTGAGAATAATCCGCCCCACTTCCAGCAGCTGCACCTCCCCGGTGCGGGCTAGGCTGGCCACCACTGCCAAAATGATGATCCCCAAAATGTCATCCAAAACCGCTGCCCCAATGATGATCTGCCCCTCCGGGGAAGAAAGCTTTTGCAACTCCGCCAGCACCCGAGCAGTAATGCCAATACTGGTGGCCGTCAGGGCCGCCCCGGCAAAAATCGCCGGCACCACCGGCACCCCAAACAGGTAAATCAACCCCAAGGTACCAGCAGTGAAGGGCATCACCACCCCAATCACCGCTACACTCGCTGCCTGGGGCCCAACCCGGATCAATTCCTGCAAGTCCGACTCCAAACCAATCTCAAATAGCAAAATCACCACCCCAATCTCGGCCAGCACGTCAATCACTTCGCTTTCGCTGCTGAAAATCAACCCAATGGCTTCCTGCCCCAAACCCGTGCTCCACTGCAACAAGTCCATTAAATGGGAAGCTGCCCCCGTCTCCGGAAAAACCAACAACCCCATTAGGGATCCCCCGATCAGCACACCGCCGACGAGTTCCCCCAGCACCGAGGGAAAGCCCAACCGGGAAGCTAGCTCCCCCAGGATTTGGCTGGCCAAATAAATGGTGACCAACGAGAGCAGAACTGCCACTAAAATATAGGGTGCTAATTCTCCCAAAGAGGGGCTAGATTCAGCAGCAAATAGCAGCAAAGGCAGCAGATTCAAGATTTTTCCACCAAAACAGCACTCCGCCCCATTATAGAGGCCTAGGGATCCTAGCTGAGATGGGGCTGAGGGGAAAAGGGCCCTAGCCAAGGCGCAACAACTCGCCAAATCTGCTCCGCCACCTGCTCGATGCCCGGCACCCCATCAATCCGCCGCCAGCGCTTGGGATCCCCTTCGGCTAGGGTCTGGAAGCCATGGTAGAGCCGCTGATGGAAGCCAAGATCCTGGGTTTCGATGCTGTCGAGTTTGCCTTGCCGCTGCAAAGCCCGGCTCAAGCCCACGTGGGGCGGCACATCCAACCACAGGGTCAAATGGGGCCGGACCCCCTGGGTGGCAAGATGATTGAGTTGCTGCAACTGATCCAGAGGCAACCCCCGCCCATAGCCCTGGTAAGCCAAGGTGGAATCCACAAACCGGTCGCACAGCACCACTTTCCCAGCCCCAAGGGCAGGGTTAATCACCCGATGCACATGCTCTGCCCGATCGGCAGCAAATAAAAGCAACTCCGTCCAAGGCTGTAAATCACTGGCAAGCAAAAGCTGCCGCAGCCTCTCCCCTAATGCTGTACCCCCCGGCTCCCGTGTCACCACATGGGGGATCCCTAAGCGGGTTAGCCGCTGGCTGAGGAGGGCTTGCTGGGTAGTTTTGCCACACCCTTCCCCCCCTTCTAAGGTAATCAGCAGTCCTTGGGGCATGGGTGATCCTCCCTACTCGTTGTTGAGCTGGGGCTGCAAATTAAAGGAATGCCCCGGCACCATCACATAGACGTTGGGGATGTTGGTGCGCTGGAGGTTCTGTAGCCCTAGCCCATCCATACCGGAGGTTAAAACACTGGTGAGGGTCTCTTCCACTTGGTTGATCACCCGCTCGGGATCCCCACCGCTGACGAGGTTGGGGAAGCGGCTGACGAGGGCTTGGGCCATGCTGCGCCCAACGCTGGCGTTGATCAAGGTAAGGTTGGATCCCCCCAACTGGGGGCCGATGGAGGCATCCCGCCGGTTGATCCCTAGGGCTTGTAGGGCATTGGCGGTTTGGCTGACAGGGATGGTGCAAGTGTCGAGGCGCAAAATCGGCACACTGGCCATGGTTAGGGCAGAGACGCTGGTCAACTGCACCACCGTAAAGGAGGGGTAGCCGTTGTAATCTACACAGAAGCGGCGAAAGACCTCCGGCACATTCTGGGCCTTGACCACCCGCTCATCGTCATAGCCCCGATCGGCCAAAAAGTTGCGGGCAGCAAAGCCGGTGAAAAAAGCCACCAAAGCAACAACCGTCAACACTGTCAAACTGGAAACGGCGCCACTGCCGGAGCTAGTGCCTGAGCTGGAACGGGGCGGCGGCGGGGGATCCCCGTAGCTACTGGGGCGGGGGGAGCTGTAGCGGTCGTAGCGCTCTTGGCTGTAGCGACGGCTAGAGGGCTCTTCCCCTGTGCGGGAAGTACGGGGAGGCAAGGGGGGGGGCTGCCGACGGGGCGGCACGCGACTGTCACTCATGAACTACCCCAAGGGAGGTCACTTCTAGATTAGCCCGTAGGCGATGCCAGGCAGGAGGGAACAAGCCTATTTTCGCTGGTCAATGGGAACATAATTCTGCCCCCGATCCCCGGTGTACACCTGGGTGGGGCGGAAAAGCCGATTGTCCGACAGTTGCTCCCGCCAGTGGGCCAGCCAGCCTGCCACCCGGGAAATGGCAAACACCGGCGTAAATAAATCATCCGGGATCCCGAGTTTGGCATAGACTAAACCGGAGTAGAAGTCCACATTGGGGTAGATGCCTTTACTGCCCAAAAGCTCTAGGCACACTCGCTCCACTTCCAGAGCAATGTCGTAGTATTTGTCATGCCCGTAGTAGTCAAACAGTTTTTGGGCTAATTTTTGGATATATTCAGCTCTGGGGTCTTTAATTTTGTAAATGCGGTGCCCAACCCCCATAATTTTTTGTTTCTTTTCCAGTTTTTGTTCAATGTAGGGGCGGACATTCTCCACGCTGCCAATTTGCCGTAACATGCGCATCACTTCTTGGTTGGCACCCCCATGGAGTTGCCCAGATAAGGTGCCGACGGCGGCGGCAATGGCACTGTAGGGACTAGACAGGGTAGAGGCACTCACCAAAAGGGCAAAAGTGGAGGCATTGACGGTGTGTTCCGCATGCAAAATCAAACAGACATCCAGGATTTTGGCCACCCAAGGTTCGGGGACTTTGCCCGTCACCATGTAGAGAAAATTGCTGGCATGGTCGAGGTCGTCCCGGGGGGGGATGGGATCATTGCCCTGGCGCATCTGGTGAAAGGCTGCCACTAGGGTCGGCACTTTGGAAATCAGCCGCGTCACCGTTTGGTAGGCGTAATCATGACCAAATTCCTGGATGGGATAAAACATGCCCAAACCCGAAATGCAGGTCTGCAGGGCATCCATGGGATGGCCGGATTCGGGAAAACATTTGATCATGTCCCGAATGCGATATTTCACCCGCCGCTGGGAACGAATGGCCGCTTCAAAGTGATCCAATTCTGCTTGGGTGGGCAATTTGCCAAAAATTAACAGATAGGCGGTTTCCAAAAAAGAACTGTGCTCCACCAACTGCCCGATGGGGATCCCGCGATATTCGAGGATGCCGGCTTGCCCATCCACAAAACTGATGTTGGAACGGGTGGCTGGCACCCCCTCTAGTCCGGGTCTGTATTCCCCTTCTGCCATAGTGTCTTCCTGCCTAATTCATTGACAATCTATCAGGTCTTGAGCATGGGCGGCTAATGGTCTAGGCGGGGGGCTGGGTGAGGCGATGATAAACGGTGCTCAGGGCCTGGGCATCCCCCACGTTGCCGGGGAAAAGGACTACGGGCAGCTTGGGGAAGCGGGGATGGTCGGCAGGGGTGAGGACAACGGAGACGCCGGGGAGGATTTGCCCCTGCAGGCGCACGGCCGCCAGCCCTAAACCGTGACTGAGGGTGTCGTTGGAGGTGATGCCGCCTTTGCTGATCAGAAAGCTAATTGCCGCAGGAAGATGCTGCTCCACCTGCATTAAAAAGTTCGAGACCCGCTGCCCAAAGTCCAAACGCTCTTGCTGACTGGGGAAGCTGAGTTCCCGACGACTGGTGTAGACAACGGGGGTCAACCCGGCCTGGAAAGCTGCCTGCACCCGGGCATTCACCTCCCCAAGCAATGGCTCCCCGCCGCCGGGATCCAACAACCGCTGCACCTCCACTTCGATCCCCTCGATCCCGGGCTGCTGCAACAGATCCTGCAGTTGCAGGGTGGTTTTGCCCACATGGGAGCCGACAATGACGGCGCCGGGATGATCGGGGTAGGGGCGCAGCTGGGCCATGGCATCAGCGGGCAAGGGCTGGGGCGGGAGGTCGGCCAGGGCAGTCAAAATGCTGGCAGCACTGCGCAGCAAAAACCTTTTGCCTCCCTGGGAGGCAGCCACCAGATCCCGGGCAAACTGCCGTAGATCCTCCGGGGTTTCCGCGTCTACCACCCCACAGACGTTACCGGACAAAGCCAATAGGCGCTCCCGACAACCCCGGCGAATCTGATCCAAGGTCAACCGCTCCACCCGCTCCGCCGGGATCCCCCCGCGGGTTTTTTCGGCTACGTAGTCAGGCAGGTAGCTGTGGTGGTAGGCAAACACGGAATCCCGGGCAAATTCCGTTTCATGCACCGGGGTGGGCACCCCATCAATGATCAGATAGTGAACGCTATCCCGGGTGATCCGCCCCCCTTCCAAAAAAGCCGGGATCAATAGATGGGCATCAAAGGGGCCCAATTCGGCAGCCATAACATCCGTTTCCAGGGGGTAGTGCCCGCGCAGGGTAGAATCGGACCGGCTCACCAAAATCCAATGCTCCTGAGGAGCTAGCTGCAGGGCCTGCTTGAGATGGCGGCAAACGCTGCGCACCCGCTCCGCTGCTGCCTCTGGGGCTAAGGCGCGGGTATTGGTCAACACAAAAAAAATCGGCGCCGCATCCCGTAACCCCAACACCAGGGTCTCCACATCCCAACGGGTCAGCAGCAAACAACTGTGCACCGTTTGGGATCCCGTGGGATCGTCGTCGAGGACAATGATTTTGGGTTTGACCATAGGGGGTTTTGGCTTTTCTCAAGCTCATTATCATGGCAGGATGGGCCCTTGGGAGGGATAATACTCGGCATTCGGTGTGGGAAGTGATGATGCCTATTCAATCTGCAACGCGGGTGCTACGACCCCTAGACCGGGCCAGCCAAAGTCGAGCCCCCCTGTTTGAAGCCATTCGCCACTACTGCTTTCTGGATAAAGCCCCCTTCCATACCCCAGGACATAAACAAGGACGGGGGATCCCGGCGGAGTTGCGGGAGTTGTTGGGGGAGATGGTGTTTCGGGCGGATTTGACGGAGTTGCCGGAGGTGGACAATCTCCATGACCCGGATGGGGTGATCCTGGAGGCGCAGGAGTTGGCGGCCCAGGCTTACGGGGCCGATCGCAGTTGGTTTTTGGTGAATGGCTCCACCTGTGGGGTAGAGACCCTGGTTTTGGCGGTCTGTGACCCGGGGGATAGGATTCTGTTGCCCCGCAATTGCCATAAGTCCGCTATTGCCGGGGTGATTCTTTCCGGGGCCACGCCGGTGTTTATGGATCCCGACTATGACCAAGAGCTGGGGATCGCCCACGGGGTGACGCCGGAAACGGTGGAGCGTACCCTGCAAGCCCATCCTGAAGCGAAGGGGGTGTTGATTGTCAATCCTACCTACTACGGGGTATGCGGGGATGTGGTGCGGATTGCGGAGGTGGTTCATGCCCACGGCTTACCCCTGTTGGTGGACGAAGCCCATGGCCCCCACTTGGCCTTTCACCCGGAACTGCCCATTTCTGCCCTGGAAGCCGGAGCCGATCTGGTGGTGCAGTCCACCCACAAAGTCATTGCCGGCATGACCCAAGCCTCCCTGCTGCACCTACAGGGATCCCGGATTGCGGCCAATCGGGTGCGCAATATCTTGCAGTTACTCCAGTCCACCAGCCCTAGCTATGTGCTGATGATGTCTCTGGATGTGGCCCGGCGGCAGATGGCTTTAGAAGGAGAAAAGCTGCTGCAGACAACTTTGGAACTGGCCCGGACTGCCCGCCAACGCCTAAACGGGATCCCGGGCATAAGTTGTTTTGGCCTGGAGCGGCTGGGGCAGACCCCTGGGTTTCATGCCTTGGATGAAACGCGGCTGACGGTGCGGGTGAGTGAATTGGGGATGTTTGGTTTTGATGCCCATGATCAGATCAATAGCCGTTTTCACGTTCAGCCGGAGATGTCCACGCTGCACAATGTGGTTTTCATTGTCAGTATCGGCAATACAGAGTGGGATCTGGATCGCTTGGTGCGCAGTTTTGAGGTGTTGGCTGAGGAGCAAGGGGCTGCTAATGAGGGCATGGGCGAGAAAATGCAGCGGCTGGCCCGCATCCAGCGTCCCCCCCTGCCCCCCCAAGCTTTGACTCCACGGCAAGCCTTCTTCGCCCCCATCCAGCGGGTCCCCTTCCAGTCCGCCGTAGGGGAAATCTGTGCCGAAATTATCTCCCCCTATCCCCCCGGGATCCCGATTTTGATTCCGGGGGAGGTGGTGACCCAGGAAGCCATTGATTATCTTTTATTGGTGCATGAGGCGGGTGGCTTTATCAATGGCCCTGAGGATGTACGGCTACAAACTCTCAAGGTCGTTAAACAATAAACTGCCTGGGTAGTGCTGGGGATAGGGCTGACCTAGTACCTCAAGATGACGTGCAGGTAGCCACCCCCTTGCTGGCACCAGGATAGCCACGCCGGGAACTAACACCGGTCTTGCCCTCACTCCCAATCCCCAAGGGCAATCCCCAAGGGAGAGGGGTTAAAATCAAGGACATCGTTTTTGCCCGGGATCCCTATCTCTCGCCCTTTGGGTCGGGGGGGAATAAGCTTGTGATTTCTGGGCAGCGCCCTAAAAGCAACCTGAAGAGACTAATGACTCATTCATGGCCACGACAGCGGGCACAAACCCCATAAAAATCTAACACATGCCGCTCAATGACGAAGTTATATTGCTTTGACAAACGGTTCTCCAAATCTTCAACCGGACAACTAGAAAGGGCAATCACCGAGCGACACTCAGTGCAGATCAAGTAATGGCGATTGTGCCCATCGTGAGGCAAAAGATAATAGTAGGCCTGGTTATCCCCTAGGTGGATTTGCTGTAACTTCCCCTCATTACACAGGGTTTCAATCCCCCGGTAAATCGTCGCTAACCCTAAACTCTGCTGCTGCCCCCGCAACGCCACAAAAATCTCCTGGGCAGACATCGGTTGCTGATGGCGACTGAGGGTATCCAGAATCTGCTGCAAGCTCCGGCTCTGGCGAGACATCAGGGATCCCCTACTGAATTTCTGCCTTCATCCGCTCTAGGGCATGGCTCATGTGCTCGTACATTTGCGCCGGGTTGACCCCCAGTTTACCCAGCATCTCGTGCATTTGCGTCACCTGCATCTTGGCCATAAAATCGTCCGACAGCTCCATGCGCTTCATGAAAATTCGCTGCCGCTCCAGCAACGCTTCCCACTGCTCAATAAAAATTCGCTTCCCTTCCCGGTCAAATTTGCCGTAGTTGCTTCCCAATTGCATCAGCATCTGGAAGTCCCGCATCAAAGCTTGGGCCTCCTGCTGCACAATCTCAGAATCAAAAAATCCCATGGCATCACTTGAACCCATTAACCCCATTTTAATCCATCCCCCCTGGCTCACCAGAGCAGGATCCCCTAGAAGCCGCTGCTGGAGCTAAACACCGGCCAGCGCTGGGGCAGAGCTTGGGGTGCGGTGGTGGCTCGTTGTCCTAGGAGGCGTTGGATCTCATAGTTGAGCTGGACCTGATTGAAGGGCTTGCTCAAGTAGCGGGTGGCACCGGAAAGCTTGCCCTTGATGCGATCCCACAGCCCCTCCCGCCCGGTCAGGATCACAATGGGCAGATGGCGAAACTGCTCCAGCCCCCGCACCATCCGGCACAACTCCAGCCCGTCAATCTCCGGCATCGTAATATCTAAAATCAACAAATCCGGGCGATGCTGCAGCAACAAAGACAACAGATCCGCCGGCTGCCCAGATGTGATCACCCGATAGTTGGCAAGGGCTTGGCGGATCAACTCCTGCATCACCACACTGTCATCCACAGCCAGAATGGTCGACTGTCGCCGGGGACTCAAACTCCCCTGGGGCAACTGCATCCCCACCAGACCCTTTTTCACCCAACCCGCAAACATCTGGGCCACCTCCAAAGGATCCCGACCCAAGCTGGCAGCAATGGCATCTAGGGAACGCCCCGCATCCGTGAGCTGGTGGATTTTCTGCCGTTGCTCTTCCGTCATGGGCAGGCGATTAAACCGATCCCAATAGACAATCGGCACCGCCTCCAAAGCCGGGATCACCGCCCGCATCCCCTGCCACATATCCCGCCGCTCTGCCGCCTGATCCAACACCGGATCCAACTCAAATCCAGCAATGGGGGCATCCCGCAACAAATGATCCTGAGGCTCAAAACGGCAGGTCCCCCCCCGGTCAAACAAATACCGATCCATATCGGTCAGCAAAATCAGCCAGACCGCATCTTCCAAATCCTGCCGCTTCAGCAACCCCAACTGCTCCATCCCATCCAACAACTCCCGCGGACTACCCGTAGCCATCAACCGCTGCTGGATCACCACCAAGGCCTGCTTAGCCCAGGGAGAATGCAAACGGGGCATAAACCGCTGCAACCGCTTCAACAAAATCTCCGCCCCCAAAGGCCGATCGGCGGAAAATACCAACCGACCCCGCAAAAACGCCAACATCCACGTCTCCCTCGCCTCGCTGCCCTGGGGATCCTTAAGATGAAGGCGCAAATAACCCGTTGTACACTGGGAACGAATCTGCCTCAGGAGCTGGGGCAACTCTTGGGGATGAAAAACATAACGAGACATCAGCAGCCGCTCCCAAACTCCCTGAACCCCTTTACGGAAAATTCATAAATGCTTCCACCAATCTTAAGGGCAACTCTCCCAAAGCAGCAACGATAGCTAATACCAGATCCCGGTGATATTGATCACCCTAACCCCTAGGGATCCCCTAGGCTGGAGCAGACAGGCTATTCTGACTATGACCTGGTTGGGGGATCCCATGGCAGCCTTGTTTGGCCCAATTGACGATCCGGTGTTGGTGTTTTTGATCATCATGGGGATTATTTTGGTGGCACCGCTGCTGGTGGAGCGCTTCAATCTGCCGGGGATCATCGGTTTGATTGGGGCAGGGGTGGTGGTGGGGCCCTATGGGTTGGGGATTTTGGAGCGGGATGCTTCCATTGTCCTGCTGGGGACGGTGGGGCTATTGCTGCTGATGTTCATGGCTGGGCTGGAAACCAGCTTGGATGATCTGAAGTTGAATGTCCGCCAATCCCTCATCTTTGGGCTGGCCACCTTCAGCTTGCCGATGATCCTGGGAACGGCGGTGATGCAGCTGCTGGGCTATGGCTGGCTGGCATCCCTCTTGGTGGCTTCCTGCTTGGCTACCCACACCCTGGTGGCACTGCCGGTTGTCTCCCGCCTGGGCCTCAGCCGCCTGCCCGCTTTCACCGCTACTTTGGGCGGCACTATCATCGCCAATGTCCTAGGCCTCCTGATACTAGCGGTGGTGATCCGCGCCTTTCAGGGATCCCTGAGTTGGCTATTTTGGCTGACCCTGATCCCTTCTTTGATTTGCTATACGATTTTGACCCTGTGGGGGGTGCCGCGGTTGGGGCGCTGGTTTTTCCGCCGCTTTGGCTGGAATGAAAGTGCCGAGTTTACCTTTGTGCTGGCGGTGCTGTTGGTGGTCTCCTATGGGGCTAAGTTGATCGGCATTGAGCCGGTGGTGGGGGCCTTTTTGGCTGGGATTGCCATCACCCCCCTGATCCCCCGCCTCAGTTCCTTGATGAATCGCCTGGAGTTCATCGGCAATACCCTGTTTATTCCCTTTTTCCTGGTCTCGGTGGGGATGCTCATTGACCCGGCGGTGGTCTTTCGGGATCCGCAAACCTTTTTGGTCTCGACGGGGATTACGGTGGCGGAATTGCTGGCCAAGTTAGGGGCAGCCTGGCTGGTGGTCTGGACGAGTGGCTGGGGTCAGGAGGCGGTGATGGTGATTTTTGGGCTGTCCTTGGCCCAGGCAGCAGCCACTTTGGCAGCCATTACGGTGGGCTACCAAGTGGGGCTAGTGGACACGGTGGTTGTCAATGCCACCATTGTCATGATCATGGTCACCTGTATGTTGTCCCCCTGGGTGACCGCCCACTGGGGCAAAAAGCTGGCCCAAGAACCCCAACTCAACCCGACCACCGCCCAAACCCGCTGGGGATCCCGGGTGTTGGTGCCGGTGGCTAACCCTCAGACGGAGAAAAATCTGTTGACCTTGGCGATTTTGCTGGCTAAGCACCACCAAGGGACCTTGCTGCCCCTCAACATTTTGATCGACCATGGGGAAGGGGTGGATTCGCGGGCGCGGCAGCAGCAAAAGCTTTTATTAACGGCAGCGGAAACGGAAGCTTTGGCAGCGGCGATGCCGGTGCAGGTGATTGGGCGGATTTCCGATTCCCTCAGCAAGGGGATTTTGCGCACCGCATGGGAGCAGCAGGCCAGTTTAATTATTTTGGGGTGGAAGGGCTATTCTTCCTATCGGGAAAATCTGTTTGGTTCCCTGATTGATTCTTTGATTCGCCAGAAGGAGATCCCAGTGTTGATCACCCGTTTGGTGGAGCCATTAGTCAGTACCAAACGGGTAGTGGTGGGGCTTTTAGATTGGGAAGTGCGGTTCCCCGTCTACCAGCAGGTGATGGCTTTGGGGAAGATTTTGGCTCAGGAATTGAAGGCGACTTTGCACTTAATCTTGATCAGTGAGCACAGTGGTTCTGCCCCTGCTTGCCCTACAGATGGCATTTCTTGTCAGCAAATGCACGGCAACTTTGTCCAATGTTTAGCTGATGCTGCTCAGGTCAATGATCTGCTGATTTTGGTTCCTCGTCCGGATCGGAATGGTTTAGGATCAGCTCCCCAAGCCCTATCCAAAATGCGACCGGACATATCCCTAGTCATTGCCAGCTTTCCTGAAACAGACGTCCTAGAAGCCTAGCCTAGCTGATCGACCTGGCAAGGGGGCAAATAAACCTCAAATTGAGTCTGTCGTTGCCGGGAAGTTAGCTTGATCGAGCCACCCAATAATTCGACCGCTTTGCGCACCAGCGGCAGTCCTAGCCCTGTCCCCCCTTGATTCCAGTGATCTAGATTGGGCAGACGGAAGAACTTATCAAAGATTTTTCCCTGGCGGTCGGCAGGAATTTCCACACCGGTGTTGATCACGGTAATGATCAACTGTTCAGGTGCTTGCCTAAGCCTAAGGATAATTTTTTCCCCTGATGGAGTATATTTGCAAGCATTATTCAAAAGCTCAATGACGATTCGCTCAAATAAACTCAGATCCGTCACCCACTCTGCCATTGAATCTTGTAAACCTTGCATCTCTACCAGGAAGTATTGCTGATGTTCTTGGGTACGGAAGATGAACGGTTCCACGATTTTGTAAATCACTTCTGCCACAGGAATCGAGGTAAGAACGAGGGCACGGGTGCCCGATTCTAGGGCCTGCAGTTCTAACAGTTCATTGACCAAGTTGAGTTCTCGGGCCCATTCTGCCCGCAAAATCTGAAAGTAGCGCTGCTGGGACTCCTGGACCCCCCGGGCTTCAATCATTTTCAGAGCCATATTCATGTTGGTTAGGGGGGTGCGCAGTTCATGGGAAACCATGTGTACAAACTCATCTTTCAGACGGTTGATTTCCTCTAGCTTGCGCACCTGTTGCAGAGAATCTTGATAGAGGCGAGCTTGGCGGATCCCAATGGCACATTGATTGGCAATTTGTTCAGCCAAGCGGATTTCCGCTGCGGAAAATTCATCCCCAGGCTCACGGATCAGCTCCAAAAAGCCAATCAGGCTATCCTGGTCGTACATAGGAGCAATCAGGAGGGTCACCTGGCCTAGACAGAGGTGATGGGTAGAAAAATAAATGGACTGATGCTTGAGAAGGTGCTCATAAACTAAGGGATCAAGATTGTCTATCAGCCCTAGGCAATTGGGATTATGGGCATAACCAATGCGATAAGTTGTTTGATTGCTATCTGCCAGCAAACCTACCAAACAATCCTTCACATCTAAACCTTCTATCATTGCCTCCACAGCTTCTTTGAGAATAGATTCTTCATTTAAGTTAGCCCTGACAGCTTCAGTAATGGTGCGCAAAAGTTTCTCATAATCCAGCAAACTCTGCAGCTCAGCATTGCGGATATTTACCTGATATTGTAAAGCGCTATTGGCTAATTCTAAACGTTGGTGCAGTTGTGCATGCTGAATGGCAATCCCCAGTTGCTGAGCTAAGTCCGTCAATAACTCCACCATCCAGGGATCCCAATCGTAGGGGCCGGTGCAATGATGAACAATCAATAGGCCCCACAGGGAATTTGCCTCTAGGATAATTGGTACAACTAAGTTAGCCTTGACCCCATATTGGTGGAGAAGCCGGTGGTAGCATTCTCGGATAGAGCTATTGTCAATATCGGCAATGCTGGTAATATAACCCTGGCGATAACGTTCATGGGATTTGACCTGAAAGCAGGGATCGACAATGGTTTCCCCTAATAGAGAGAACTGGGAATCGGAAACAGATTCAGCAGTAATGGTGCCGACCAAATGTTGGTCAAACTGATAGATAATCACTCGGTCGGTGTTGAGGAGGATGCGCACTTCCCGAACGGTGGTGTTGAGAATGGTTTCTAGGTTGAGGGATTGGCGGATGCTTTGGGTAATGGCATTGATCAGTCTCAGGCGTTCGTACTGCCACTGCTGCCGCAATTCGGCAATCTTTTTGTCGGTAATGTCACGCACTAGGATCAAAACTTCGTCGGCATTGCAGGGGGTAACCCGTGATTCTTCAAAATAGCGCTTGCCGTTGATCTCGATCATGTGCTCATAAACTTGGGTGGTCTGCGTGGCCAAGGCCAGATTGATATAGTCCATCCTTTGTTTGGCTAACTCAGCCGGCAGTACCTCATAAATGGTTTTCTCACTGTCGAAGGCTAGCTCAGGTTTATAGATGGTAATACTCTGCCCGGGCATAAAAAATTTGCGTCTGCCCTGCCGATCAATTTTGACCATTAAATCAGGAATCGCCTGCACAATCGCTGCCCGGATCAATTCTTGTTCTTTGTCCCGACTCCTATCGAGGATTTCAACCGCACATCCCCCTGCCACAGGACTAATCTGGCTGAAAACATAGCGAGACCGACCATCCTCGGTCACTAACAGATGCTCCCTGCACCAAGGCTCAACCAGGGATCCCCAGGGAATGTCCCCGAGCAGCTGCTGCCAGCGTCCGCCCAGCCAAGCTTGCCAGGTGGGATTGCTGTGCCAGAGACTGCCCTCAAGATCGATCCAGGCCAAGGCCCGCCTGGGGTCAGTCCAAATAGCCTCAGGCAGATTCAGGATCAAAACCCCCTTCAGCCGCTCCCCTGCCCAAATCAACCGGTAGCCTGGGGCAGATGCCGGTAACTCTAACTCCCCTAGGGGCCGAGCCAGGTTTCCGGGATCCCCAACCAGCAAGCTCAAACATGCCCCTTCCGTCAGGACTCGGTTTTGGACCACCAGATAGGTTTTCTGCCGGGTCTGCAGCCGCTGGATCGCCTCCTCCAGGGTTAGCTCTGGAGCAACCATCAAAGGATCGGGATCCAGAACCGCAGCTAAAACCATGTCAGTAGGAGATCTTGTTTCCTTTAGCCTAGCTGAAAAAACTAAGCAGGAAATCTTTTTGTTATTTCCCCGGGGGTGCCAGTAAAAGTAACCCCTGCTCCTGTAGCCAGACTAGCCGCGAGTCATCCAAGGGATCCCCAAGCATTTCTTGAATTTCGGCAACGGTTTTTTGTCCATCGCACAGTTCTAAAAATCTTTGAGTTTTTTCATTAAGATTGATTGCTTGATAAGTGTAATTAAATAGACTCGTGCCAGGCCAGCGCCCGATACAGGGGCTACGGTAAGCCAGAGCAGTTGCTCGGGTGGCCGGGCTCCAAGACACTTGCGGCAGGGGATCTTTGCCCAGGAAAAACTCGTAATGAGCCACCTGGGCATCCAACAACTCAATCAAACGGTACTGCTGCTCCTGAGGTAAGCTCTGGGCCCGGGCCAACAGCTCGGGATCCCCGCCCAAAAATCGCTCCAAGCGCCAAAACTCCCGGTTCGAGAACCCCAGAAAACGCAACCCTGTAGCCCTAATGAGCTCAAACAAAGTGGGAATCGTATAATTGACCTCGTGGGGGTGCAAATACATATCGGCAAAACAGCCGTCATCCACATTTTCTGTAGCCCAGCGTTTTTCCTCCTGCTCTTTGATCAGATTGCCCGCCGGCAATAACTCAAAAAGGCGCCGCCCCGTCCGTAATCCCTGCCGCAACTGCTCCCCATCCCCAAAACTCCCCTGGGGATCCCCGGTGACCAGCAGGCGAATCGCCTCTTGCATCCAACGGATGGGGAAGCGGCCAATGGCTGCATAGATAAAAAGATGCATAATCCCGCCGGGAGCCAATTTATCGGCCAAAATCCGTAGCCCCTTTTCTGGATCGGGCAAATGGTGCAGCATCCCCACACTATTGATGAAATCAAACTGCCCTGGAACTAGGGTTTCATCTAGGTCATAAATATCACAGCGGCGAAAATGCACCGGTGGGGATCCCGACTTTTGGCAGCGTTGTTGGGCAATGGCCAGGGCTTGATCGCTGATGTCAAAGGCCCAAAGATCGGCCCCTGGATTTTGGTGAGCGATATACTCCGTACTCACCCCCGACCCGCAGCCAGCATCCAAAATCCGCACCCTTCGGGATCCCGGGTGGCAACCGGTGCAGAACCAATAGGCTTGGGGCCAGCTCCAGCGCCAATTCCAGCCCGGTGGGGGGACTGAGGCTAGGGGGTCGGGTGGGAAGGGAAAAAGGTTATAGTGTTGGCGGACTGACTCGGGGATAGTCATCGTTAGTGGAAGTGGTAGTGTTTGCGGACGGGTTCGATCACCTGCCAGGTGCAGGAGAGGCCGGCGGGGAAAGTCACCAGGTCGCCGGATCCTACCTCGACGGATTCCCCATGGCTGTCGTGGACAAGGACTTTGCCGGCCAGAAAGTAGCAAGTTTCATTTTCCGTGTAGGTCCATGGGAAGGTGGAGATTTCCTTGCTCCAAATAGGCCAAGTTGCGACCCCCAATTCCTGGAGTCTGGTTGGGCTAGGTTGCCGTTCAACCCTGATGGAACTGACGGGAGTGGTCATCGCCGCTACCATAAACTCAGGATTTAGCCTAACATTTGGGAGGGTCAGGTGCGCTGGTGGCGTTGGTGGCAGCCGGATTTGCGCTTGCCGGGGCCGATTACTACCCTTGACTCTGCCCCTTTGCAGGCCCGCGGCATCCGGGCTTTGATCCTAGATGTGGATGACACAATTGTGGATCGCTGGAGTCGGGAGATCCCCCCTGACATTCGCGGTTGGCTAGCGGTAATGCGTGGGGATTACACCATTTGGTTGGTGAGCAACAACACCAGCCGTCGTCGTATCAGCAGCATTGCTGCCCAGGTGGATTTGCCCTATATCCATCGTGCTGGCAAACCCTCCCGGCGGGCTCTGCGTCGCGTTTTGGCCGCCACCCAGCTAGCCCCCTCCCAAGTGGCCATGATCGGCGACCGTTTATTGACAGACATTTTGGCCGGCAATCGCCTGGGCTTGTTTACCATTTGGGTTGAACCTATTCGCCCCAAGCCCCTACTGTTTCGCCTCTAGCAACCGATCGAAAAGCTGCTTCATGATCTGATGAATTGCAGGGAAATACTGATCGGTGAGGATTTCATCAGGTTTTTGGATATAGGGTCCCTCCCCTAGTTCGGTGTCACTGTTTTCCAGCAGTGCTTGCACGCTTTCAGGGGTGGATTCCAGGTGGAACTGCAGTCCCAGCACCTTATCCCCATAGCTAAAAGCTTGATGTTGACAACCAGCACTGGCAGCCAAATGAACCGCACCTTGGGGCAGATCAAACGTATCTCCATGCCAATGAAATACCATCCATTCCCTAGGCAAACCCTGAAAAAGGGGCGACTCCATGCCCATCTCCGTCAGCAGAATGGGGAACCAACCCACTTCTCGCTCCCGATTGGGGAAAACCCTAGCTCCCAGTACCTGAGCTATCAACTGTGCCCCCAAGCAAATCCCCAAAACCGTCTTATGGTGGGCAATGGCCTTTTCAATCAACTGCTTTTCTATTTTCAACCAGGGATACCGATCCTCATCATCGACATTCATCGGTCCACCCATGATGATTAGGGCATCAATGGTCTCAAGATCCGGTAACTTTGCATCGGCAAAAAATAAGGTTGATGATAACTGATGGCCACCACCAGCAGCCCAATCTGCAATCCTGCCTAGGCCCTCAAACGGCACATGCTGCAAAGTGTGAATTCTCATGGCTAAGCTCCTGATTTGCCTGGCCCAAAGGGGAAGATAAAGGCATTTTCACTCTAACCCTCCCAATCGGCCACTACCCTCTCCTTGACAAGGCCTTGACAGGGGTTGCCAGGGTAGCGGTTTACCATACCCACCTCAGCCTCTAACTCCCTTGCCCATTGAGGTACTGTAGCCCAAGTTTAGCTTTCATCCCATTGCTGGCTGAAATATTTATCATCAATAGCAGCGCTAGACGGAAACACATCCCTCACCCCTCCCCAAAGTGGGAGAGCTTCTTATACTGAAGAGAAACCTCCCTGACAGCAATCATCAACTGTGGATCCGGGGTAAGGGATCGGGCTGAGTAGGCTGATAGGTGCTAGCGATAATCTCCCCCTCATGGGCAAGGATCACCTGCAAGCGCTCCTCTACCTCGGGCTTGGGGAAGTAGTGCTCCGCCAAATCCACATACAGGCGCCAATGGCGAGCTTCTGCCTCCGCCAATCCCTGATAAAACCCCCGCAACTCCTGATCCGGACAGTGCTCCCCCAACAGCGCCAGCCGCTCATGGCTGCGAGCCTCAATCACCGCCGCCATCAGCAGCAAATCCAACAAGGCCTCCGGATCCTGCTTGCGCGTCACTTGGCTCAAACGCGTAGCATAGGGAGCTGCCGATAACTTGCGGGCCGGGATCCCTAGGCGGTGCAAGTGGCGTTGTACTCGTTCGAAGTGTTGCAATTCTTCCCGGGCTAGGGGGGATAGAGCTGCCAGCAAATCCGTATGTAGGGGGTAGCGGAACATCAAGCTGAGGGCATTGCCGGCTGCTTTTTTTTCACAGTTAGCATGGTCGACCAGGATAATATCCAGGTGAGCTAGCGCCTGCTCTAGCCAGCGTTGGCAGGTGGGAACCCGCAGGGCCAATTCTGTCATGTCACCCCGCCAAAATTCAAAAACCGAGCCAAGACCGGCGTCACCGGCAGCAGCGTCATAATCGTCAGAAACAAGGCCAGCAGCGCCAAAGCATCTTGAGGGGTGTCAGTTTCACTCAGCTCATTCAGGGGTGGTCGCTCCGGCTCCCGCGCCACCAGCAGAATCAACAGCGCCCAGTAAAGGGCAATGGCATTGCCCAAAGCAGCAATCCCCAACAGGATCAACGTGATTAAAGTTGCCCGGGCTGCTGTCTTGCGCCCGTAAACCGCCTGAATCATCCGTCCCCCGTCCAACTGACCTGCGGGCAGCAAGCTCAAAGCCGTCACCGCCAAGCCAATCCAGCCAATCGCCACAAAAGGATGGATCCCGATCACCTCCTGGCTCAGTTCCGGTCCTAGGATCCACTTGGCCAAGCTGCCCACCAAAACCGAGTTCTGGAACACCGCACTCGGCACATAGATCAAGCCACTGCCTTTAGAGAGCACCAAACCGGCAATCAGCACCCCCAAGGAAAAAATACCCCCCGCCGCCGGCCCGGCAAAAGCAATATCAAACAAGGCCCGCCGGTGGGGCACCGGGGACTCGATCCCCGTCAACGTCCCCAGGGTCCCGATGCCCAAGGCCGGAATCGTCAACGCTGGCCCCAAACGCACCCCGTACTTGCCCGCCATCCAGCGGTGTCCCGTCTCATGCACAACCAAGGTGGCAAAAATCCCCGCCGCAATCGGCAAAGCCTCCGGCCAGCGCTCCGGAGTCGTCAGCAGATCAAAACCCGCCAAATTCGCCCCCACCTCCAGCAGCGTCAACAAGGTTGCCACCAGCAACCCCACCGCCAAATACTTCACCCCCTGGCTGACCGGACGATTCACCAACCGCTCCGGTAACAACAGCACCGTCGGCTTCTCCTCCCCATCCTCCACCAAATACACCCGCCACTGCCCCGGTCTGGCAGCCTCCATCTTCTCCGTCAACGCCGCCAACACCGGATCGGCATCCCCACGCAGATTCCCCTTGACAATCACCCCAGAAGCATAGGGAATGATCTCCGTAGCAAAAAACGTATCCAGCCCAAAAATACTGCGGATCGCCGCCAAATCCTCATCCGTAACCTGAGACCTCCCCCAGTCCTGAGCCTCAGGGATCCCGGGAGTGGTTTCCTGGGGTGGGGGGTTGGGTGGTCGGTGTTGGAGTTCCGTCAGCAGTCGTTGGCGGAGGGCTTGTCCCAGGGCGATATAGATCACCGTCGAAACCGCCAGCAGGATCACGAAGCCGACAATGCTGAGATAGATCCCCGCCGACAGTAGTGCTATAAAGATCAGCCAGGGCAAAAACAGCGTCAAACTCTGTAGCCACCCCAGGATCCCCACCATGCCCCGCTGGCGGGCCCGGTTGAGACTCCAGCCCAGCAGCACCAGGCCACCGACCAAAAACAATGGCGTCAGTTCGGCAGTAAGGGACATGGCGACTCCAGAACCCCGATCATTTTCAAGCTACCATAGGGGCTAGGAGTTCCCGGCAAACAGCACATCCGGGAAGCGGCTTTGGGCCTCACTGAGGGGTCGCTTCCGTCCTTCCTCCTGCCAGTAGTTAATCACCTCCGTGGCTTGATTGAGGAGCATGATCCGGTCTTGTTCGCTGATCCAACTTTTGGACTCCAGCTCAGCCTTCAACTGTTCCCAAGCATCGTCCCGTGGCCAGAAAAAATACTTCGTCAATGGGCTACGGTTGGATCCCACCAACTGATCCACCGCCAGAGCAATGTTGTTGTCGAGCCACAAAATCTTCAGTCCAAACTTTGGCACAATACCTACCCAATTTTTCAGCAGCTTTTGATCGTAGCAGAAGCAGAAAAGTGAATCAAGGCAAAAAAGGCAGCCTGACCCAGACTGCCTCCCTTCTTCCTGCCGACCGGAACTAGCGCAGTTCCTTCATCATCAGGGCAGGTTCATTTTCGCGGCTGATCCCCTTCTCGAAGCCAGCCACCGCCGCCCGGGCCCGGCCTGCGTGCCACAGGTGACCGACAAAGAAGAAGAAGCCCAGGATAAAGTTGTGAGCTGCCAACCAAGTGCGGGGACTGACGAAGTTAATCGTATTGATTTCCGTAGCAATCCCACCCACCGAGTTGAGCGAGCCGATCGGAGCATGGGTCATGTACTCAGCGGCCCGGCGAGCTTGCCAGGGTTGGATGTCATTTTTCAGCTTATCCACATCCAAACCGTTGGGACCCAGCATCGGTTCCTTCCAAGGAGCGCGCACATCCCAGAAGCGCATGGTTTCACCACCGAAGATGATTTCCCCCGTAGGAGAGCGCATCAAGTACTTACCCAACCCAGTCGGCCCTTGGGCAGAAGCAATATTGGCACCCAAGCGCTGGTCACGCACGATAAACGTAAACGCTTGGGCTTGGGAGGCTTCCGGCCCCGTCGGTCCATAGAACTCGGAAGGATAGACTGTGTTGTTGTACCAAACGAAAGTGCTGGAGATAAAGCTCATCAGCGACACCGCCGCCAAGCTGTAGGACAGGTAAGCTTCCCCAGACCAAATCAAAGCCCGGCGCGCCCAACCGAAAGGCTTGGTGAGAATGTGCCACACCCCACCGGCAATGCAGATAATGCCGACATAAATGTGACCACCCACCACATCTTCCAAGTTATTGACGCTGACAATCCAGCCCTCACCCCCGAAAGGAGACTTGAGCAAATAGCCAAAAATCACACCGGGATCCAAAGTGGGGTTGGTAATCACCCGCACATCCCCACCCCCTGGGGCCCACGTGTCATAGAGCCCACCGAACCACATGGCTTTGGCCACCAACAGGAATGCCCCCAGACCCAGCAGAATCAAGTGGATCCCGATGATGGTGGTCATCTTGTTTTTATCCTTCCAGTCGTAGCCGAAGAAGGGGAAGTACTGCTCCAGGGTTTCCGGACCGCGGATGGCATGGTACAGACCACCAAACCCCAGCACTGCCGAAGAAATCAAGTGCAGCACCCCTACCACAAAGTAGGGGAAAGTGTCAATCACTTCACCCCCAGGCCCCACACCCCAGCCCAAAGTGGCCAGGTGGGGAATCAAAATCAACCCCTGCTCATACATGGGCTTATCGGGCACAAAGTGAGCCACCTCAAACAAGGTCATGGCTCCCGCCCAAAACACGATCAGACCCGCATGGGCCACGTGGGCACCTAGCAGGCGACCGGACAAGTTGATCAAACGAGCATTCCCAGCCCACCAGGCAAAACCGCCCTGGGTCCGGTCTGCCATCATGGCACTGTTGTAAATCGTTGTTGTCACCGGGGATCTCCTCCCAAAAAGACTTATTGAACTGTATTGAAAAGGGCGGTAACTAACCCCAAACCCATCTCTAGATTAGGGTATCCGTTACCACCCTGAAGCCGGTCAGCCCCGATTAGAGAGCGTTACCGCGAGGCAACACTTCCTCAGGGAAGACAAACTTGGCATGGGGCTGGTCTTGAGGCGCCATCCAAGCCCGGATCCCTTCATTCAACAGGATGTTTTTGGTGTAGAAGGTCTCGAACTCAGGGTCTTGGGCAGCCCGGGTTTCCTGGGAAATAAAATCATAGGCCCGCAGGTTCAAAGCCAAGCCCACAACACCAATGCTGCTCATCCACAAGCCCATCACCGGCACAAACAACATAAAGAAGTGCAGCCAGCGCTTGTTGGAGAAGGCAATCCCAAAGATTTGGCTCCAGAACCGGTTGGCGGTCACCATGGAGTAGGTTTCTTCCGCTTGGGTAGGTTCAAACGCCCGGAAGGTGTTGGCAGAGTCCCCATCCTGGAACAGGGTGTTTTCCACCGTGGCCCCGTGGATGGCGCACAACAAGGCCCCACCCAACACCCCGGCCACACCCATCATGTGGAAGGGATTGAGGGTCCAGTTGTGGAAACCTTGGAAGAACAACAGGAAGCGGAAAATAGCTGCTACCCCGAAGCTCGGAGCAAAAAACCAGCTCGATTGCCCCAAGGGATAGAGCAAAAACACCGACACAAACACGGCAATCGGAGCCGAGAAAGCAATGGCGTTGTAAGGACGGATCCCCACCAACCGGGCAATTTCAAACTGACGCAGCATAAAGCCGATCAGCGCCAGCGCCCCGTGCAGGGCAATGAATGTCCACAGACCGCCGATCTGACACCAGCGGGTAAAGTTGCCCTGGGCCTCAGGACCCCAGAGGAGCAACAAGGAGTGCCCCATAGCGTCAGCCGGGGTGGACACAGCAGCGGTCAAAAAGTTCGCCCCTTCCAAGTAAGAGGAAGCCAAACCGTGGGTATACCAAGAAGTGACAAAGGTGGTCCCGGTCAACCAACCCCCAACAGCCAAAAAGGCGGTGGGGAAAAACAGAATCCCAGACCAACCAATGAAAACAAAGCGGTCACGCTTGAGCCAGTCGTCGACGATGTCAAACCATCCACGCTCTGACCCAACCCGCCCGACAGCGATGGTCATAGTAGCGTTACTCCCAATTTTTATGAACGTGCAAAAGGACAGGTTCCACGAAAATAAATGCTGCCAAGCCCCTGATCACACAGTACCAGAGACTTGCCCAGGATGCGAAACCAAGGACTTTTCAACCCCTCAACCCTATCCCCGGCAGCGGCGCCCGGAAGGACGACTGCAGGGATCGCGTAAAGAGTTGTAAAGTCTGTATCAGTCTAGCAATGCTGAACCGTAACTATCAAGGGATGTTAAGAGTTTTAAGGATTATGGGCGATACTGGACTCGAACCAGTGACATCTTGCTTGTAAGGCAAGCGCTCTACCGCTGAGCTAATCGCCCAAGCTGGCTCTAGTATACATGGCTCTCCCCCGGGGAAGGGGGCCACTGGCGTGGAGTACATGAGCAATTATTACTCGGGGATGGGGATTTTCCCGTGCTATGCCGTGGGTATGTGCCAGTACCAGCAGCGCTTGCGCATGCTTGGAGGTGCATCAGTATTCTGGGCACACGCTAGTTCTCTCAAAAAAATCCCTGGGGCGCGGTTGTTGCTGAAAGGAAGGGCTGACCGGGCGTTTGGGGATCTGGGGTGGAGAGGTGAGGGAAAGATGGGGATGCTAGGGCAGAATGTGCCACAGTGAAAGAAACTCGTGATGGATCCCAACGGTGTTCGACACACTGGAAGCAGCCCTGGAAGATCTGAAGGCAGGGCGAATGATTGTGGTGGTGGATGATGAAAACCGCGAAAATGAAGGAGACTTGATCTGTGCTGCTCAGTTTGCTACCCCGGCAGTGATCAACTTTATGGCTATGTATGCCCGGGGACTGATCTGTCTGGCCTTACCGGGATCCCGTTTAGATGAGCTGCAGATCCCTTTGATGGTGGGGCACAATACGGATCCCAATCAGACGGCCTTTACGGTGAGTGTGGATGCGGCGCCCCATTTGGGGGTGACGACGGGGATTTCGGCGGCGGATCGCTCCCGTACCATTCAGGCGATTATTAATCCGCTGACGCGACCGGAGGATTTGCGGCGTCCAGGGCATATTTTTCCCCTGCGGGCCCGGGAGGGGGGGGTGCTCAAACGGGCTGGGCATACGGAGGCGGCGGTGGATCTGGCGCGGCTGGCGGGGCTCTATCCGGCGGGGGTGATCTGTGAGATCCAAAACCCGGATGGCTCGATGGCACGGCTGCCGGAACTGGTGGAGTATTGCCGGACCCATGATCTCAAGATGATCACGATTGCCAGTTTAATTGAATATCGGCTGGCCCATGAGCGGTTTGTGGTGCGGGAGTCGGTGGCTAAGCTGCCTAGTCAGTTCGGGGAGTTTCAGGTCTATGGCTACCGGGAGACCCTCAACCAGGGGGAACATCTGGCCATCGTCAAGGGGGATCCCCAAGGGTTTGCGGCTGCAGAGGTGCTGGTGCGGGTGCATTCGGAGTGTTTGACGGGGGATGCGTTGGGATCCCTGCGCTGTGATTGTCGGCCGCAGCTAGAGGCAGCCCTGAAGATGATTGAACACCGGGGACAGGGGGTGGTGGTGTATTTGCGCCAGGAGGGACGGGGAATCGGGCTGATCAATAAGCTCAAGGCCTATAGTTTGCAGGATCTGGGGCTGGATACGGTGGAGGCCAATGAACGACTGGGGTTTGCTGCGGATCTGCGCCATTATGGGGTGGGGGCGCAAATCCTGCGGGATCTAGGGGTGCGGCGGATTCAGTTGATCACCAATAACCCCCGTAAGATTGTCGGGCTGAAGGGGTTTGGGCTGGAGGTGGTGGGGCGGGTGCCCTTGATCGTAGAAAGCAATCCTTTCAATGCCCGCTATCTGCAGACAAAGGCGCAAAAGCTGGGCCATTTGCTGCCCCAAAGCTATCTGCTGCTGCTTGGCTTGTTTGGCCCCCAAGCCTGGACGCCGATGCAGCGCTCGGTCTACCTGGATAAGCTGGCCCACCGGGCGGCAACCCTAGGACTTTTGGTGGTGGAGGAAACTCGCCCGGTCGCCCTAGCCCTGCTAGGGGAAGGAGGTCTGCTGGCTCAAGTGGGCTTCGCCGAACCCTGCCCCCAAACCCAAACCCCTTGGTACCAGGAAACTGGCCCCTGCCATACCCTGGTCAACCACTTGCTCCATGAACTGCTAGGCTGGCCCGACCTGCATACCCTGAAATGGATGGTAGCCCCAGGCCGGGATCCCCTCCTCAGCCTCAGCCAAGATGTCCAGGAAATCCCCTGCTCCCACTTGCCAACTTTCTGGGATCCCCAAGTGATTTATTCCCTGGGCAAAAGCAGTTGAAATCGGGTGCAGTTATCCTGGCTGTTGACCTCAATCCTAGCCCTGAGCACGTCACTCATTTTTTTCACCAAGGCCAAGCCTAACCCTGTCCCCCCATACTGCCAGGGATCCTCGCTGGTGAGGCGCTGAAATTTGGTGAACAGATTGGGTAGGTCTTCGGGGGGGATGGTGGCGGTGTTTTCCACCTGAATTAGGGCATGGCCGGGCTGGCTGGTGAGGGTGAGGGTGATTTGTCCTCCCCTTTGGGTATAGGTGCAGGCGTTGGTGAGCAGTTCTTCTAGGATGCGTTTGAGCAGGTAGGCGTCTACCCGCAGGGGGTGCAGGCTGGCATCCATGTTGGTCTGGAAGGTGAGGTTGGCTTGCTGAGCCCGGCTCTGAAACACCTGCAGCAAGGGTTCTATCCATTTCTGCAGGTCGATGGTCTGCCAGGTTGGCTGGTAGTTGCCGAGTTCCAGGGTTTGGAAATCTAATAGGTCGTTGATCAGGCGGGTTTCTTTTTCGCAGGCGGCCAAGGCGGTTTGGTAGTAGCGCTGCCGCTGTTGCTCATCCCGGGCTTGGGGGATCATTTTCAGGGCCATCTGCACCGTGGCCAAGGGGGTGCGCAATTCGTGGGAAAGGGTGGCAACAAACTCATCCTTGAGCCGATTCAAACGATTCAAGGCTTTGATCTCGGCCTGGGCCTCGGCATAAAGATGGCTCTGCTCTTCGCTGCGCAATCGCTCTCGCAAATCATAACCCGTCCCCACCAAGCCCAAAATCTCCCCCTCGGGATCCCGAATCGGCAGGGCATTGAGCAACAGGGGGACGGTTTCTCCCTGGCGTGATCGATAAAAACTCTCATAGTTGACTAAGGATTGCCCAGCCAGTACCCGCTCAAAGGCAGCTTGGTCCGCCGCTTGGGTCTCTGGGGTGGCGGCTAGTTGGCTGAGGGGGATGTCGAGCAGTTCTGCCGGGCTGTAGCCAAGGATGGTTTGCACAGCCGGATTGACAAAGGTAAGGCGGCACTCCCTGTCAGCGGACCAAATCAGAATGACGGAAGATTCCACCAACAGGCGATACTTGGCTTCGTTGGTCACCAATTCCGCCGCCACCCGCTTACATTCGGTGATGTCGTAGGTCATCGCCAACACATGGGGCACCTGATTGAGGCTGAGCAATTCCGCCGAAACCAACAGATACTTGAGCTCACCGGCCCGGTCAAAAATGGCAATTTCCTGCCGATAGACCGACCCCTGCCGCTGCAACCTAGCCAGCAAGTTGTCCCAATCTTGGGGATCCCGCCAGAGGTTGAGTTCGGCGGCGGTTTTGCCCAGGACGGCTTCTAGGGGATAGCCGGTGATCTGGCAGAACATTTGGTTGACTTCGATCAGCCGGGTTTCCTCCAGGGTGGTCAGGATCATCGGTCCTGGGTTGGAGCGGAAGGCTTTGGCGAACTTTTCTTCCGATTGGCGCAGGCTGGCTTCAGCGATTTGCCGCTGGCGGATTTCCCGGCGCAGTTCTTCGTTCTGGCGGCTGAGTTGCTGGGTCAAGGATCGCAGCCGCAGATGGATATTGACCCGGGTGATTACTTCTTCTTGCTGAAACGGTTTGGTAATGTAGTCAACTGCTCCTAAGGTTAAGCCCTTGATCTTATCCACTGGATCGGAAAGGGCACTCATGAAAATCACCGGAATATCTTGGGTATCAGGGTTAGCTTTTAGAGCTTGGCAGGTCTCAAACCCGTCCAAGTTGGGCATGAGAATATCGAGTAAAATCAAATCCGGCTTGATTTTTTTAAGATTCTGTAAGGCTTTTTGACCATCCTTGGCAACCAGGACGTCAAATTCGTACTGAACCAGTAAGTCGGATAAAACCTTTAGGTTTGCCGGCTGATCATCCACAATCATGATCACGCTCTTGCCGGCCTTTGGCTCCTCAGTCACATCCCCAACCCTACACAGGCAGATACTTAATTATCCTAAACCAATTTGCTCGCAGTTTCACGGATTTTTGGATTCTGTTTAGAAGCATGTCCCCCAGCAATTCCCGTGTAAACCTCTAGGAAATAGACGCCCCGTCAAAGAGTTCTTAGGGATTCGCTGGGACAGAGAGGTGGGGGGAGAGCCAGTTGAGGATGGCTTCGTCGTCAAGTTCGTTCACCCACTGCTGGATCCGATCCCGGAAGGGAATATAGGCGGGATCCCGATTGGCCAGGTCTTGGATCAGGGTTTGGATGGTCTGCAGGCGACCGATGCTGGCAGCTTCGTAGAGGGTTTGCAGATCTTCCTGGGGAGGCATGACCACGGGAGCCGGGGGGGGTGTCGAGGTGGCAGGATAGACCCAAGTCAACCCCAACGCCTGCTCCAGCAAATGGTACAGGGTGGCTGCTTGGATAGGCTTGGGGAGGAAGTCGAAAAAGCCCAAGGACCAGCTTTGGCTCTGCTGAAATTCAATCACACTGGCACTCGCGGCAATTACGGGAATCTGGGCTAGGGCAGGGGTGGCTTTGATTTGCTTTAGGAGCTCAAACCCATCCATCACCGGCATAATCAGGTCGGTGATCACCAGATCCACCGGTTGATGCTCCAGGATTGCCCAGGCTTCTTGCCCTTGGGTGGCACTCAGCACCTCAAAACCTAAAGGCTCCAATAACCCCACCAAAACAGACCGATTGTCCGGACGATCATCCGCAATCAAAACACGATAAGAACCTCGATCGGGCTGCCGCTGATAAGCCACCGGCAACTGCTCCGCCGGTTGCAAAGCCACCGGGACAGCTGCCACCTGGACCAAGGGCAATTCCACCTCCGCTTGGAAGGTGCTCCCCTGACCCAATTCACTGCTCACCGTCAGGGATCCCTGCATCATCTGCATCAGGCGGCTGGCAATGGCCAGTCCTAGCCCGGTGCCTTCGCTACGCTGTTGCAGTTCCCCCACCTGCTCGAAGGGGAGGAAGATCACACCCAGTTTATCTTTGGGAATGCCCACACCGGTGTCCTGTACCTGGAAACGGAGACGGAGTGTATCTGCTTGGGGCTGGCCGCAGATACGGAAGCTAACCTGCCCCTGCTGGGTGAACTTGATGGCATTGCTGAGCAGATTCAGCAACACTTGTTTGAGGCGTTTAGCATCCCCAAGCAGAATCCCCTCACAGGTGCCCTGGCGTTCTACCCTAAAGCCAATCCCTTTCTGATCCGCCCGCACTTCCGTCATGGCTGCCAAGTCGGCAATCAAGGTCTTGAGGCAGAAAGGCTGGGGATCAAGCTCAAGCCGCTCCGCTTCAATCTTGGCCAGATCCAACAAATCATTGATCAGGGTCAGCAGATGGTTGCCACAATTCTCAATCACCCGCACCCCCTCCCGCTGCCGCTCACTCAGTTGGGGATCCCGGCGCAGGATCTGGGCATAGCCGAGGATGCCGTTGAGGGGGGTGCGCAATTCGTGGGACATGGTGGCCAAAAAAGCGCTCTTGGCGCGATTTGCCAGATCCGCCGCTTCCCGGGCTTGTCGTTGTTCGAGTTCCGCCCGCTTGATCTCGGTGACGTCGCTGCCGATTTGTAGCACACAGGGGAATGGGTGGGTGGGATGGGTGATCTTGGCTTTGGTCCAACGGATAAACCGGATCTCCCCTTGGGCATTGGCCTGGGGGCGAGCGTCCGTGACCAGGGACTGACCAGTGCGCACCACCTGCTCGTTTTCCTGGCAGGTGATCTGCCAAATGTGCGAGGGAATATAAGTCTCGGGATCTCGAGTCATCAGTTCTTCCAGGGATAATCCGCAGAAGGCTTGATAGCTTTTATTACAGGTGATCAGTTGATGATGGTGATCTCGGACGGCAATCAGATCCGAGGAAACATCAATGATTTGCTGGAGAAATTCCCGTTGTTTGCGCTGTTCGGTAATATCTTGCAGCATCCCTAAGCTCAGATAGGGTTTATCATCTGCATCTAGTAGTAGGCTTACCGAAAGCAACACCCAAATCATCTGCCCATCTTTGCGGAAGCAGCGTTTTTCTAGGGTATAGCTTTCCCGTTTCCCCTCTAAGAGTTCCTGCCAGAGTTGCTGCTCATAGAGCAAATCCTCCGGATGGGTATAGTCTTCGTAGGTGATCTGCTTCAGCTCCTCTAGACTATAACCCAGCATCTGCTGCAAAACCGTATTGGCTTCAATGGTTTGACTTTCTAGGGTATCAATGACAATACCGATAGGGGCATGATCAAAAACCCCCCGAAACAGCCTTTCGTTGGCTTGGGCATAAAGCTGTATTTGCTTCAGATCGGTAATATCAAAGCCCACCATTTGAATGCAGGGCTGATCATAACCAGGAACCCGCAGGGCTTTTTTCAGCCAGCGCATCCACCGCTGTTCACCACGGCAGTTGGTCTCCAGCTGCTCTCCCAAAAACATCGGCTGATCATGCTCCACCACCCAGCGATTTTCAGCAATAAACTGCTCAATCACCTCCGGGCTATAACGGTGCCGCTCATCCCAACCCTGTTCAATTTCCTCCCGAGTGACACCGTAAAAATCGCTCACAGCCTTGTTGGCCAGCATCAGACGATTTTCCATGGTTTTAACCAAAATTAGATCCGGGGATCCATCAATCAAATGCCGCATAAACTCCCTCTGTTGTTGCAGGGATTCTTCCTGCTGCTTGCGCTCCGTAATGTCAAAAGAAACTCCCGATAGTTTGATGGGATTGCCCTCGAAATCTCGCTGAAAATTGCCAATACTGGTCAACCAACGAATACTGCCATCGGGCCAAATCACCCGATATTCCGAGCGGTACTGGGTCTGATTTTCTTGGGCCAATCGTTGCTGAGTCTCAATAACCTCCCGGTCCTCAGGATGCACGCAGGCTAAAAAATCTTCGTAAGAACACACCGTTTGGGGATCCCGTCCCAGCAGCAGGGACATTTCTGGGGACCAATGTTCTTCCCCGGTAATCATGTTCCAGTCCCAGGCTCCCATGCGGGCCGACTGAAAGGCCATCTGCAACAGCTGGGCTTGTTCCGCTTGGGTTTGGGCCAAGGTGATCAGCTCTCCCAAGGCAGCCAAAAACTCCAGCTCCTGCTCCTGCCAACCATGCTCAGCAGTCAAGGTCTCCATCCCCAGAACACCGTAGACTAGCCCCTGAATCTGCGTCGGCACATAGATAATCGATTGAATCCCTTGACTTTGCCACAGGCTCCGCTCTGCCTGCACCTCCAGATCGGCCACCCGCTCCACCACCACCGGCAGCCCCCTCAGCAATTTCCCATGCAACCAAGCAAACTGTTGCACCGAAACCCAACGAAACTGCTGCTTTTGGCTCGGGATCCCTGGGGCGCACCATTCGTGGGTGTTGCTGACATGGGCTTGGTCTTTACTGTAGCGGAACAGGTAGCTGCGTTGGCAACCGAGCAAGGTAGCTGCTGCTCCTAGGGCAAAATCAATCACCTCATCCACCGGCTCTCCGGCCAAAAAGCGCTGAGAAACCTGAC
This sequence comes from Thermostichales cyanobacterium HHBFW_bins_127, assembly GCA_039794745.1. Lineage (GTDB taxonomy): Bacteria > Cyanobacteriota > Cyanobacteriia > Thermostichales > Thermostichaceae > JAUQVP01. Next base: position 26,153 of record JAUQVP010000003.1, on the reverse strand, counting down.
TGATCACCTTGAGCATAGGCTTGGCACAACATTTTTATTCATGCACGATAGCAGATCCGTAAGATACCAGTTTGAGGAGGGGATGGCCAATCCCCAAGGGGCTGGCCGGTAAGTCCCAGTCTTTTGCCCTACAGTTATCTAAAAACCCTAATTAGGGGTGGCTGCAATCATCGGTGATTTTCTAAAAATGAGGTCGCTGGCAGGGGAAGTATTAGTTTTTTCTAGCACTAGTATCACTCATAGTTGTGTTGTGCTCCGGGATCCGGGAGAGGATGTTTTTTCGCCCTAAGTCACTTTATGGGCGTAAGGGAGAAGGTTAGCAAGCAGCCAATCTCCTAGGGATCCCTCCTTTCGAGCAGCAAGCCCCAGGAACTAGGGTTAGGTTGGTAGGTATCGGGATGACACGATTTGAACGTGCGACCCTCTGCTCCCAAAGCAGATGCGCTACCCCTGCGCTACATCCCGGATTCATCTTTAGTATATCAGGAAGGGCGAGGGGGGCGAGTGGCAATCACAATTAGCTCATCCCCCGCCAAAAGCGGTAGGGTCGCTGGGGGGTTGACCAAGGACTGGCGAGTGGAACCCTGTAAGCGTTCCACGGCGATGAGAATAGCATCGTGGTCTTTTTTTAAGCGTTGGCTGGCTTCCAAAAAGCTGGCATTAACCCAGTTAGCAGGTAGGGAGATCTTGTAGAACTGGTTGCCCACCTGCACCGTCATCAATTCTGCCAAAACATCACTCAAACCTTGATTGCGAGCAGAGGTTGCAATCAAATAACTGGTCATTTCATCCCCAACCACCACATCCTCCACCCCCGCTGCCCGCAACTGCACATCATTGCGGCGGTCTAGCAATTGGGCACAGGTGTGAATCTCGCCGTTGAGGCGTTCAATGGTCAGGGCCGCCAGTACCGTGCGGGCATCCCGATCCTGGTCGCTGCGGGGGCGGGTGCTATCGGCCAACAGAATTGCCTGGCTGGCATAGCGGATCCCAATCGCTTCCAACACATCCAAACGGGTATAGTCACCGGTATGGAAATAAAGCCGGGTGCGATCCACCCCCGATAACTCCTGCTCAATCGGCTGGCTAAACTCGGCCACAATCACAATCGGCAAGTGCTGCAACTTCGCTTCCGACTGCAACTCCTGAATAATGACATGTCCATTGCGATTCCAGCCACAAATGACAATATGTCCTCGCAGTTCATCCACGCTCAAGCGACGAATCTCAATGGCAGTCTGAAACCGTTCTATCATGACCGCTGACACAATCCCCGTCACCAAAGCAAACAACAGCAGCCCACTGATCATCAAAAGCAGTGTCGCTAGCCGTCCCGATTCCGTGCTCACCTCCCCCTGAGGCTCATTGGAAATAAACGAGTAAGTAGTATACCAAAAAGCCTCCAACAGGGATTTCTCTTCTACCTGATGGATGATGAGCGTCCCCATCCCCACAATCAGCAGCAACACCAAAGTCACGCTGATCGGCACATCCAACGCCTGCCCAACATTAAAATCCCGCCGTTGACTCAGGCGCCGCTTCAGCAACTCCCCCAAACGCCACAACCGCAGCAAAGCTAACATCCGGTTCAGCGGCAACAGCGCCAGCACATCCGGCCAATAGGTCAGCCAAAACCGCTGCTTCCGCCGCGCCACCCAAAATCGCCCCACCACCTCCAGCCGAAATAACCACAGCAACCCATCAATGGCTATCGGGATCCCGGTGCCAGGCCAAGCGGCATCCAGCATGATCAAGATTCCCAACAGGCTGATTGCCCCCATCAGGAAAAACTCTGTCCAAGGGTGATAGAGTAGCCATTCTCCGTAGCGGCGCAGGGCAAGGGCAGTTTTCACTAGGGCTTGGGATAAAACAGCTTCACCTCCGGATGATATTCCCAGCCCACCCCATCGGGATCCTTGGAGCGGGCCCATTCCGTAAAGGCCGGCTTGGCTTTCCAGTAGGAAATGGCCGACACCACCACATCCAAGCGGCGGGCCAAATCCGTTTGATTCATAGGCTTATTGAGCAGCAGCCGGGTTTCAGGAATATAGCGAACCGTCTCCACCGGGGCGGGGCGAGGGGGGGGCGGGGGGGGGGCCGGCTCCTTCTCGATGCTCAACAGGCTAAACTCATCCATAAAACTGACATTTTCCGGCGTCAGCAGCGACTGTAGCCGGGACACCTGTTCAATCAGCTTACTTTCCCGACCAAACTCATTTTTGAGGATTTCCAAATACTGCTGGTAGCGACTGGCCAGGGGACTTTCAATCAACAGCTGCACCACCGTGCTCAAACTGGAAAAAGGATCACTCAACTCCTCCAGGAGATTATTGAGGATCTTGTCCTTGACATGGGCAAAGCGCTGCAACTGCCGCACCTCCTGCTGCAACGCTTGAAATTGACTGCGCAACTCCTCCTGCCGCTCCTGGGAAAGCCGATGGGTATATAAACAGATCTCCACCGTAATCTGCACATCCTGCGGATCAAAAGGCTTCACCAAATACGCCAAAGGTTCAGTGGCCCGCGCCCGCGCCAACGTCTCCTCATCCGCATAAGCCGTCAAATAAATCACCGGGATCCCGAGGGCTTTCAGTTGGGTGGCGGTGTCGATGCCGTCGGTTTCCCCCTTGAGGACAATGTCGAGGATGGCTAGGTCAGGGGTTTGTTCTCGGGCTAGGTTCAGGGCTTCCTGGGAGGTACTGACAGTGCCGACAACGGTGTAGCCGAGTTTTTTGAGGAGTGCTGATAAATCTCGAGCAATCAACCGCTCATCTTCAACCACTAAGATACGCGCAGCAGCCATAACACTCACCAGCCAGAAAATACCAGGACAAGAACTCAGTCAGCGATGGGGTCAGGGATGGGTAAGCTAATGTGAAACAGGGTTCCCCGCTCCCGGCTTACGGTGATACTACCACCCAGTTGATCAACGAGATCATAGACCAGTTGTAGACCAATAGAATCCAAACTCTGAAACTCAATATCAGCGGGTAACCCCACACCATTGTCAGCAACGATGATGAAGATGGAACTTCCGTTGGGCGCTGCTATCTGGATTGTAACACGATGGGGCAGGGGTAGGGATAAAGCGGGATCGGCTGGGAAGGCATGTTTGAGGGCATTTGTTAACAATTCATGCACAATCAGACCACAGCTAATCGCCAAATCGGAAGTCAAATCCTCAAGGGAAATCTCCAGCCTAATCTGCAGATCCCGGCTTTCGATCTGCTCATGGTAGAGCTGCTCAATGGTAGAGACCAAGCCACCAATATATTCTTGGACCGAAACAACACTCGGGGAGGCGGAGCGATAGAGTCGCTCATGCAGGCTAGCCATAGCCTGAATGCGATTGAGCATATCCTCAAACCCGGCAATCACATCCGCATCACTGTAGCGATAGGACTGCAAGCGCAATAAACTACAAATTACTTGCAGATTGTTCTTGACCCGGTGATGCACCTCCCGCAACAGGGTTTGGTTGTCCTGCTCCATTTGCTGCCGGCGCTGCTGCTCCCGCCGATACTGCTCAAACCAATACTTGGCATCCCCCCCCTCATACAGACATGACTGGCAAATCCCCAGCAGCAGCTTCACCCGCGACGGATTCCTGACCTTCCCCTCCCCCCACAACACCAAAAACCCCTGCTCCAGGCAGGGCTGTAATGACTCCCGGGATCCCCATTGGGCAAGCCAAACTTGCCGTTGCTGGTCCCAAACGGCGCCGGCGGGCAAGCCACTGAGGTCGCGCAGCAACTTGATCAGATCCCCAAGCTTGGCATCGCTGCAAGGTGTAGGTAAGGCTGTTGAGGGGGGCAAGGGTGTTTTCAGAAAAGTTTTTCCGTCTAGTATAGACGATAACTTTACCCCTAGGCCAAGGGGGAAAACTCCAGCACATCATGGGTGCTGCCCCGCAAAACCGATTCCGTGTGCTTGCCCCGCAAGCGCTGTCCGGAGACCGTTTCCAAAAAGCCTTGAATCGCCCCTAGGGTAAAGGTGCATTCCCGTTTAGAGCCAGGGGGTTCCCCGGCAGAACAAATGGTTTCCCGGGTATAGACCTGAAAGCGATCCCCAGCCCGGACGATTTTATCCACAATGCACAGACGGGTGCCTTCTTTGCCGATGACTTTATTAATTTGAGCTACCAGATCGGTCAGATTATTGAAGGCCTCTGGGTAGCCCTTCAGTCCTAAACTTTCCGCCAAAGCCTGCCCCCGCCGTCGCCCGGCAGCAATTAAAGCAATGGCTGCTGCCTTTTCCCCTAAAGCCTCTTCTGTGCCAACAATCATGTACTTGAAACAGACAATACTGCTAAAATCACCCAATTCCTGACGCAAACTCATGGAATAACTCCTCTTAATCTAAAGCTTCAACAATGGTTTCGCTGACTTTTTTAATTTCCAGAAACAGTAAGCCTTGCTTGACATCCTGACTGGCTAGAGTCAACAGCACCGCATCCTTGCCGCAGCCGGTCAGCACCCCATAGCCGTGATCCCCCTGGACAAAAATCCGCTCAATACTGCCGCGGGCAAAGGCTTCCCCAATCCGCTCCCCCAACGACAGCATCGCCGCCGACATCGCTGAGGTGCGCTCTTCATCCATGGTTTTGGGCAACGCCGCCGCCAATGGCAAGCCATCGGGGGTGACAATGGCAGCCCCTTCCACTTCAGGGGTGTGGGAGACAAACTCATGGAGAATATACTGGAGTGATGCTAAATCCGACATTTCCTACCTCCTTAGAAATGAGCTAAACCCACCACCCCCTAGCCAATAAAGTTTAGTTGATCATGGCCGAATTGCCATCCTTTATTCCGAGTCTTTTAAGAATCTCCCCAATCCCCCCATCAACCAGTAAAAACTAATAATAATGAACTCTTAATTAAGATTTATTGAGATTTACCCATAAGTTTCTAAAAGCTGGGAGTAGATTGTTGCCAATTGCCAGTTTTCTTCCGGGCAAAAACGGATGGCAACCAACCTAGGTCTGGGGATCCCGTGATGCTACGGGGGCAAAATCCTTTAGGATAAAAAAGCTGAGTTGATGTGGGATCCCTGTGCGAGTGCGGATTGCGCCAAGTCCGACGGGCAATTTACATATTGGGACGGCCCGGACGGCGGTATTTAACTGGCTGTATGCCCGTCATGGGGGGGGGGAGTTTGCCCTGCGAATTGAGGATACGGACACGGAGCGTTCCCGTCCGGAGTACACCGAGAATATTTTGGAGAGTTTGCGCTGGTTGGGGTTGGACTGGGACATTGGTCCGGTGTTTCAGTCCCAGCGGTTGGATCGCTACCGGCAGGTGGTGCAGTTGCTTTTGGAGCGGGGACAGGCCTACTACTGTTTTTGTACGGAAGCGGAGTTGGAGGAGTTGCGGGCGGCGCAAAAGGCGGCGGGTAAGGCACCCCGCTATGACAATCGTCACCGCTATCTGACGGCGGAGCAGCAGCAGGCCTTTCGGGAGCAGGGGCGGCAGCCGGTGGTGCGTTTTATGATCCCGGAGCCGCAGACGGTCTCCTGGGTGGATCTGATTCGGGGGGAAATCACCTGGAATACTCAGGATCTGGGGGGGGATATGGTGATTGCCCGGGCGGATGGCCAGCCCTTGTACAATTTGGCGGTGGTGGTGGATGACATCGACATGGGCATCACCCACATCATTCGTGGGGAAGACCACATCGGCAATACCCCCAAGCAGATTTTGCTCTATCAAGCCCTCGGGGCAGAGCTGCCAGCTTTTGCCCATTGCCCCTTGATCCTCAATCCAGAAGGCAAGAAGCTCTCGAAACGGGATGGGGCAACTTCGGTGACGGAGTTTCGGGATCTGGGCTACCTGCCAGCAGCCCTGAAGAATTACTTGGCCTTGCTGAGTTGGTCGCCGCCGGATGGGGAGGAACTTTTTACTTTAGAGAAGGCAGCTAAGCTGTTTGATTTCGACCGGGTCAACCGCAGTGCTGCCCGCTTCGATTGGGACAAGCTCAACTGGATCAACAGTCAATACATCCGCCAACTCACCCCCGCCCAATTGGTAGCCCATCTTGTGCCCTTTTGGCAGGCAGCGGGCTACGCCACCGACCAAGTCAGCCCCACCTGGCTCGAACAACTGGCAACCCTGATCGGAGAAGGGCTGACCAAGCTCAGCGATGCGGTTCCCGCTACCCGGTTCTTCTGGGTCGAAGACCTCACCCTCAGCCCCGAAGCCCAAGCCCAACTGCAACAACCCGGTGTCCTCAGCGCCCTAGCAGAACTCTCGGGATCCCTAGCGGCTCTAGATCCGGCCAGTTCTAGTCCGGCCGATCTCAAAGCTTTGGTGGATCAGATCAGCAAAAACCAGGGACTCAAGAAGGGGGTGCTGATGAAAGGTCTGCGGGCGGCCCTGACCGGGGAAGTTCATGGGCCAGATCTGATCACCAGCTTTTGGCTACTCTGGCAACGGGGCTTTGCCGGCCCGCGTCTAGCCCGCCTCCTGGCCTCAACGTAACATTTTGCAACAAGCCTCTCACATTGGGGATCCCGGGCCTTTATTCTTGAGGGTGGTTTGATAAACATCCGATAACTAACGTTTTTGGCGATCAAAGGGAGTTGTGCCGATGGCTACCACCGCATCAACGGGGACAGTGGTTTCTCAGCCGCGCCTATACCAGACCGTGCCGGTATCCACGATTTCTCAGGCTGAGCAGCAGGATCGCTACCTGGCAGCCACGGAGTTGGAGCGGCTGGGGGATTTTTACTTCAATGGGTTGAAGCGGCTGGAGGTAGCCCAAGCCATTGCCAACAACGCGGAAAGCTTGGTCAGCCGTGCCGCCAACCGCATCTTCACCGGTGGCACGCCCATGTCGTACTTGGAGCGCCCGGAACCGGAGCCGGATGTGAAGGAGGGGTTCAAGCTGGGGACGACCTTCTATGTGGAGTCGAGTGGGGGCTTTCTAGAGGCGCTGCGCAACTTGTTCAGTGCCACTGGGGTGGTGGTGCCGCCGGGGTTTCGCCCCATCAATATCCCCCGCTACGGTGTTGCCAACATGAAAAAGTCCCTGCGGGACATGGACTGGTTTTTGCGCTACACCTGCTATGCCATTGTGGCTGGGGATCCCAACATTTTGGCGATCAACACGCGGGGGTTGCGGGAGATTATTGAGAATGCCTGCTCTGCGGATGCCACTTTTGTGGCTTTGGGAGAGATGAAGCAGGGGGCTTTGAACCTGTTCCGTCAGGATCCGGAAGCAACGGCGATTGTGACTCAGTACTTTGATGTATTGTTGAAGGAGTTTACGGATCCGGCCCCTTCGGACAAGGTGCGCCAACGCAATGCCAGCACTGGGGATGGGATCAAGTTGCAGGGGTTGCGGCTGCCTAAGATTTACAACGAGGCGGCGGAGCGGGTGCCGGTGTTTGCCATGAAGCCGGGGTTGTCGGCGAGTGAAAAGGAAGATGTGGTGAGGGCAGCATACCGGCAGGTGTTTGAGCGGGATATTCGCCGGGCCTATGGGCAGAAGTTATCGGTGTTGGATTCTCAGGTGAAAAATGGCGATATTTCCATGAAGGAGTTTATTCGCCGCCTGGGCAAGTCGGAGCTCTACCGCAAGCAGTTTTACGAGCCGTTTATCAATAGCCGGGTGATTGAGTTGGCATTTCGGCATTTTTTGGGGCGGGCACCGGAGACCCGGGAAGAGGTGGCTAGCTACTTTGACATTGTCACGAAGAAGGGTTTGGCGGGGTTGGTGGATGCCCTGGTGGATAGCCGCGAGTACGGGGATTACTTTGGGGAAGAAACGGTGCCCTACCTGCGCAAGCTGGGGGTCGAAGCCCAAACGAGTGCCAACTGGGGGGCGAAGTTTGATCTCTACAGCTATGCGGCGCCGCAGCGGAAGGTGCCGCAGTTTATTACCCTGTTTGCTGGCTACAAGCAGCCGTTGCCGGATCAGCATGCCTACGGTACCGGCAACGACCCCTTAGAGATTCAGTTTGGGGCAATTTTCCCCAAGGAAACCCGCAATCCCAAGGCGCGGCCAGCCTTTTTCAACAAGGATGTCAAGCGGATCCTGATTCGCAATGGTTTTGCTTTGGAAAACGAGCGCACCACTCCCGGCAGCGCTGCCACCCCAAGCAGCTTGGCACCTAAGATTTTCAAACTCACCCAAACCCCCATCGGTCGGAGCCGCAAAATTGGGGCCCTAGCAGGGGTGACTGGCTCAGAAGGCTCGACCCAGGCGGTGATTCGGGCGGTTTATCAGCAGGTGTACGGCTACGAGCCCTATAGTGGGCAACGGTTGACCCGCTGGGAGATCAAGCTGGAGAGTGGGGAGATTTCTGTGCGGGAGTTTGTCCGGCAGGTGGCTAAGTCGGATTTGTTCCGCAACAAGTATTGGTCAACCCTGTATGTGACTAAGGCGATTGAGTTTATCCATCGCAAGCTGTTGGGGCGGCCAACCTATGGACGGCAGGAAATGAATGCCCTGTTTGATATTGCTTCCCAGAAGGGCTTTTATGCGGTGGTGGATGCGATTATTGACAGCAAGGAATACGAAACTGCCTTTGGGGAAGATACGGTTCCCTATGAGCGCTATCTGACGGCAGGGGGATTGTCCTTGCGGCGTCTGCGAGCTGGCTCGGCGGATGTGAGTACGATGGCGCAGGTGATGGAAGCACCGCCGCCGCCGCCCAAGTTTGTGGTTTTGGGCACCCCCAGTGATGCCGATAAGCTTGGGGAACTGGAGATTCAACGGCGGGCCCAGCAGGGGGTGCCGAAGCGGCGGGAAGAAACGGTGATCTTTAAGCTCACCAATACGGCCGATAAGGTGCAGGTGAATAATGTCATTCGGGCAGCTTTCCGGCAGGTGTTTGAGCGGGATATGGATGCCTATGGCTTGGATGGGGAACTGAGTGGGGCGGCTAGCAAGTTGCGCAATGGTGAGATCACAGTCAAGGAGTTCATTGAGGCTCTGGGTTGCTCGGCCCTCTACCAAAAAGAGTTTTACCAGCCCTATCCCAATACCAAGGTGATTGAGCTGGGCACAAAGCACTTTTTGGGGCGGGCACCCCTGAATCAGGTGGAAATCCGCACCTACAACAAGATCCTGGCTACCCAAGGGCTGAAGGCCTTTATCAGGGCCATGCTCAATACCCAAGAGTATCGGGATCTGTTTAATGAGGATGTGGTGCCCTACCGGCGCTTCCCCACCTTGCCGGCAGCCAATTTCCCCAATACCCAGGCGTTGTATGGGCAGTTGACGAAGCAAAGTAAGGAAATTGTGGTGCCGAGTTTTGTCCCAGCTCCAGGCAATTCCTAGGCGCTCTTTTGCGAAAATCGTGAAAATCTAAGTTATTGGCTAGGGATGGGCTGATGTCTAATCCCTAGCTCTCTTTCTGGCTGCTTGCATCCGTGATCCCAACCCCCTGATTCTCGCCCAGCTTTGCTTGTCCAGGCTGTCTCTGACGGGGGCAAAATTGTTGACCTGAGCTACCCTTTTGGGATCCCGATTCAGGGATGATGAGAGCAGTCGGATCGGCTTTTGCTATATGCTCGGTACTCAAACATCAAAGTTTTTGCTCAACCCCTTCCAGTTGAGCTATTGGCGGGGGGATGTTTTTGGTGGGGTGACGACGGCGATTGTGTCGCTGCCCTTGGCGCTGGCTTTTGGGGTGGCTTCTGGGGTAGGGCCAACGGCGGGGCTTTACGGAGCGGTGTGTGTGGGGTTATTTGCGGCTCTGTTCGGGGGGACCCCAACTTTGATTTCCGAGCCGACCGGACCGATGACGGTGGTGATGACCACGATTGTTGCCCAAATGCTCAGCCTGGATCCCGATCAGGGGTTGGGGATGGCTTTTACGGTGGTGATGTTGGCGGGGATTTTGCAGGTTATTTTTGGTTTTTTTAAGCTGGGGAAGTACATTACCCTGATGCCCTACAGTGTGATTTCCGGGTTTATGTCGGGGATCGGGGTGATCCTAATTATTCTCCAAATTGGACCATTGTTAGGGCAGCCAACTCCCCGGGGCGGGGTTATAGGCACGCTCCAAGCTTTGCCAATGCTCATAAGCAATGCTCGCTGGCCGGAGTTGGCCTTGGGTTTGATCACAATTGCCTTGATTATGGTCTGGCCAAAGCCGTGGCGTCGCTATCTACCGCCCCAGTTGGTGGCACTGGTGGTGGGGACGCTGCTGTCCCTGACGGTGTTTGGGGATGGGGAACTGCGTCGCATCGGCGAGATCCCAACGGGGTTACCGGTTTTGCAGGTGCCGGTGTTTGAACCCCAACATTGGCGAGTGATTATGATTGATGCTTTTTTGCTGGGGATTTTAGGGTGTATTGATACGCTATTAACATCGGTGATTGCCGATAGTTTAACCCGCACGGAGCATGACTCCGATAAGGAGTTGATCGGACAGGGGATCGGCAATTTTATTTCCGGATTGTGTGGTGGGTTGCCGGGGGCAGGAGCCACGATGGGGACGGTGGTCAATATCCAAACCGGCGGCAAAACCCATCTGGCAGGGGTGACGCGGGCCCTGATTCTGTTGATCATCGTTTTGGGGGCAGCCCAACTCACCCAACCCATCCCTATGGCAGTGCTGGCCGGGATCGCTTTCAAGGTGGGGCTCGATATTCTCGACTGGAGCTTCCTCAAACGGGCCCACTCTGTCTCCCTGCGGGGATCCCTGATTATGTATGGGGTGTTGTTTTTGACGGTGTTTGTGGATTTGATTGTGGCGGTGGGGGTGGGGGTTTTTGTGGCCGATATTCTCACCATTGAACGGCTCAGCCAGGTGCAAGCCAAGTCCATTAAGCTAATTACGGATACGGATGATGATGTGCGCCTGAGTCCAGAGGAAAAGCAGCTTTTGGATCTGGGTAAGGGCAGGATCTTGCTGTTTTATTTGAGTGGGCCGATGATTTTTGGGCTATCTAAGGCGATTGCCCGAGAACATAATGCCATGAAGGTGACCGATGTTTTGGTGATGGATCTGACGGATGTGCCGATGATGGGGGTGACCGCTTCCCTGGCGATTGAAAACGCCATCCGCGATGCCGTTGACAAGGGGGCGCAAGTGTTTTTGGTGGGAGCCAGTGAGAAACTGCAACAACGTCTAGAACGCTTGGGCATTTTCCACATCGTCCCCCGCAATAATTTATTCACCAGCCGTTTACAAGCTCTGCAAACCGCTGTGCAACAGCTACAACAGAAGGGAATGATCACCCTCGCCTAAACCTATGCTGCGCCGCCTCCTGCCTCTCCTAACCATCCTGGGCTGGACAGGATCCCTCATCCTAGCCTGGGCCACTCCGGGATCCCCGTTGCGGCGCTGGGAGTTGAGTGCTCAGGGGTTGTGGATGCAGGCTTGGCAGCGGCTGCGCCCGGTGTTGCCGCCAGATCAAGTGGTGATTGTGGCTATTGACAATGATTCTTTGAATGTAGAAGGCAGACTGTTCCCAGAAGACTATGAGCAGGCCCCGATCCTAGAGTCTATGACTGCCTGGCCTTGGCCCCGGGCTGTCCACGCCGAACTCACCCGCCTGGCTTTGGCCGCTGGGGCCCGAGCTGTTGTTTTTGATGTGGTCTTCAGTACCCAAAGCGCCTACGGCCCCAGCGATGACCACACCTGGCAACACATCCTAGCTACCTCGGGATCCCGGGTGGTGCTAGGGGCTAACTATAGCTTCGGGGATAGCCAGGTCTCGGTGAATCTCCCCCATGCGGATATTGTCGGCTCTGCCTCTGTGACGGTGGGGTTTGTCAATACCCAGTCCAGTTTCGGGGACCCGCGGATTTTTCAGCTGTCGGCAAACTTGGGGATCCCTGAGGGGATCCCGGTGTTGCCGTCCTTGGCGGAGGCAGCCTTGGAGGTAGCTGGGGTGGGGTACGAGGGGCCGCCGGCGGGGGCATGGATTTACTACTTTAGTCAGCCCTTTAGGGAGATTCCCTACTACGAATTGCTGGTGCCGAGCCTGCGGCAGACTAACTGGCGGGATGGGGAGGTGTTGCGGGACAAAATTGTTTTGGTTGGGGCTACCGCTGATACTTTGCAGGATTTTCACCAGACTCCCCTGGGGCGACTGTCGGGGCCCCAGATTCAGGCCCATCAAATTGGCACCTTGTTGGAAAACCGGGCCATTGTTCCCTTGGATTTTGGGCAGCAGTTGCTGGTGTTGTTGGGGATTGGTTTGCTGGGGGGAGGGTTGATCCTGCGTTGGCAGCGTTTGGAAGCCCTGTTGTTGAGCATGGGTGCTGCCATGGTGGGGGTGACCGTAGCTGCCGGGGTGCTGCTGCAGTACCGGATCGCCATGCCCAATCTCGTCACCGGCAACCTGATCCTGCTGGGGATAGGGGTGACGGAAGGGAGCCGCCGCACCATCCAAACCCAGTTGGAAAAACTGAAGCTGCGCCGCACCTTGGATCGCTACGTATCGGGTCCGGTGGCCGCCGAGATCATGAGCCAGCCGGAAGATTTTACCAACTTGCTGCGGGGGCGCAAACGGCAAGTGGCCGTGCTGTTTAGTGACATTCGCGGCTTTACCACCCTTTCTAGCGAACTACCCCCGGAAGCCCTGATCCCCCAGCTCAACCAGTATCTGACGGCGATGGTGGCTGAAATTACCGCCTGCAAAGGCTGCATTGACAAGTTTATCGGTGATGCCATCATGGCTGAATTTGGCTCTCCCACCTCCGAGGGGGCGCAGCAGGATGCCCTCAATGCTGTTACCGCCGCTCTTCAGATGCGGGCGCGCCTGGCGCAACTGCGGCAGCAATGGCAGGCAGAGGGTCTACCGCCATTTTTTGCTGGCATTGGCATTAACTTCGGTGATGCCGTCGCTGGCAGCATTGGCTCCCAAGAACGCTCCGAGTACACCGTCTTGGGGGATACGGTCAACGTTGCCAGCCGCGTCGAATCCCTCACCAAAGACTTTGCCACCGACTTGATCATCACCGAGTCCACCTATGACCTGGTGGCGGAGTTGATCGAGACCATTCCCCTGGGCAAACGGCGGATCCGCGGCCGCAGCGGCGAAACCGGCCTGTTCCAAGTCATCGGTCGCAAAGGCAACCCCCAAGACCGCCAACTCTTCCAACAGGTGCATCAAGACTACCTGCATCACCTCGCCAAAACCCCGGCCAGCGCCACCGACGAATCCCTCCTCAGTTCTTTGTAAGTTCTTGGTAGGTATAAAAACTTAGCCTATGATGAAAAGTAGAAGTTTTTGAGGGATCCCTGATGACAGCTACCCCCCTCACCCGTCGTCTCAGCACCCAGACTGAGAGGATTGCTGAGGATACAACTGCCATCCGTTCCTTGGATTGGGATCGGGATCGGTTTGACATTGAGTTTGGCTTGCGCAACGGCACCACCTACAATTCCTTTTTGATCCGTGGGGATGAGGTTGCTTTAATTGACAGTTCCCATGCCAAATTTCGCCGGTTGTATCTAGAGGCGTTGCAAGGGCAAATTGACCCCCGCCAGATCCGCTATTTAATCATCAGCCATACGGAGCCGGATCACAGTGGCTTGACCGGGGATCTGCTGGAGCTCAATCCCGATTTGGTGGTGGTGGGATCCAAGGTGGCGCTGCAGTTTTTGGCGGACTTGGTGCATCGTCCCTTTGCCCAAAAGGTGATTAAAAATGGGGATCAACTCGACCTGGGGCAAGGGCATGTGTTGGAGTTTGTCATGGCTCCTAATTTGCACTGGCCGGATACGATTTTTACCTATGACCACGGCACCCAGATCCTCTATACCTGTGATGCCTTTGGTATGCACTATTGCAGTGATCGGGTTTTTGATGAAAATCTGGAAGAGATTGAATCGGACTTTCGCTTCTACTATGACTGTTTGATGGGGCCCAATGCCCGTTCAGTGTTGTCGGCGCTTAAACGCATGGAGCAACTGCCGCCCATCGGCATGATTGCCACCGGACACGGGCCGTTGTTGCAATATCATTTGCCGGAATGGACGGAGCGCTACCGCACTTGGAGTCAAAATCAAGCCAAAGCTGAGACCACGGTGGCAGTCCTCTACATTTCCGATTACGGCTACAGTGACCGGCTCTCCCAAGCCATTGCCAGGGGGATCACCAAGACCGGTGTGGCAGTGGAAATGGCCGATCTGCGCTTTTGTGAGGCCCAAGAGTTGCGGGAACTGGTGGAAGCGGTGGCGGGTGTGGTGATGGTGACCCCACCAGCTAGTGGCGAGTTGGCCGGCAAGTTGCAAGGGGCTTTGGGGACGGTGTTAGGGGCCATCCATCCGGGGCAGGTGTTTGGTATCTATGAATCGGGCAGTGGTGAGGATCAACCCAGCTATCCTTTGCAAAGCCGCTTCCAGGATCTGGGGCTGACGTTGGCGTTTCCGGTGATCCGGGTGCGGCAATTGGCAGGGATGAATGCCAGTATCTATCAACTGTGCGAGGAAGCCGGTACCGACCTGGGCCAGCGCCTCACCAAAGCGCGCACCATTAAACAGATGAAATCCCTCGATAGTGACTTGGATAAGGCGATGGGACGACTATCAGGGGGGTTATATGTGGTGACTGCCCGCAAGGCAGGGGCCAGCAGCGCCATGCTGGCTTCCTGGGTGATGCCCGCCAGCCAGAATCCACCGGGGATCACCATTGCCGTGGCTAAGGACCGGGCGATTGAATCGTTTCTGCAGGTTGAGGATAAGTTTGTCCTGAATGTGTTGGAAGAAGGCAAACACCTCCATCTGATGAAGCATTTTCTGACGTTTTTCCCGCCTGGGGCAGATCGCTTTGCCGGCATCAAAACCCAAACCGCTAGTAACGGTAGCCCCATCCTCAGTGAAGCCCTAGCCTATCTGGAATGCCAGGTGCAAAGCCGCCTGGAACTCAGCGACCACTGGCTCATCTATGCCACCGTCAGTGATGGACGGGTGGCCAATCCCGATGGCACCCCAGCAGTGCACCACCGCAAGGTCGGCAACCACTATTGATCAACCACCTTCGCCACCACCATGGTCATGTCATCCACCAAAGGCTGGGGAGTACTGCCCCGCAAAGGGGCTAAACTAACCGAATCCTGACTCTGCTGAAAAGCCTTCACCTGCGCATACAAGCTCTCAAGAATGGTTTCGGGATCCCGGTAGCGTTGGGCCGCCCACTGCAGGGCCTTTTCCAGCCCTTCCTGTTCCCAGCGCTCGCCGCGGCGGTTGCTGGCCTCCGAAAAACCATCGGTGTAGTAGACCAGCACATCCCCCGGTTGTAGGGTCACCCGCTTTTCCTCAAAGGTGCTGTTGATGTCCAAACCAATCAGGGATCCCTCCGTATCGAGGCTGGTGAGGGTGCGGGTTTGGGCTTTCCACCACAGCACTGGGGGGTGGGCAGCGTTGCTGTAGGTGAGGGTGCGGGTTTGCGGGTCATAGACGGAGTAAAACAGGGTTAAAAAGCGGTTCGAGCTTTCTAAATCATTGAAAATAGCTCGATTCAAGTAGCGTAGCACCTGGGCGGGGGGATGCTGGGTCAACACATGCAAAATCGAGCGGGTGGCTGCCATCAAAATCCCGGCCGGCACCCCTTTGCCCATCACATCCCCGATCACCAAAGCCCAAGGCTGGTTAGCCAGATCCCCCGTTTGGGATGGCTCTTGAAAGGGATCCTGACCGAGGGGGATAAAGTCGTAGTAGTCGCCCCCTACTTGGCTGGCCGCTTCAAAGCGAGCAGCCAGCTGTAAACCCGCAATGGTGGGACAGGCACGGGGGAGGAGATTTTGTTGAATATCAGAGCCACTGGCTACTTCCCGGTGCAGGGCTTGCAGGCGATTCAACTCCGCTGCCAATTCATTGTTTTCAATGGCGACAGCCGCTTGGTCAGCGATGATTTGCAGCAGCTTTTCCTGCTCCCGAGGGTTCCAATCCGGCTGATGACTAAAGACATACAGTCGCCCCCGAACAATATTGCGAATCAACAGCGGTACCCCCAGGATATGCCCTTGGGTTTGCTGACGAAATTGCTCGTCCAACACATGTTCTAAGCAGGTGGGCGTCAGAGGCATATCCTGCTGGTGGTGACTGACCGTTTCCGTCAGCTGCTGGAGCGCCGCTTGAATCTGAGAACGCTCATCGGCATCCAGACAGTGCAAGCGCTCCAATTGGATGGTGCCGTTTTCATTGAACAAAATCAGCGCCCCCCCATCCGCATGGGTCAGGCGGCTAGCCAAAAGGGGAATAAGCTCCAGAATCTGGTTGAGATTGTTAAAGGCCCGCAAGGCAAAAGAAAGGGAAGCCAATAAATCCAGGATCTGCCGCTTTTCCCGCTCAAAAGCCTGCTGCAAAGCCTGCAAATGACCAACAAAAGATTCCGGCCAGCCAGTGCGACTCGGCACCGCTAACTCCTCCCCATTCAACAGGAGGTCGTAGGGATCCCAAGGTGTTGCTGATGAGCCAGACATAACAATGCAATGGTGTTCTGAAATCCTATCCTGTTCTGGTCCAAGTGCCTAGGGATCAGATTACCCTTTTGGGAGCAAGGTTCCTGAGGGGAAGAAGGATGGCTAAAGGGTTCACAGAGGACTTTTTCGACGGAGGGGATCCCTGACAATCAAAAGTCTCGAGGCCTAAGGGGAACTTTACCGCTGCTTTGGGCTTCCAGTACTTTTAATGTTTATCTCTTGTTGTGCCATGAAAACTCGCCGTCAATTTCTGCAGACTCTAGCTGCTGCCGGGGCAGCGGTTGCTGGTGCCGCCCAAGCCGCTCCTCGGCGAGGGCCGGTGTTAATTAGCCAAGGGACTACTCTCGATAAGGTGACCTACGGCACCAACTGGTTTGCCCAAGCGGAGCACGGGGGCTTCTACCAGGGGGTGGCCACCGGCATTTACAAAGAGCATGGGTTGGATGTGACGGTGAAAATGGGTGGCCCCCAGGTGAACGGAGTCCAGTTGCTGGTGGGGGGAGCGATTGACTTCTTCATGGGATCGGGCTTGCAACAGGTGAGCGCCGTGGCGGAAGGCTTACCTTTGGTGACTGTGGCAGCTATTTTCCAAAAGGATCCGCAGGTGCTGCTGGCTCACCCCGGCCAAGGCATAGAACGAATGGAAGACCTGAAGGGACGGCGGATTCTGGTGTCCTCCGGGGGCAAGGTGACCTACTGGCCCTTTTTGCGGGCCCGCTTTGGCTTCACCGACGATCAAATCATTCCCTATAACTTCAACTTGGGCCCCTTTTTACAGGACAAGTCCCTAGTGCAACAGGGCTACCTGACCTCGGAACCCTACTCCATCCGCAAAGAGGGTGGGTTTGACCCGGTGATCTTTTTGATCGCCGACTATGGCTACACTCCCTATGCCACTACCATCCAGACTACCCAGCGTATGGTCACCGACAAGAAGGATGTCACCCAGCGTTTTGTGGAAGCTTCCATCAAAGCTTGGTACAGCTATTTTGAAGACCCTGCCCCAGCCAATGCCCTGATCAAAAAAGATAACCCGGAAATGACCGACGACCTGCTGGCGTTTGGGCTGGAAAAAATGAAAGAATACGGGATTGTTTTCGGGGGGGATGCGGAAAAACTCGGGGTTGGCGCCATGACCGATGAACGCTGGGGATCCCTGTACCAGTCCATGGTGGAGTTTCAGTTGGTGGCTGCCAATGTGGACTACAAGAAGGGCTATACCCTGGAGTTCATCAACAAGGGTCCAGAAGCCTACAAAATCTGAACAACTGTTAAACTGGGTTAAAGACTCAGGCAGCAGCTTATGACATGGGATCCCTATGCCGTTTTGGGGGTGAGTCGGTCGGCTAGCCCGGAAGAGATCAAGCGCACCTACCGGCAGTTGGTGCGCCAGTGCCACCCGGATCGGGTGGGTCCAAGCGGGGAAGAGCGCTTCAAACAGATTACCGCTGCCTACGAAGTGCTCAGGGATCCGGAGAAGCGGCAGCAGTGGGATCAGCAGCATTCCCCTCAGGTGCGCCCTAGCTGGGAAGGGCAGCAGCGGGTGGTGGTGAAGGTGCAGGGGGAGTCAGGTCGGCAATCTCGCTCAGCATCGGTGCCCACGGCTAGTGCTGAGCAGGTGCTGCAGATCCGCTCTTTGCTCGTCCGCAAGCAGTTAATGGCTGCGGTGCAGGGGGCGGAGGGGCTATATCGGCAGTTTCCCCAGGATGGGCAGGTGAGGCACGTGCTGGCCTTGGCCTACTACCGTTTGGGGGAGGCCTACGCCCAACGGGGATTGGTGGATCTAGCTCACTCCTATCTGCTCAAGGCTATGCAGACCGATCCCCAGGATGCCAGCTTGGTGTTTGATGTCAAGCGGGTTTTGACCCGCCTCCGCACTATGAGTTAGCCAAAGCGACCGCTGACATACTCTTCCGTTTCCCGGTGGGAGGGGGCGTTGAAAATCTTTTCCGTGCGGTTGTACTCCACCAAGCGCCCGTAGCGCACCCCCCGTTCATCCACCTCGGTGTTGAAAAAGGCGGTCATGTCGGAAATCCGCGCCGCCTGCTGCATGTTGTGGGTGACGATGATAATCGTGTAGTGCTGCTTCAGTTCCTTGATCAGTTCCTCAATCCGCAGGGTGGAAATGGGATCCAAAGAAGCACAGGGTTCATCCATCAGGATCACTTCCGGCTGCACCGCCAAAGTACGGGCAATACACAACCGCTGCTGCTGTCCCCCAGACAAGGATAGGCCGCTCTCATTCAATTTATCTTTGACCTCGTCCCACAGGGCCGCTTGGCGCAGGGATTGCTCCACCAACTCATCGAGATCGCCGGTGTAGCCGTTCACCCGCGGTCCAAAAGCCACATTGTCGTAGATGGATTTGGTGAAGGGGTTGGGCTTCTGAAACACCAGACCAATGCGACGGCGAATCTCCACCGCATCGTGGTTGTTGATGTCGTCATCGTCAAATAAAATCTTGCCTTCCACCCGCGCCCCTGGGATCAAATCATTCATACGGTTGAAGCAGCGCAAGAGGGTGCTTTTGCCGCAACCGGACGGACCAATGAAAGCCGTCACATGCCGAGCAGCAATGTTCATGGAAACCTGACGCACTGCCGCGTAGTTGCCATAGTAAACCGTGACATCGGATGCCTTAATTACAGCCGTCAAGGTCGCTTTCATCGGGCCATTGACCTAACCACAAAGTCTGGCGCTATCCTACCAGATACTGCCTGCAATCGATCCTCCCTCCCCGATCAAGCTCAGAGATTCGCAAACTTCTTAGTCTGGCCATAATCTAAACTTAACTTCTTAATAAGGAGGGTGGGGTTGATGGCTCTGGCTCAAACCCCTTGAAGGGCTGAAATGGCTCGGGATGTTGTGCTTTCGGATTGCTGCTGCAAGCAAGGGCAGGGGTATTTTCCTCGAGGGACAACTGGCTATCGGGGATCCATGGCTTAAAGTAAGGGCATGGGTTCGGCAACGGTTGCCACGCCCACACCCAAACCGTAGCTCGACACAAACTGGAGGTCCAGGAATGGGGAAAAGGTTAGGTCTGGCGCTGGGCAGCGGCGGAGCACGCGGCTGGGCCCACATCGGCGCCCTGCGAGCCCTGGAACGGGCCGGGATCCCGGTGAGTTGTGTGGCAGGAGCCAGTATTGGGGCGTTTGTGGGGGGGATCTATGCGGCGGGGCAGTTGGATGAGCTGGAAGGGTTTGTGCGGGAGTTGGACTGGCAGTTGTTGCTGAGTTATTTTGACTTGACGTTTCCCAATCGGGGGCTGTTGGATGGCAATCGGGTTTACGAACTGTTGGCCGACTATTTGGCTGATACCCAAATTGAGGATTTGCCGATCCCGTTTTGCTGTGTGGCAACGGATCTGCTGCGCAGTCAAGGGGTGATTCTGGAGCGGGGATCTTTGGTGGAGGCGATCCGGGCCAGCATTGCTATCCCCGGTGTGTTTACCCCCTTGGAAAAAGAAAATACCTATCTGGCCGATGGGGGGGTGGTCAATCCGGTGCCGGTGGATGTGGTCCGGCAGATGGGAGCAGAGGTGGTGCTCGCCGTTAATCTCAGCCGCAATTACCGGGCGGAGGTGGTGGCCACCCAGGTAGAAGCCAATACCCAGGAGGGGATCCCGACGGAGTCGGAGGACAAGGAGGAGTATTTGGCCCAGGTGCAGGAGGGGGGGATTTACAGCAAGGTGATTGGGGTGTTTCGGGAGAAGTATGAAGCTGTAAAAGAAGGGATCCAGCAAAAACTGGAGCGCTGGGCAGCCCCAAAGCAGGAGGGACCGAATATTTTTGATGTGATTGGTACCGCTATCAATATCATGGAGCAGCGGGTTACCCAGAGTCAGTTTCAGCTCTATCCACCGGATGTGCTGGTGGAGCCGGATTTGACAGCGTTTGGGATTTTTGATTTCCACCAGGCTGAGGCAATTATTCGCATCGGCTATCAGGCCACCCGCCGGGTGCTGCCAAAGTTGCGCCAATTACTCGATTCATAGCCGGATCAGCCCTGCTACCCTAGATGCGTGCTTGATAGCTCAGCTTTGCTATGCTGCCTTTGTTGTTGCTGCTGCTTTGCTTGGCTCAGCCGGTCTGGGCTGCCGGGGAATACATCACAGAGCCTGTGCCCAATGCTACCCCTGAGATCCGCCACGTTTGGCGGGGCAGCGTTGACGGGATCCCGGTGAGTTTGAGTAATACCAGCCGTGGGTCGGTGAATGTGCCGTTGCTGGTGCAGTCCACCAGTTGTGGCCCGGCGCAACTACTGCTGAGTTCGGGGCGGGTGGTGGAGCTAGGGATGATGAACGGTTGTGTGATCAATGTTTTTCCTCAGTTGGATAAGTTTATTAATCGGGAGGTGGATCGCCTGCGGTTGAGCATTGCTGGGCAGGTGCGAGAGCTGAGCTTGACGGATACGGACAAAATCGGCATGGCCCAGGTGGCGAATCAGTCGCGGGAGGCGTTTATTTTGTTTCAGCAGGAGTTGGTGCGGGTGGTGAGCCAATTGCGCTCCCCGACCCCAGCCCCAGTCACCCCAGCCAGTCCAGCCCCAGCAACCCCAGC
>JAUQVP010000003.1:0-5108 GCA_039794745.1 Thermostichales cyanobacterium HHBFW_bins_127 | reverse complement strand
CCCCAGCAACCCCAGCCCCCCCCACGGCTAGCTCTGACCAAGATTTTGTGATTGTGGGATCCATCCAGGAGGAACGTTCTGGGGCCGGCAGTCGTCTATCCGTGCAAGCGATTAACCGCAGTACCCGCACGATTTTGGCTGCCCAAGCCAAGTTTGACTTCTTCCGCAATAACCAACTGGTGGACACCCGCATTGCTGCCTTTACCCCCAGCGATGTCCCCCCCGGTGCCACCGCCACTGCCCAAGTTAATAAAACCGATAACAATTGGGACCGAGTAACCGTCAGTTTTCTTTGGCAACGCTAAAGCCTATCTATAATCAGACAAACCGGGGCTACCTTGCCGAATGGATCTGATCAACTGTGAGGTGCTATGAAACCTGTCACCATCCCCCCGATTGTTTGGATTGGGCTGGCCGCGGCCATAGGATTTACGGCCTACCAATTCGGCCGCCAGCGCGCCCAAACCCCCGCACCGGCCCCGACCCAAACCACAAGCGGCGGTTTTGCATTGCCCAATTGGGGCGGGCTGTTGGCTGCCCGGGATCCCCGTGCAGAAACCCTGCTCAGTCAGGGGGAACGGTTGATGATTACCGAAAGTACCAGCCCAGCCAAGCTTGCGGGCATCGCGGCCTTGGCCCAGGGGGACTTTGCCACAGCAGTTGCCCAGTTTCAAGTTGCCCGGGGGGAGTTGCGCAATGACCCAGAGACGTTGATCTATCTCAATAATGCCCGCCTTGGGCCCGGCCCGGCAGCGGATATTGCGGTGGTGGTCCCCATCAGCAGCAGCGTCAACCCGGCCCGGGAAATCCTGCGGGGGGTAGCCCATATGCAAGACCTCCATAACCTCAATCGCGGTAACGCCCTGCCCCTGCGGGTCTGGATCGGCGATGACAATAACGACCCAACCCAAGCCCAAACCATCGCCCATGCCATTGTCCGGGATCCCCGCTTTTTGGCGGTGGTGGGCCATGGCACCAGTGCTACCTCGGTGGCGGTTGCTCCTATTTACCGGCAGGGACAGAAGGTGATGATCGCCCCTACTTCCACCAGTACGGAGTTGGTGCAGGTGAATTTGGGAACGCAAAACTTTATTTTTCGCACCGTCCCCAGTGATCAGTTTACGGGCACGGCTTTGGCCCGCTACCTGTTGAGTCAAAATCGCCGACGGGTGTCGGTTTTTTTCAATGCCCAGAGCTCCTATAGCCGCTCCCTCAAGGACGCTTTTACCACGACCCTGACTCTGGAAGGTGGAGAAATCCTGCAAGTGGTTGACCTGTCCCAGGGGGAGTTGCCCCCGATTGACAACGCTAGCCAAGGGGTGGTGTTGCTCAGCGATGCAGCCACCTTTGACCGGGCCATCCAGGTGGCCCGCCTCAATAATGGTCGCCTCCCCCTGTTTGGGGGGGATGCCCTCTACCGCATTGATACCCTGCAACAGGGACAGGCGGCGGTCAATGGCATGATCCTACCCGTGCCCTGGCACCCCCAACGCTCCGGGGATCCCCAGTTTCCGGCGGCGGCCCGGCAAGTGTGGGGGGGGGATGTGAACTGGCGCACGGCTTTGGCCTATGATGCTACTCTGGCTATTACCACGGCCCTGCGCTCGGGGCTGACAGATCCCACGGCTTTGGCCCGGGCTTTGGCCAGCCCTGATTTTCAGGTGAGTGGGGTGACCGGCCAGGTGCGCTTTACCCCCAGTGGCGAACGACAGGGGAATGTACTACTGGTGCAGATCCAACCGGGCACTCTCTCCAAAACCGGTTTTGATTTTGTCCCCCTCAACTAGGCTATAATTCAGTAAAGATTTGTAACAAGGTGAGTATGCCGCCGGAAGGGTTGCCAGAGACGTTCCACAATCCGCCGATCTTTGCAGCGATCGCCGTGGTGACGTTTTTTGCTGTGGTCCATGGGGTGATCTTCAAGGATGCTTTGGAGTATCAGGTGGGACGCTGGCAGGCTAACCGCCTGACTCAGGCAACGATTGAGTACCAACGGCCGCTGGTGGTGCTGAATTATCTGGGGCTGTGTCTGTGGACGGCTCTGTTTTTGGGCTTGAGTCTGACGGTGTTTGGGTTTGCCCTCTGGTTTGGGCTGTTGCTGGGGGCGATCCTGGCTGTGCTGGTGGGAGGCTTGATGTGGTGGCAGTTGGGTCAAATCTTTAAGCTGCTGGTGCAGGCAGGTTCCGCCGCCCTAGAACTGGATTTTCTCCCCGGGGATCCCTAAAATCACAGGCAGGAAGTGCTGGCAAGTCGGGCCATGGAGTTCTGGTTTACGCCGTGGGTGTGGTGGGATTTCCGGGTGGCAGTGCTGCTGACGGTGGTGGTGCCGTTGGGGTTGCTGCTCTGGGCGGGGCTGAGCCGAAATCAACCAGTGTGGGAGCTGCTGCGCATCTATTGGCAGGTATCTAGTCTTTTGGCAATTACGGTCTATCTAATGATCGGTGGGCTCCCGATTGGGTTTTTGACGGGGCCGGCGGCGCGGGCCTTGATCCCGATGGCCCTTTGGTTTTGGCCGGTGTTGTCGCTGCAGATTGCTGAGGATCCCGGCTGGTTGAGCCGGGTGTTTTTGGGTTGGCGCTGGCTGCTGTCGGTGTATATGGCGGTGGGGTTTTTGTTTTCCCTGGCCTTTGCTCCCTGTGCCTTTCAGCAACCAATCAGCCCAGCCTGCCAGGTGTGGTGGCAACCTCCTCTAGGGTTTAAGGAGATTTTCCATCCGGGGATCCCTAGGGAGGGGCTGGGAATGGTGGGGGTTGTGGGTTTGTTGATCTATGGGCTGGTGGCGGCTTGGTATGGCTGGCAGTATCGGCAGGCCCAAGGGCGCCAGGATCTCTAGCGCTGGGGGATGCGGGCGTAGTCGTCCTGGAAGCGAACGATGTCATCTTCCCCGAGGTATTGGCCGTTTTGAACTTCGATAATCACCAGGGGAATGACGCCGGGGTTTTCCAGGCGGTGTTTGGTGCAGGGGGGGACGTAGGTGGATTGGTTTTGGGTGATGATTTTCTCTTCGCTGCCGCAGGTGACTTTGGCGGTGCCGGCTACGACTATCCAGTGCTCGCTACGATGATAATGCAGTTGTAGGCTGAGGCGATGCCCAGGTAAAACCACAATTCGTTTGATCTTGTAGCCGGGGCCTTCCTCCAAAACTGTAAAAGATCCCCAGGGACGGTTCTCGGTGGTCATGCCTGGGTTAATCTGAGGGTACACGGCAGTATCCATGGGGTAGCCTACTGAAACTGTTCCTGAGTATAACCAAGGGATGCCGGGGGTGGAGTGATCTATGACGATAGCCATTGATGCTGGGGAGCTGACAACTGCTGATCCAACTCCCCCTGCCCTGCTGCTACACATCGACGGCATGAGTTGTGCCGGCTGTGCCCGCACGGTGGAAAAGCAGTTACAGGCTTTACCAGGGGTCCAGTTGGCAACGGTGAATTTTGCCACCCAACAGGGACGGGTGGTGGGCCAGGTGGATCCGCAAGTGCTGCTGCAAACGGTTGCCGCTGCCGGGTTTTCTGCCCAACTGCTGGAAACCCCAGGGCAATTCCCCACCCTGACTCAGGAAACTAATCCCTATGGCCTGCGCCTGGCCGTGGCCGGGATCCCGCTGCTGCTCCTCATGGGGGTGATGGTTTATTGCTTGGTTATGAATCTGCCCCACAATCTCCACCACCAGCTGCTGACGTTGGTGCTGGCGTTTCCGGTGGTATTTGTGGGGGGCTGGGCTACCCATCAGGCCAGTTGGGCCGCCCTGCGCCGGGGATCCCCGACGATGGATGTGCTGATTTCCCTGGGGACGGTGCCCACCTATGCCCTGGGGCTAACCGGGATCCCGGAGATGACTTTGTTTGTGGAGGTGGCGGCGATGGTGATGGGGCTGCATCTCCTCAGCCGTTTCCTGGAACACCGGGGCCGACTGGCGGCTAACCAAGCTATCCGCAGCCTGATCCAGCGCCAATCCCCCTTGGCCCACTGGTATCGAGGCATGGGGGCTGAGATCTGTGAAGATCAGGTGGTGGATGTGCCGGCAGCAGCGTTGCAGGTGGGGGACTGTTGTTTAGTGAAGCCGGGGGAAGTGATCCCCGCCGACGGTGAGGTGATCTGGGGCCAGTCTTCCGTGGATGAATCCCTGGCGACGGGAGAATCCTGGCCGGTACCCAAACAGGTGGGATCGCCCCTGATCGGCGGGACGGTGAACCAGGAGGGGTTGTTGCTGCTGCGGGTAACCCGCACCGGGGCAGAGACGTTTTTGGCCCAGATGGTGAAGTTGTTGCAGGAAGCTCAGGGATCCCGGTTGCCGATCCAGCAGTTGGCTGACCGGTTGACGGTGTTTTTTGTGCCGGTGGTGCTGGTGCTGGCGGGGATGAGTTTTGGGCTGTGGTGGCTGGGGGCGGCGGCTTTACAGCCTTGGTTGTTGCAGATGAGTCGGATTTTTCCCTGGGTACATGTCCATCATTCGCCGCTGGTGCAGGCCTTGTTGGTGATGGTGGCGGTGCTGGTGGTGGCTTGTCCCTGTGCTCTCGGTTTGGCTACCCCAATGGCGGTGTTGGTGGGGTCGGGGCGGGCAGCCCAGTTGGGGATCGTCATTCGTCGGGGAGATGCTATCCAGCGACTGCAGGGGATCACCAGGGTGGTTCTGGATAAGACCGGCACCCTCACCCGCGGACAACCCCAAGTCACCCACAGTTGGGGGGATCCTGAGTTGCTCTACTGGGCGGCGGCGGCGGAACAAGGCTCGGAACACCCTTTGGCGCGGGCGATTCGTCAGGCCTACCCCGGGCCGCTGCCGGGGGTGGAGCAGACCCAGGTGATCCCGGGGCAAGGGGTGGAAGCAAGGGTGGTAGGGCATCAGGTGCGGGTAGGCAGTGCCGCCTTTTTGGGGATCCCGGTGCCGGCGGCGTTGCAGCAGCAGCAGCAGGCCGGGCAAACCTTGGTGGGGGTGGAGCGGGATGGGGTTTGTTTGGGCTGGTTGGCGGTGGCTGATCCCCTCAAGCCGGAGGCGGCGGAGGTGGTGCGGCGGCTGCAGCAGCGGGGGCTAGCGGTGTGTCTGCTCAGTGGCGATCACCCAGCCACCGTGGCTGCCATCGCCACCCTTTTAGGGATCCCGGAGG
>JAUQVP010000002.1:0-70607 GCA_039794745.1 Thermostichales cyanobacterium HHBFW_bins_127 | reverse complement strand
CAGAGCCTCACCGACGATCTGCAACAGGCCCTGATGCAGCTCATGCATAGCCACTAGCAGCCGGCTCGGCCAGATCTAAGCTGAGGGCAGGGCAGGTTTTTGGGGGGCAGCCCCCAAGATTTTCCGGTTGCAGTCTCAGCAAACCCTCATCAACCCTCAACACTCCTCAACACTAGAGCGCTTAGGGCTCACTACAGTGTTTCTGGGGCAGAGGCAAAAACGGCAACATCAGCATCCACCCCAACTGCTGGGTCTGCTGGGGATCCCGGTAGTGTTCCAGGCCGATGGTCGAGCCCTGGGCCGTGGCCCGGTAGGTGCCAAAGAGGCGATCCCACCAGGAGAAAATAGAACCATAGTTGCTATTGGTGTCCTCCAGGCGGCTAGAATGGTGCACCCGATGCCAGTCAGGGGTGACCACAACCGGACGGAGCAAGCTCTCCAGGATCCCGGGTAGGCGGACATTGCCGTGGTTAAACAGGGCAGTGGCATTGAGGGCAACCTCGTAGATCAATACCCCCAAAACCGGGGATCCCAACAGGGCAACGACGATCATTTTCCAGAGCATGGACAGGAGCAGTTCCAGGGGATGGAAGCGCAGGCCGGTGGTCGTGTCGAAGTGCAAATCCGCATGGTGGACCTGGTGGATGCGCCACAGGGGCGGGTAGCGGTGAAACACCACATGATGCCCATACACCGCCAAATCCAACACCACCACCGTCAGCAGGATCCCCAGCCATTCTGGCAGAGCCAGTTGGTGGCATAGGCCCCAGCGGTTAATGCTGGCTACAGCCAGGGCACTGAACCCCGGTACCAGCCGCATCACAGCAGTACCGATAGCCAGCAGCCCCCCATGACTGAGCCAACGCCGGTAGGGGCGGGGCTGGGGATCCCGAAAAGGGGCACAATGTTCCCAGAGGCACATCAAAACCAGCACCCCCAGGAAGCACAGCAAACGCACCAGTGTTGTCGTCATACCTTCATTATCCCTCGCCCACCCGCATCACCAGGTAATCCTGTTCCCAGCGTTGCCATTTCTGCAGCACCGCAGGGCTAGCGTGGGCAAAAAGTCGCGATCCCTTGCGGGGATGGTCGGCAATGGAAGTGAGCAGGGCCCATTCCTCCCCAGTCAAGCGCCAGGACTGCCCTAATGCCCAGCGTAAATCCACATAGCCCGCCCCACTAAAAGGCAAAGGATCCTGGAGCCCCAACACTTGCCCCCCCCAACTCAACGATCCCCAGTCGGCAAAATCAGGATTCAGTTGCCAAGAACTGGCCCTGGGATCTTTGGGAGAGCGAATCAGATCCTGAGGGCGGCAGGCCCAGAAGACACTGCAAGTTCGTCCAGAGGGGTGGAGGCATTCCATGATCCGCAACTGCTCCAAGCGGGAAAGCTGCCGATAGCGCTCATAGAAAAGGCGACAGGTGGGGCTAATGATCTGTTCGATGCGCCAGGAGTGGGGATCTGGCACCACATCCACAAAAGCCAACCCCGCTTGGGTCAGCAGCTCCCCGATCCCCACCATTGTCAGGGGCCGATCCTGAGGATGAAAGAAATTGTCGATGACATTCTCATCATGGCGGTAATAGGCCCCATTGCCCCGGTAGTGAGCCGCCGTAATCGTCTGGGGCTGAGCTGCTGCCAAAATCGCCCGGGCTAAAGCCACCTGCTCCGCCGCCGGGATCCCGAAAGCTCCCAGCAGTTCTAGGGCGCGGCGGATTTGGTAGACCGGGTAGCGCCCGTCCTGGTTATAGAGCATCAGGGCCAGCATCCCTCCCGGTGCCAGGCGCTGCTGCAGATGGCTCAGAGCCAACACCGGATCCCGAGTGTGGTGGATCACCCCAAAGGAGACGATCCAATCGAAGGGTCCTTGGGGGAGGGAATCGGCATCGAGGAGGTTGCCCACCTGAGCAGAGCAGTGGTGTAGCCCATGGTAGGCAAGCCGTTCCCGGGCCAACTCGATGGAACGTTGACTGAGATCTACCCCCACCACCTCCGCCAATCCTGGATTGGTCACAGCCACCAGATGGATCTCATGGCCTGACCCGCAGCCTGCCACCAAAGCCCGTTTGCCCCCCGGCTCCTGCAGCAGCCCCGTGCGGGCGTACTGACCCAGGCGGTAGGAACAATAGGGTGCCTTGCCCTGGACCGGCTGTTCAATCGGCACCGGCGGGTAGGGGAACGCCTCATACTGGGCTTGCACCGCCGCGGTAATCGGATCCATCACCACCCCGCCGGCGGATCAATGACAATCCAGCCCTGGGCCAGATTCACCTCCGGCACCAAAGCCACCACAAACGGCAACAACTTCCGCTCCTCCCCCACCTGAATCTCCAACAGATCCTGGGCTGCCCCCGTGATCACCCCGGCCACAGTCCCCACCACCTGCCCCCGCCAAAGCACCCGCACCCCCAGCAACTCCGGCACATAATACTCCTCCGTCTGTAACAACGGCTGCTCCCCCGCCGGCACCAACAGGGATCCCCCCACCCAAGTTTCCGCCGTGGTGCGGTCGGGGCACTCCTGGAAGCGCAGCAAAAATAGCCCCTTATTCACCTGAGCTATCCCCTGGACTAGGGTCACCGGTTGGGGTTCTGCCGCTCCCAAGCGCAGCCAGCGTTGTCCCGGAGTGGTCAGGCGTTCCGGGAAATCCGACAACAAGCGGGCCTTGAGCAGACCACGGATCCCGTGCACCCCAACGATACGGGCAACCTGGAGCCACTCACTCATCCGGCAACACCAACTCCTCCCGAGGGGAGCGACTGCGCCAATTGAGAGTTGCATTCAGCCCAAAGTTCCAGAATGCCACCATCCCCACCGCCACAATATTAGCAATCAGATAATGGATCCCCAGCCAGCGGGTGAGGAGATTAATGATGAGCAGATTCAGCAGCAAGCCCGAGGTACAGATGAGATTAAAGCGCAAAAACCGCAGCCAAAAAGATCCCCAGCCCCTTTTATGGTGACTGAGATCCCCAAACGTCCAGCGGTCATTCCAGATAAAATTGTGAAAAATAGCGGTTTCTGAAGCAATCACCTTACTGAGATTTAAGTTCCAATTGAGCATCTGTGGGTCATGAAAAACAAACAGCAGCAAGCTGTCCACCAACATTCCCATAAAGCCTACGGTAATAAAGCGGGTAAAGCGCTTGACCGGCCACAAAGCCAGGCGTAACCGCAGCAAATGCTCGATATATTCCATCGCCTGCTTCCAAGTAGCCTTACTATGGCCCAACTGCCGGCTTTGAAACACATAACCCACCTCTTGGATCCTGGCAATATCCCCCCGTCCCAGCACCTCAATCAGGATTTTATAGCCCTTCGGCTGCAGAATCCGGTTGGCAATCGCCCCCCGCCGCAACAAAAAATAACCACTCAAGGGATCCCGAATTCGTCCCACCACCCGGGGCAGCAGCAGGATCCCTAGCCAGCGGGCGGCTTCTGACCCTAGACGCCGCAGCCAGCCCCAGTCTTCCACCCCGCCCCCCTGGGTATGGCGGCTAGCTACGGCTAGGTCACAGCCCCCTTGGATAGCTTGCCACAAAGCCACCACCACCCGGGGGTCATGTTGCAGGTCACCGTCCATCACCCCTAGGATTTCCCCGCGGGCCTGTTGCCAGCCGCGCACCACCGCCGTCGACAGCCCCCGTTCCTGCTGCCGGCGGATCACCCGCACCTGCGGGAATGTATCCTGTAACTTACTTGCCACTAACCAAGTTTGATCTGGGCTGTCATCGTCCACCACAATCAGCTCGTAGGCATTGGGCAGCAAGGGATCGAGCAGTTCCACCAAACGATTCAGCAACAGTTGGATATTGCGACTTTCATTGTAGGTGGGAATCACCAAAGACAGGCGGATTCCCGGTTGGCTATGGGCTGGAATCACAAAAGCCGGAACCCCACCCGTAGGTGCAGAAACAGAGGACAGAGACATAGGCTGGCCGATAACCTTTGAACATTGTGTCAGGTTGCCGCCCCTTTGAATACGGTATCAAGGGCAGGAGGTGGGATCTAGGGGACTATCTGATAAGACTCCTGGGGACAAATGTGGACAAAAAATAGAGGTGGGTCTCTCCCCCCTTGGCAGAGGGGCTGGGGGTGAGAGCTCTGTTGCAGCCTCCATAGAAATGACCGTTTGTTGGTAGTCCTACCGGGGTAGACAAGCTAGTTGCTCCTCAAAGCAGAGGCATGGGATCCCTAGCGGTAATTCTGCTCCCTTTGAGCAGTTGGATGGCGGTGAGCTGATCCACAATGGAGTCTGAACCTAGGGTTCCAGCCCATGAAACCTGTTATTCACTTGCAGCACGTTCACAAGGTCTATGCCAACGGCACGGTTGCCCTGCAGGATTTGAACCTGGAAATTGCCGAAGGGGAATTCACTAGCCTGGTTGGTCCCTCCGGCTGCGGCAAAAGCACCGTTCTGCGTCTGATTGCCGGGTTAGGCAGTGCCAGTGCCGGCAGCATCACTTGGCGGGACAATACCCCCCCCCAAATGGCCTACGTCTTTCAGGAGGCTGCCCTCATGCCCTGGGCCACGGTCTGGAACAATGTCTATCTGCCCCTGAAACTGCGCGGGATGCCGATGGCCGAGGCGGAGCCCAAAATTCGTCAGGCCCTAGCCTTGGTGGGATTGACCGGGGTGGAGAAGCGCTATCCCCGGGAACTGTCGGGGGGGATGAAAATGCGGGTTTCCATTGCCCGGGCCCTGGTCACCGACCCGCAAGTTCTGCTCATGGACGAACCCTTCGGCGCCCTCGATGAAATCACCCGCAGCAAACTCAACAACGATGTCCTGGATCTATGGCAGCAGCAGCGCTGGACAGGCATCTTTGTCACCCACAACATCTATGAAGCCGTCTATCTTTCCCGGCGGGTCGTAGTCATGGCTGCCCATCCCGGGCGGGTCGTCACGGAAGTCCTCATCCCCGAACCCTACCCCCGCACAGAAGAGTTCCGCACCTCCCCCCTCTACAACGACTATTGCCGGCAAATCTCCCACGCCCTCTACCAGGCTATGGCGGAGCGCTTCCCAGTGGTTCTTTAGCCGGGATCCCGATGGCCCGCGGGAAAGTCGGTGGGGTGGGCTGGGTTTTGGCAATCACCAGACAATGGCGCACGGCCCCGGTCAGGGGAGTTTGAAAGGCATCCACCCGCACCACCGCTCCCCCCAGGATGGCCAGAGCCTTGTCCAGGGCTTTGGCTTCCTGATCACTCCAGTGACCGCGGTAGAGGATGGCATGACCACCCAACTTCAGACAGGGGAGGGCATATTCCGCACAGACCGTCGCCGGCCCCACCGCCCGCAGCAGCGCCCAGTCAAACTGCTGCCGATATTGCGGCTGCCGCCCAATCCACTCCGCCCGCTCCGCCAAAGTCTGCACCTGCGTCAACCCCAAAACCCCCAGCGTCTCCTGGACAAACTGAATCTTGCGCTTCGTCGCATCCGCCAACGTAATCTGCCACCGGGGCAACACCACAGCAATCGGGATCCCCGGGAAGCCGGCGCCGGTGCCCAGGTCAATCAGGCTGTGGCTATGCTCTTGGCAGACAGGCAGGGGTAGGCCACTGTGCAGCCCCCGCAGGGAGTCCCAGAGATGTTTTTCCCAAAAATCCACCACATCCGTAAGGCGGGTGAGATTTTGCTTTTGATTGCCCAGCAGCAACTGCTGATGCAACCGCTCAAACTGAGCCAGCACCTGCGCATCGGGATCCCAATTCAGGGTCTCCTGCCAGGGCAGGTGGGGGTAGGTGGGCATAGCTAGACCAGCACTGCCTCCGGATTTTGCTTGAGGAACTCCGTATTCACCCCAGATTCCCGGGTGAGGGCAACCAGACCGGTGCGGGCAATCTCCCGAATCCCAAACCCATGCAGCATCTTAATAATGGCTACCATCTTGCCGGGATCCCCGGTTACTTCCAAGGTGAGGGATTCTTCGGCCACATCGACAATTCGGGCTCGGAACATTTGTGCCACATCCATAATATCGGAGCGGGTGGTGGGGGTGGCATTCACCTTGACCAGCATCAATTCCCGTTCCACACAGGGGATTTTCGTAATATCTTTGACCGTGATCACATCAATCAGCTTGTGCAGTTGTTTACTGATTTGTTCCACATCCCGCTCATCCCCTTGCACCACCATAATGATGCGCGAGATGCCCGGTCGTTCCGTCAAGCCTACCGTCAAGCTGTCAATATTAAACCCCCGGCGGGCAAACATCCCGGCAATCCGACTCAAAGCCCCTGGCTGATCCTGCACCAAAACCGACAAGGTATGTTTCATCGCTGCGCCCCACAATTGGAATCCAGAACTGGGCCCCGGGAAAATCCGCTAAAAATCTAGAGAGTACCTGTCATTCTATCATCGGCTCTCCCGAGCTAAAATCCCCCCAACCCTGAGGTTTAGCCCATAGGCAAGGGCACACCCACAGGTTACGATCAAAGCAGCCGATAAAAAAGTTTACAAACCATGTTGGTTGCCCCCCCTTCTTCGGTCTCCAGCAACGGTCGGGATCCCCAAGTCAAGCCGCGGCGGCGCTGGTGGCCGTGGCTACTGGTGATGGGGCTGGTGGTTGTGGGTTTGGGGAGTGTGCCGATCCTGAGTCGGCGCCGTTTGGAGCAGGATCTGCCCAGGCTGACGACCCCGGCGGAGCGGCGGGATCTGACGGTCAGGCTGCGGGTGAGTGGTCGGGTACAGCCGGTGCGCCAAGTTAACATCAGCCCTCGGGAGGCCGGGCGTTTGGCAGCCTTGTTTGTGGAGCAAGGGGAGCGGGTGAGCGCCGGGCAACTGTTGGCCCGCATGGACTTTGGCGATGTCAGCAGTCCCGTGGCCCAGGCCCAAGCTCGCCTGCGGGAATTGCAGCTGCGCTTGCAGGAGCAGCAGCGGGGGGAACTGCCGGAGGTGATTGCTGCTGCCCAAGCCCGGGTCAGTGCCCAAGCCAGCCGTCTCGACCTCGCGGAGCGGGAGCTAGCCCGGATCGCTCCTTTGGTGGCAGCTGGGGTGCTGCGGCGCAGCGAATGGGATCGGGCCCAGGCTAGCCGCGACCAAGCCCAGGCGGATCTGGAAGCCGCCCAGGCGGACCTACGGCGTCTGCAAGCCGGCCCCCGTCCCGAACAAATCCAACAAACCCAAGCCCAAATTGCCCAAGCCCAAGCCCAACTGCAGCAAGCCCAATCCCGCCTCGCCGAAACCGAGATCCGCGCCCCTTTTAGCGGCTTGGTAATCCAGCGCTATGCCGATGTAGGCGCCTTTGTCACCCCCACCACCTCCGCCTCCGATGCCACTGCGGCTACCTCCAGCTCCATCCTGGCTTTAGCAGATGGCCTAGAAATCCGCGCCGAAGTCCCCGAATCCCAAATCGCCGGGGTCAGCGTCGGACAAACAGTGCAGATCCGCAGTGTCGCCTTTCCCGATCAGATCATCCCCGGCGTTGTGCGTCGCATTGCCCCTGCCACCGTCGTCGTCCGGGAAGTCACCGTCTTCTATGTCACCATCACCCCCGAAGATAGCCACAATCTCCTGCGGGCCGGCATGAATGTCTCCGTGGACTTTGTCGGCGACCCCATCCCCCAAGCGGTGACCGTCCCTGCCGTAGCCGTCATCTATGCCGGCAATCAACAAGGGGTGATCGTCTGGGATCCCCAGCAGCGGCAGCCGGTTTATCGGCTGGTGGAAACCGGTCTGACCCAGGAGGGTGTCACCCAAATTATCAGGGGTTTAGAGCCAGGGGAGCGGGTCTTTTTAACCTTACCCCCCGGGCGCACCCTACAGTCCTTCACCGGGGTCGACACCGGCCCTGACATTCGCCGTTAGGAGCAAGCCCATGGGACTAGGGACGTCTGTGCGTATGGCCTGGCAGATGGTGCAGCGGCATCGCTTGCGCACCGGCTTGACCATGTTGGGAATTTTGATTGGCAATGCGGCGGTGGTAGCTATTGCTGGGTTTGGCAATGCTGCCCAAGTTTTGGCCGTGGATCAATTCCGCTCCCTAGGCACCAATTTACTGATTGTCTTTTCCACGGGCTTGAGTTTAGCCGAATCCCCCAACACCCGCCCGATCACCACCGCTGACTTGCAGGCGATTGCTACAGAAGCCCCGGCTGTGGCAGCGGCGGTCGGCACCGTTGCCACTCCTGTCCGGGTGATTCGCCAGGGGATTGATCGCCAGTACGAACTCACCGGTACCCAGCCTGCCTATCTGCAGATTTTGAACCTAGAAATTGAGCACGGTCGCTTTCTGATCCCGGCGGATTTAGAAAAGCAAGCAGCGGTGGTGGTTCTAGGCAGTGAGGCAGCCACCCAGTTATTCGGAGCCAACACCCAAGCTGCCCTAGGAGAAACCATCTTTTTGAACAATCAACCCTTTGAAGTGGTGGGGGTGTTGCGCTCCAAACCCACAGTGTTTGGCAACAGTGATGCGGGACTTTTTGCTCCCTTAAATGTGGTTGCCCAGCAATTTATCGGTCGGGTTTCCCCCTTTGGCACGGAATTACGGGCTATCTATGTTTCTGCCACCCAGGAAGAGCAATTGCCCGCTGCCGAGTTTCAAATCCGCAATCTCTTGCGCCAACGCCACCAATTGCAAGGGGCCGATGATTTCATCATTCGCAATCAACAACAACTCCTCGACATTGCCAATACGGTTTTGGGACTGCTGCGCCTGTTGTTGACCGGTACTGCCGCCCTGTCTTTGTTTGTGGGGGGGGTAGGGATCATGAATGTGATGATTATTGCCGTTGCCGAGCGCACCCACGAAATCGGGCTCCGCAAAGCTATTGGTGCCGATAGCCGCAGCATTTTGCAGCAATTTGCCACGGAAGCCATTTTGATCGCCGTCAGCGGTGGCACCCTCGGCATCCTCCTCAGCAGTGGCTTGATGCTGGTGATTCGCTTCACCACCCCCATCGTCACCACCATTGATCCGGTGGCCGTTGCCGTTTCTTTTCTGTTGTCCACGGGAATTGGGCTGGTTTTCGGCATTGTCCCAGCCCGAAAAGCCGCCCAGCTTGACCCAATCGAAGCCCTGCGGGTCTAGCCCACACTGCCTTCCAACTTCAAGCTGAGCAGGCGATCCGCTTCCACCGCAAACTCCATCGGCAATTGATTAAACACATCCCGACAAAAACCGCTGATCATCATGCCAATGGCTTCTTCCGCCCCAATCCCCCGAGATTGAAAGTAAAACAGCTGCTCTTCGCCGATCTTAGAAGTTGTTGCTTCATGCTCCACAATCGCTGTGGGATTTTGCACCTGAATATAGGGGAAAGTATTGGCGCTGGAATGGTGCCCAATCAACATGGAATCACATTGGGAATAATTCCGTGCCCCCCTAGCCTTGGGATGCACCTTCACCAATCCCCGGTAGGTATTGCGGGAATGACCGGCGGAAATCCCCTTGGAAACAATGCGACTGCGGGTATTGGGGCCCACATGGATCATTTTGGTGCCCGTGTCCGCCTGTTGGTAGTGATTGGTCAGGGCCACGGAGTAAAATTCCCCCACGGAACCTTCCCCCACCAACACACAACTGGGATACTTCCACGTAATCGCTGAACCTGTCTCCACCTGGGTCCAGGAAATCCGGGATCCCACCCCCTGGCACAGGCCTCGCTTGGTAACAAAGTTGTAGATGCCACCCACACCATTTTCATCCCCGGCATACCAGTTTTGCACGGTGGAATACTTGATGTCAGCGTGGTCGAGGGCTACCAATTCCACAACTGCGGCATGCAATTGGTTGGTGTCAAACATGGGGGCAGTGCAACCCTCTAGATAGGAAACTGAGCTGCCCTCATCGGCAATGATCAGGGTGCGCTCAAACTGCCCCGATTCCCCATTGTTGATCCGGAAATAGGTGGACAATTCCATGGGACAGGCAACACCCTTGGGAATATAAACAAAGGACCCATCACTGAACACAGCGGAATTCAAAGCCGCAAAATAATTGTCCCCAATGGGCACTACACTGCCCAAATACTTTTCCACCAGCTCGGGATATTCTTGAATGGCTTCCGTCATGGAGCAAAAAATGACCCCATGCTTGGCCAGTTTCTCCCGAAATGTGGTTGCCACCGAAACACTGTCGAAAACTGCATCCACCGCCACATTGGACAGGCGCTTCTGCTCCGATAACGGGATCCCTAATTTTTCAAAGGTTTCTAGGAGGCGGGGATCCACTTCATCGAGGCTGTTGAGTTTTGGTTTTTGCACCTTGGGGGCGGAGTAGTAGATGATGTTTTGATAGTCGATGGGGGGATAGCTAACGGCTGGCCAGGTGGGTTCGCTCATTTTCAGCCACTGCCGATAGGCCCGCAGCCGGAAGTTGAGCATGAACTCTGGCTCGTTTTTCTTGGCTGAGATCAGGCGGATGACGTCCTCGTTTAACCCCCGCCCCAGGGTTTCCGACTCAATGGGGGTGACAAAGCCGTAGCGGTAAGGCTGATTAACCAGGGTTTCCAGGGTGGAGGTGGCCATAGGATCTCGCGGCAAAAGGACTTTAAGGGGAACTAAAGCAACAGACTTGTTGTTTAATGTGCTTTCAGGTTACTTTAGCAACAGCCATGTTGTCAAAGGATTTTTCCTATGGCCTCTGGGGCTTTGGTTGCTTTGCCCCCTGTTCGGGAGGGGAGCAAGGGTACGATCCTTCATTATCTGCGCAAGCATGGGCAGGGGACAGCCCAGGAGTTGGCCCAAGCCCTTGGCATCAGTAAGCAGGCGGTGCGGCGGCACCTCAAGGATCTGCAGGGGGAGGGGTTGATTGGCTTTGAGGCGGTAGCAGGGGGCACCGGCCGGCCTCAGCATCGCTATTTCCTCAGCCCCCAGGGGGAAAAACAGTTTGGGGATGGCTACAACCAGTTTGCTACCCAACTGCTGGACACCCTAGCCGCTACCCTCGGACCCGAACAAGTACAGGGGATCTTGCAGCAACAATGGCAGCGCCGGGGCTTGGACTACCGGCAGCGTTTGGGATCGGGATCCCTGCTGGAGCGTTTGGAAAAGTTGGTGGCCCTGCGGCGGCAGGAGGGCTATTTGGCCGAGTACCGACGGATGGGGGACGAGCCGGAAAGCTATTTTTTGACGGAATATCACTGTGCTATTGCCGATATTGCTGAGTCCTTTCCCACTGTCTGCGGACACGAGTTGGAGATGTTTGCTCTGGCTTTGCCCGACTGCACCGTGGAGCGCTACCACTGGATGGCCAATGGGGAACACCAATGCGGCTACGGGATCCGCAAAGTTGACTTTGATCCCTCCCTAGGGCCCTAGGGAAAAAGTCCTGTTTGGGCAGACCGATTTTATTACGATAGTCCGAAAGCTATCTAGGCGTTAAGGGAGTCCTGACTCATCATGCTAAGGTTGGATGGTCCTTTTGTTGAGTTGCTTTTATAATCGGCTTCTCCCAGGGGCTTATGCCTCCTTACCCTATCCCCTAATTCCTCTGTTGAAACCGGAACAGATTCCTCACTCGCTTCTACTTCGAGAGAAGGGATCCCAAAAATATATCTTTGAAAAATTGCCAAAGCCAGTTGTAAATCTAAGCAATCCACAAACGCTGCACATAGCGCCAAACAATTATTAAATGCATCAATAAACTCACTTCCGTTGCCAACAACCAGATCACTTTAGCCACTTCCACCCCCCAATGCCGCCACCGGATCCCTTGGGACATGTGGACAACCATCAAAATCATCAGGATATGGACGGGCAGGCAATAGCGATTGAGGCTTCTGAGTTGCAGATTGGCCGTCGCACTCACCGACAGATAAAACAGCATCCAGGCACTGACATGATAGGGCAAGCGGTAACGCCACTCCCGAATCCACCGCCGCCAACTGGCCAAAGCATCCCAACCACTCAACCCCAGCAAAGCCACCAGGGTCGGCAAGCCAAAAATACGACTGAAGGATAATCCCCAGTTGGCATCCCCGGTGGCCTGTTCCCAGGAGAACAGGCGGGGCCAGACTGAGGCGGGGATGGTGTAGGTGGCGAGCTGAAAGGGTTTGCTGTAGTCCGGCTTAATGCCGAAATAGGTCTGCAGATCAAAATAGAGGCGCCAATTTTGGAAAACAACCTGGCACCAGAGGAGAAAAGCAATGGCACCCGCTGCCGTCAGCACAGCAACACCTAGCAGCCGCCGCCAGGGAGCTGTTTTCAGGGATTGGCCCGCTAACCAGGGCTGCAGCAGCGCCACCGCCGCCACCGGCACTCCCACAATCCGCGTCGCCGCCATCAGCAAACCATGGCCGGCCATCCCCAACAAATGCCCCACACTGCCCCAGTAGAAAAATCCCAGCAGCATCGCCAAAAACAGTGACTCCGTATACCCCGCATACAAGTACACACTCATCGGGTGGACTGCCACCGTTATACAAGTCAACACCCGCCCATAAACCGGGATCCCCCAGCGGCGCAGCAGCAGCAGCAAATACACCCAAAACAGCAGGGCCATCCCATGAGCGGTCACATATAAACTCAATTCGGGACTCAGGCCGGTGATCCGACTGACCAGCCAGACCAAAGCCGGATAGCCCGGTAAAAAAGCGACATTGTTATCCGGGGCCTCAAACCCCCTAAATTGATAGCCGTTTTTGACAATACTTAGATACCAAAAGCTATCCCACTGGGTTGTCTTCAGGAAGGCATGGGCATACCCACCTCCCTCACTGAACAGGTAGATCAGCCCCAATTGCCCGGCCACCAGCAGTAGGGCCGGCAGGAGAATCTCCCGGCCAAAGCAAGAGACATCCTGCCTCTTGAGGGGATAGTGCTGCCAGACCCAAGGCCACCTCACTTGGAACTCTCAATCTATAAAACTAGGCTGTTGCCAGGGGGCGCGCCTGGTAAGGAATATCCAAACGATGCAGCTGCTGCACCAACAAACTCAAAAACAACCCCACATCCGTCACTACCCCCACCGACTCCAAAGATCCCCGGTCCGCCAACTTGGTCACCACCGCCGGATTGATGTCCACGCAGATCAGCTTGACACCGGCCGGGGTCATATTGCCCACCCCAATGGAATGCAACATCGACGAGAGCATCAAAATCATGTCCGCCCCCTTGAGCAAACGGGCATAGTCCTCCTGGGCTTTGATCAGGTTCATCTCCGTATCCGGCAACGGCCCATCATCCCGAATTGAACCCGCCAGGGCAAAGGGCACCTGATGGCGAATACACTCGTAAAATACCCCCCCGGTAATGTACCCGGCCTCCACCGCCGCCCGGATGCTGCCATAGCCCCGCACCGCATTGATCACCTTGAGATGGTGCTTGTGCCCCCCCTTCACCGGGTTGCCCCGCCGCATGTCCACCCCCAGGGAAGTGCCAAACACGTTCTGCTCCAAGTCGTGCACCGCAATGGCATTCCCCCCCAACAACGCCTGCACATACCCCTCCCGAATCAAGGTCGCCAAATGGGCTCCCCCGCCGGTATGGATCACCACCGGCCCGGCAACCACCACGGTTTTGCCTTGGCGTTCCTTGATTTGCCGCAGTTCCCAGGCGATCTGCTCCACCACCAACTCCACCCGCCGCTCACTGGAAACCCCCGATCCCATAAAGGTAAACTCTTGCTGATCCCGCTTTTCTTTGTTGGGCTGGTGCAGGGTGCGGATCCCGGCTACCCCCACCACCACCTCCTCTCCTACCACCAGATCTCGAATCAACTTGCAAGTGGCCACAATTTGCCCCTGGGGATCCCGGCTGACGGCAATCACCCCGTCCATGCGCTGGTTTTGCACCGGGTAGCAGACCCCTTCAATGCAGACGGTGGTGGGATAGATGGTGGTCACGTAGAAATCCTCTGGGGCTACCCCGGCTTGCCGGACTGGTTCTAGGCGGGCATTCAGGTCGGTGGTTTCCTTGATTTGGGCCCCTCGGTCCACCAGGTCGCTGAGGATTTTCAGCAGCCCTTCCTCACTGGGGGCAGAGACATTCAATTCCACCGTGGAAGTGCTTTGGCGGGTTTCCCCCAGTTGCAGCCGTAGGATCTGGAAGCTGCCCCCGTTTTCCACGATCAAATCCACCGCATCGCTGAGCAAATTACTGTCCACCAAATGCCCTGTCAGGGTGATCACCCGGCTGGCGACCGTAGCTACTGGGGTTTCTTGGGGGGCTACGGTTTCCGTCAGGCGCAGGGTCAGGCATTTAGCGGCGCCCCCGGCTTTGAGAAACTCCGTCAAGGGGGTTTGAATCACCTGAAAGCCACAGGCTTCCAAGCGAGCGATCAACTCGCCACTGGCCCGGTTCAGGATCACCGTGCCGTTCACATCCACCGCATTACAGGCAAAATGAATGGCATCCGCTTCGGCGATGGGGATGCGTTTATCGGGGGGGACCCGCATTTCGATCAAGCGGTTGGAGTAGGTATCAAACGCTCCTGGATAATAGAGCAAATAGCCATTAGACAAAGGACAAAAACAGGTGTCCAAGTGGTAGAAACGCTCGTCCACCAGGCGCAAAGATAAAACCTCAATTTCCAACCACTTGGCTAAGTAGGGATGGGACTCCAGCATGGAGCGAAACCCATAGCCTGCCCACAGCCATCTCCCCGCCCGATCCAAAAGAGCATCCCCTGCCCCCTCAAAGGCAATCTCCGGCGGCAACTTCTTGACCTCAAAGCCCTGCTGCTCAAACCAGGCCTGAAAGTGCGGCTCCTCCCCCTGGCGCTCCGGATGATAAAACCGACTCAACACCACCGTGTTGCCCAGCACCAAGCCGGCATTGGCCGTGAAGACTAAATCCGGGGATCCCGGCACGGGTTGGATGAGTTTGACGCTGGCGAGTTGGCAGAGGGTTTGGTGGAGGTTGTGCCACTGTTCTTGGGCGAGGGTTTTGCAAGAGCGGTGGACATTGCCTTCCATCCAGGGGTTAATCACATAGTCCACGTCGTAGTAGTCCGGTGGACACATGAGATAGGTGATGGGTTCGGCCATAGGTGAGGCATGAGGTCAGCTTTTCTAGCATACAGTAGGAGGATCCCCTTGGGATGAGTTTGACATAGGGCTAGCCACGGGTTCTGGCTGCCCTTGAGTTGGCAGCTTTGAGCAGTTTTCCCTGAGGATGGGGCACTAGGTGCTGGGGGGAGATTTTAGGCATTCAGGTTGGCATTGAAAATCAATATCCCAGGCCATCTTAGGCTTGATGGATTTTAGTTAAGTTAATTCCAAGATTTGCAGGGGTGGTTCTTGCTGCTAAAATCTTCCCCACATAACCACCGCATATAGGCTGGAAATATCTATGGTTATTGCCATGGAGACTGTAATAGATCCCACGCCCTCGGCCTAAGGAGGCAGAGGGAATTGAGAAAATGTAAATGTGCCTTGCCTATTTGGAATGACTATAGTTATCTGCAATCTTGCGGGCCAGTGCAGCCCAAGGCAATGTTGATCGGATTCTAAAGGGGCAGATCCACATAAAAGGTTGTGCCTTTGCCGACTGCCGATTCAAAGTGAATGGCACCCCCCATCTGCTCCACCAACGCCTTGCACATACTCAACCCCAAACCCGACCCACCCCGGGAACGAGCACTGCCCGTATCCCCCTGGGTAAACTTCTGAAATAAACGGGAACGCAACGACTCCGGGATCCCGGCGCCGCGGTCACGAATAGCAACACGGGCATAGCCCATGCCATCCCGGGTCACGTCCGTCAGGGTGATGGTGACGGTTTCGCCGCGGGGGGAGAATTTGGCAGCATTGGAGAGGAGTTGGGCAAACACCTGTTGCAGGCGCAGGGCATCCACATCCACCCGCACCTGGCTCAACTCAGGGGCTACCGGCTGCAACTCGTAGGCAACCCCATAGCTGGCCCCGTAGGTGGTCATGGCCGTGATAGCCTCAGTCAGGATCGGCAACAGGGGCTGGTGCTGACACTGCAATTCCAGCCGTCCCGCTTCGATTTTTTCCAAATCCAAAATATCGTTGACCAGCCGGCTGAGACGCTCCCCGCACTGAAAAGCCATGGTCAAAAGGGTCTGCACTGGCGCTGAAACCTCCCCTACCACCCCATTGATCACCAGCCCCAAAGCTCCCTGGATCCCGGTCAGGGGGGTGCGCAATTCGTGGCTGACCGTGGCAATAAACTCATCCTTGAGTCGTTCGATGTTTTTCCGCTCGGTGATATTTTCCACCAGCAGCTCGTAGTAGCGGGGGTGACCCTGGCCATCTAGCACCGCCCGGGCACTCTGGGAAACCCAAATCACCTCCCCATCGAGGCGCTGAATCTGCACCTCCCAACCCACTACAATGCTGCTCTCCTGCAACCGCTGCCAAAAACCCTCAAAAGCCTCCGGCTCCACATACAGGCAACGGGGCAAACCCTGTCCCCCGGCAAGGGGCAACTCCTGCTGCAAACTCAAGCCCAAAATCCGCCGCAACGCCACATTGGCCCCAATCAGGGTGCCCGTCAGGCTCAGTTGCCCGATCCCACCGAGGGTGTTGTCCAAGATGGTGCGGTAGCGATGCTCGGCTTCGTAAAGGCTATTTTCGATGATGTCCCCGTGCTGGGTGACGGTATCTAGCAACAGGCTCAAATCCTGGTTGGCTTGGCTGAGCTGGGCGGTACGCTGGTAAAGCTGCTCACTCAAATAATCCCCATGCTCCTGGGTAATGGCTTGCAAGGCCTCAAGATCGGCTTTTTCCTGCCGTAGCTTCTGCAATTCATGCCGTAACTGAGCCACGGTGCGCAATAACATCCCCCGTTCCTGCTGGACTGTCTCGAGCTGCTGCTGCAAAGCCTCAACATAGACGGCAACCTCCGGGGGAAGAGCCTGTAGGAGCGGCGGCGGCTGCATGGCTACTCTATCCGCAAACTCAAACTGGGCAGTAACCGCTGCAGATTCTTCAGGGAACGACCCTGCCACGGGATCCCCGCTGACCCCAAAATCACCACAGCGGTCTCCGGGGACTGGCGACGATTAAGCACAAACTTGGACAACATGTTAATGCCAGAACTGTTGAGAAACTCCAACCCCCGCAAATCTATGGTGATCTGCTCAGGATGGGCCGCCACCGTCGCTTCCAAAACCTCCCCAATCGGGGCATACTCCGCCGATCCCGCCAGGCGCAGGGATC
The DNA here is from genome assembly GCA_039794745.1 of Thermostichales cyanobacterium HHBFW_bins_127. Classification (GTDB taxonomy): domain Bacteria; phylum Cyanobacteriota; class Cyanobacteriia; order Thermostichales; family Thermostichaceae; genus JAUQVP01. Next base: position 53,536 of record JAUQVP010000002.1, on the reverse strand, counting down.
CCGACAGGGTAACAACCCCAGTCACCGGATCCGGCAGGATCTGATATTCTTCAGTTACCAGGGCAGAAATGGCATTCATCGTAGGCAGCCTTCAAAATATTCAGTAGTTTAGCAATTTTCTACAGGGATCCCGAGGGCAATTGTACCATGGTGGAGACTTCCACTTGGTGGGGCTGGAGCAGCAGGGGCATAAATCGCCAGCCTAGGGTGGCTTGGTAGTCGTTCATCATGGTGAGAAATCCTAGGCCTGATTGGGGCAGATCTGGCTGGGCAAAGTTGTGTTCAAGCTGCTGAAAGTATAGCTCTTCGGGATCCCGATTCAGGAGGGTTTGGATCAGTTCTTGGTAGCCTTGGACTTGGGCTTTGTTGATGGCGTTGGTGGTGCGAAAGACGAGGCGGTCACTGAGGAGATAGAGGGAAATGGTGATGGGGATATCGGTGGTGTAGTCGTAGTATTTCATGGCATTTTCTAGCAGCTCGTTGGCGATGAAGTTGACGGCACTTTTGATGCCGCGGCTATCGCCGGTGAAGAAGGTAGCCATGTAGTCGGCCATAAAGCCGGCGGATAAGCCATTGTTGCGCCAGCGTTCTTTGAGGGGGCGGGCGCTGGGGGAAAAGCACAGCACAAGGTATTCGGTGCCACTGGTGAGCTGATCTTGATAGTCCCCAAAAACTTGCACAGTCACCTCACACGCGACGACGGACAACGAGCAGCGTTAGATCATCATCAATGGTGCCCTGGCCAATGTGGGCATGAACATCCCGAATAATGGCTGCTTGCAGCTCGGCAGCAGAACCATGGCCTTGGGCACGGATAACCTGGCAGAGCCGCTCTAAACCATAAAGCTTATGGTCAGTCCCCCTAGCTTCGATGATGCCATCAGTATACAAAATCAGCATATCCCCCCGCTCTAGCTCCAACACCACTTCGTTGATCCAAGGACTGATGTCCGGCTCTAACCCCACAGGGAACCCCAAATCTAGGGTATCAATCCGCCGCAACTCGCCGGTGTGACGCAGCCACAGCAGCTCCTCGTGTTGCCCAACAATGCTCACTTTGCCGTGACAATAATCTAACAGGGTTAAGGTTAAGTTTTTATCTGTGTTCATGCGGTGGACGTTGGCATACAAAGCATGATTTAAGATTTGTAAAAATCGTCTTAAATCCCGCTCCCCTTGGCTGAGCAGGGTGCGCACTGCCATCTGCACCATCAACATCACCATGCCGCTCTCTAACCCGTGCCCGGTGACATCGCCAATGCCAATCCTGACCCGGTCTTCGGTCAACAGCACGTCGTAGTAGTCCCCCCCTACCTCGGCCGCCGGCTCCATATAGGCAACAATCTCTAAATCCGGGATCCCGGAGAGTTCTTCTGGGCGGGGCAGGATCATCTGCTGCAGGCGGCGAGTCACCTCCAGTTCGGCGCTCAACCGGCGATTTTCGTCCCGCAGCTGCTTGTTTAAGGCAGCAATGGCCTGGTTGGCTTGCTCTAGTTCGGCGGTGCGAGCTTGCACCCGCTCCTCCAAAACGGCATTGACATGGGTCAACTCCGTCAGGGATCCCTGCAGTTCTTCGGCGAGGCGGACAAAGGCTTGGGTGAGGATGCCGAGTTCGGCAAACCCTTGCCAGGCCTGGGCTGGGGTCTGTAGCTGCTGGGCATAGGCTTGCAGGGGTTGGATCAGCTTTTCTTGGAGAACCTGGGGGGATGCCCGCTGGCTGCTGTGAAAGCGGGACAACAGTTGGGTGAGGGTGACGACGGGTGTGGCCAAAAGCTGTCCCCCCCAGATGGCCAGAATCACGACGACGGCGGCACTGCCCACCCCAAGGGCCAAGTAGCGCTGGGTCTGTTGCCGGATGGGCGCTAGGAAAACTGCCTCCGGCTGCACCACCATCACCAACCAGGGGATATTCCGCAAGGGGGCCAAGCTCACCAGGGCCTTTTGGGATCCCAGTTCCGGCAGGCGGGTGATCAGGGTGGTGGTCTCCCGTTCCTGGATAGCAGCCTGTAAAGCCGGATCCGTGCTGGGGGTGGCATCCCCAAGGTTTGGGTACTGTTGGCTCAGTTGGAAGCGTTGGTCCTCTGTCAGGGGCAGGAGGGGTTGGTAGTGCCAGTCCGGGCTGAGACCATGGGCGAGGCGGATGCCGTTGTTGTCGAGGAGCATGGCAAAGGAGGCTTCCCCGGCGGTCCCGGTTTGCCGTTGAATCACCTGGGCAACAACGGTGGCATTGTAGGTGACCCGCAGGACACCAATCACGTCTCCGGTGGCATTGCGCACCGGGGCACTGAAGCTGATTTCCCCCAAGCCCCGTTCCCGGCGCTCGGCCCGGCGCAGGGCATCCACATAGGGCAGCCCGGTGCGAATGGCCTGCACAAAGACAGGTTTTTCCCCCTCCTGGCGACCGATGAAGGGGGTGTAGGTATCGAGGACATTGGTGCCAGAGCGCTGGATCAAACCATAGGACAGGACATTGATGCTGTCCCGGCGGGCGAGGCTGAGCAGGGTTTGGATGGCCGCCGGATAATGCTCTGGGCTAGGGCTTTCGATGTAGCGAATGACATCTGGCAGGATCGCCTCCACCCGCACGGTGGTGAGATTTTCGTCGATCAAACGGTCAATTTGGTCGGCGGTGAGGCGGGCAGAACTAGCCAGGCTGCGACGGGCATTGTCGGTGAGGATGCGGCTGACGGTCCAGTGGTTGACGGCCACCAGCAAACTCAAGGGGACTAGGGTGATCCCCAAGAAAGCATAAATGAGGCGGCCCCGTAGCCCCAGCATGCCCTTCCCCAAGACAGTCTTCTTCTTATCCTATGGGCGGGGATGCCGTCAAAGGTATTGACGGTATTGACCCTGGCCATCATCTAGCTATTGTCTGGGTGGCCTGCAACATGTGATAGCTGATCAACAATTGGGTGATGGCGAGGGGATAGCTTTGGATGGGTTCGCCGGTGGTGCCGATGACAAAACCCAGGGCAGGATTGGTCTCCAAATTGCAGACCGCTCCCACATGGGGACTGGCGGCGCACATGGCTTGCTCCAGGGCCCGCACCTGCTCGGCGGTGGCATGGGCATCCACCTCCAGCACATCCACCGGCTTGCCCATGTCCCGATCCAGGGTCAAGCGCACCGCCGCCTGGGGATCCCGTCCCAGGATCTGGCTAAAGTCGGGGTGGTCAATGGTGGGTCGCAGCACCAGCCGGGCATTGAGGAGATCGCTGTTGGGTTGGGAGGGGTAGAAGCTGACCACCAGATCGGCCCATTGCCGCTGGGGACGGATAAAGGCTTCCGAATCCGGTTCCCGTTTGATCAGCTCCGCTTGGACTTGTTCTGGGGTATAGCCGCGTTTGAGGGTATCGCGCTTGATTTTCCACTGGTGGCGCAGGGGTTCGGGGGGGGCCAAATAGACTTTGACATCAAAACAACTGCGACAACCGGGATGGATATAGCCCAGTAGTCCCTCCACAATCACAAAGGGGCTGGGTTTGATGTATTCCGGCGGGTCAAAGGTGCCGGTGCTGTGGTTGTAGATGGGCTTGAGGATCGGCTCCCCCGCCCGCAACAGTCGCAGGTGCTGTTGCATGATGTCCATATAGTTGGCATCAGGGTGGAGGGCGGTGATCCCCAGTTGTTTGCGTTGGCTGCGGTCGTAGCGGTGATAGTCGTCGGTGCAAATCACCGTCACATTGTCCACCCCTAAAACTTGGGCAATTCCCTTGGTGAGGGTGGTTTTGCCCGCTGCACTGTCCCCCACAATCCCCAGTAAAATCGGTCGCATAGCCTCAGGGATCCCCCTATGTTACGTGCGATTCAGGTTTATGCCAGTGTAGAGGATTTAACCGCGGCCGGTGTTCATCTTTGGCGGCAGCTCAGTCAGCAGGCGGTTGCCCGGCAGGGGTGTTTTCGGGTGGCTTTGGCCGGCGGCAGTAGCCCCAAACGGCTCTATGAAGTTTTAGCCACCGTTGCCGATCTCCCCTGGCACCGGACCTGGGTTTTCTGGGGGGATGAGCGCTATGTTCCCCCGGATCACCCGGACAGTAACGCCCGCATGGCCCGGCTGGCCCTCATAGATCAGGTGCCCATCCCCCCCAAGCAAATCTTTCCCTGGCCCACCCACCGCGGCGATCCCGCAGGGGATGCGGCTGCCTATGCCCAGGTGCTGGAGCAGGTGTTTGGAGGCCCACCAGCCTGGGATTTACTGTTGTTGGGCATGGGGGAAGACGGCCATACCGCCTCCCTGTTCCCGGACACCCCCGCCCTGGAGGTCAAAGACCGCTGGACCACCGTCGGCCACAAACAGGGGGATCCCCGCCTTACCCTCACCTTCCCTGCCCTCAATGCCGCCCGGCAAACCCTAATCTGGGTGACCGGCAGCAGCAAAGCCCAGCGCCTCCACCAGGTCCTCTGTCAGCCGGGATCCCTGCCCATCCAACGCCTCCGGCCCCAGGGATCCCTGATCTGGATGCTGGATCGGGCCGCCGCTGCTCACCTCCCCTGGGTGTAACAGAATGTTGCGAAGTGTGAATGAACCCCCGGTGGGGGGCGGGATCCCGGACATTTTCTGGTAGAACGGGGATCAGGGTAGGCGAAAACACTCATGCCTACTGACTTTGGCGCATTTCGGGAGTTATCCATGTTCACCCTTGTCAAACCCACGGTTCGAGCAGTTGTGCCGGCACAGACGGATCAGCGGGTGGTGATGCGAGTGGTGTATGTGGTTTTGGAGCCGCAGTACCAAAGTGCCCTGACGGCTGCTGCCCGCAAAATTAATCAAGAATCCCCCCTGCTGGCCGTGGAGCTCCATGGCTACCTGGTGGAAGAACTGCGGGATCCCCAGGGGTATGCCCAGTTTCAGCGGGATCTAGAGCAGGCCAATGTCTTTATTGGTTCCTTGATTTTCATCGAAGACATGGCGGACAAGGTGGTGGCGGCGGTCAGTGCCGTGCGGGAGCGCTTGGATGTGGCGGTGGTCTTCCCCTCCATGCCCCAGGTGATGCGCCTTAACAAAATGGGGTCGTTTTCCCTGGAGCAAATCGGCCAGTCCAAAAGTGTGATCGCCAGCTTCATGAAAAAACGCAAAGCCCAGTCCGGCACGGGCTTCCAGGATGCCATGCTCAAGCTGCTGCGCACCCTGCCGCAAATCCTCAAGTACCTCCCCATGGAAAAAGCCCAGGATGCCCGCAACTTCATGCTCAGCTTCCAATACTGGCTAGGGGGATCCCCGGACAATTTGGAAAACTTCTTGCTGATGCTGGCGGATCGCTACCTACCGGCCCTGAAGGGCAAGCTGCAGTTTCGGGATCCCGTCACCTACCCCGACTTGGGCATTTGGCACCCCTTGGCCCCCACCATGTTCGAGGATGCCCAAGCCTACTGGGACTGGTATCAAGGCCGGGATGACATTGAAGATCACCTCCGGGATCCCTTAGCGCCCTGTGTGGGGTTGGTGTTGCAGCGGACCCACTTGGTGACCGGGGATGACGCCCACTATGTGGCGATGGTGCAGGAGCTGGAGGCGCGGGGGGCGCGGGTGTTGCCGGTGTTTGCCGGGGGGTTAGATTTTTCCAAGCCGATTGAGCAATTTTTCTGGCGTGGTCAGAGCCCGGTGGTGGATGTGGTAGTGTCCTTGACCGGCTTTGCCCTGGTGGGGGGCCCGGCCCGCCAGGATCATCCCAAGGCGGTGGAGGCCCTGCAGAAGCTCAATCGCCCCTACATGGTGGCTCTGCCCTTGGTGTTTCAGACCACAGAAGAGTGGGAAGCCAGCGATTTGGGCTTGCATCCGGTGCAAGTTGCCCTGCAGATTGCCATTCCCGAGTTGGACGGGGCCATTGATCCGATTATTTTGTCTGGGCGGGATGGGGCTACTGGCAAAGCCCATGCCATGCAGGATCGGATTGAATTGATTGCCGAGCGGGCGATCAAATGGGCCAATTTGCGCCGCAAACCTAAGCTCGACAAAAAAATTGCCATCACCGTTTTTAGCTTCCCCCCCGACAAGGGCAACGTGGGTACTGCGGCTTATTTGGATGTATTTGCTTCCATTCACCGGGTGATGACTGCCCTGAAAAATAACGGCTACCAAGTTGCCGATCTGCCGGCAACTCCCAAAGCCTTGATGGAGGAGATTCTCCACGATGCCCAGGCCCAATTCGCCAGCCCGGAATTGAACATCGCTGCCCGGATTCCCGTTCGCGACTATGAACGCTTAACCCCTTACCTAGAAGGCATTGAAGCCTGTTGGGGGCCCGCTCCCGGGCAACTGAATACCGACGGGCAAAACATGCTCATCTACGGCAAACATTACGGCAATGTTTTTATCGGTGTCCAGCCCACCTTCGGCTATGAAGGGGATCCCATGCGGCTATTATTTTCTCGATCCGCCAGTCCCCACCATGGTTTTGCCGCCTATTACACCTATTTAGAGCGGATTTGGCAAGCGGATGCGGTGTTACATTTCGGCACCCATGGTTCTTTGGAGTTTATGCCGGGCAAACAAAACGGCATGTCGGGCAGTTGTTATCCTGACAATTTAATTGGCTCTTTGCCCAATTTATATTACTATGCTGCCAATAATCCTTCGGAAGCGACCATTGCCAAGCGACGAGGCTATGCCTGCACCATCAGCTATTTAACCCCTCCGGCGGAAAATGCCGGTCTTTACAAAGGCTTACAGGAACTCAAAGACCTAATTGGTTCCTATCAGAGTTTGCGCAGCAGTGGGCGGGGGATCCAAATTGTCAACACGGTGATTGAAAAAGCCCGTCAGGTCAATTTGGATCAGGATGTCTCTTTGCCTGATGGAGATGCTGCCCGGCTTTCGGAAGCAGAGCGGGATAGGGTGATTGGGCAGATCTATGCCAAGTTGATGGAAATTGAATCACGGCTTTTGCCCTGCGGACTGCATGTGATTGGAGCCCCACCCACCGCCGAGGAAGCCATTGCCACCCTAGTCAGTATTGCCAGTTTGGATCGCCCTGAAGAGGAAATCTTAAGCCTCCCTCGGATTATTGCCAACAGCATTAACCGGGATATTGATGAGATCTACAAGCAGCGCAATCGCGGTCATCTTGCTGATATTCAACTTTTGGATCAGATCAACCAAGCCTGTCAAAAAGCTGTGGCAGCCCTCGTTAAAGAGCAGACGGATGCCGATGGACGTGTCTCCAAAGTCAGCAAGCTCAATTTCTTCAATATGGGTCGCCCAGCCCCTTGGATTCAAGCCCTGAAAGAAGCCGGCTTTGCCAATGTTAGGGCAGAAGACTGCAAGCCCCTGTTTGAATTTTTGGAAGAATGCCTAAAGCAAATTACCGCCGACCATGAGTTGGGATCCCTGCTGCGTGCCCTAGAAGGAGAGTACATTACCCCCGGCCCCGGTGGGGATCCCATCCGCAATCCCAATGTATTGCCGACGGGCAAGAATATGTATGCTTTGGATCCCCAATCGATTCCGACAGCGGCGGCGGTGCAGTCGGCGGAGCTGGTGGTAGAGCGGCTGTTGGATCGGGAGATGAGCAGCAATGGGGGTCGTTATCCCGAGACCATTTCCATGGTGTTGTGGGGGACGGACAACATCAAAACCTATGGGGAATCCTTAGCCCAGGTGTTATGTTTGCTGGGGGTCCGACCGGTGCCGGATGCCCTGGGTCGGGTGAATAAGATTGAGGTGATTCCCTTAGGGGAGTTGGGGCGTCCTCGCATTGATGTGGTGGTGAATTGTTCTGGGGTTTTCCGGGATTTGTTTGTCAATCAGATGGATTTGATTGACCGGGCGGTGAAGACCGTGGCCGAATTGGATGAACCTTTGGATCAGAACTTTGTCCGTAAGCATGCCCTGCAGCAGGCTGAGGAAATGGGTTTAAGTCTGCGGGAGGCGGCAACGCGGGTCTTTTCCAATGCTTCTGGGTCCTACTCTGCCAATGTCAATTTGGCGGTGGAAAATAGCTCCTGGGAAGATGAAGCGCAACTGCAGGAAATGTATCTGTCCCGCAAATCGTTTGCTTTTGGATCCAACTTGCCCAACCAAGCCATGCGGCGCTTGTTTGAGTCAAGTTTGAAAACGGTGGAGGTCACCTTCCAAAACCTGGATTCTTCAGAAATTAGTCTGACGGATGTCAGCCACTACTACGACTCCGATCCCACCAAATTGGTGGCGAGTTTGCGGGCGGATGGCAAGCAGCCCAATGCCTACATGGCTGACACCACCACCCCCAATGCCCAAATCCGTACCCTTGCGGAAACGGTCCGTCTTGACGCCCGCACCAAGTTGCTCAATCCCAAGTGGTACGAGGGGATGCTCAAGCACGGCTATGAGGGGGTACGGGAGATCTCCAAACGCCTGGTGAACACCACCGGTTGGTCGGCTACCGCCGGCGCCGTTGACAACTGGGTCTACGAGGAAACGAACGCCACCTACATTGCCGACGAGGCGATGCGCCAGCGCCTGATGAACCTCAACCCCCACTCCTTCCGCAAAATTGTGGGATCCCTGTTGGAGGTGCATGGGCGGGGGTATTGGCAGACGTCCCAGGAAAATATTGAGCGCTTACAGGAGCTTTACCAGGAGATTGAGGACAGAATTGAGGGGGTGGAATAGGGGGTATTGTTTTAAAGATACATTTTCTCAATCCCCCTTCTCCTGCTTTGGCAGAGGGGTTACGACTAGTGCCACCCTGCGCCAAGGGGGTGAGGGATCTGTTTCACTCTCAACTGAAATGACTCTATTGACCCCCCTATCTTTATCCCCCTCTCCCCCCTTGGGAGAGGGGCCGGGGGTGAGAAAAAATTAGATAAAATCCTTGAGCTCAGCTTCCAGCTTAAGCGGACTCAAACCTAAGTATAAGTAAATGAAGCTGTTGGATTAACAATCGAGGGTGTGCTCCCGTTCCCAAGGGGTAATCTGGCTGCAAAAATCCTGCCACTGCTGATACTTCAGCTTAAGATAAGACCGGACAAAATCAGCCCCCAACCAACTTGCCAGTACCGTGTCTTGCTCCAAAGCTCGCAGGGCATCCAACAAATTGCCAGGCAAAGGCGGATAACGATCGGAAGGAACCGGATGGCTGTAATTGTCGTTGTCACAACGCTCCCCGGGATCCCGTTTCTCGCGGATGCCATCGAGACCAGCAGCAATAACAGCCGCCGCTAATAAGTAGGGGTTGGCGGAGCCATCGGCCAGGCGCAACTCGAACCGCCCGGCATCGGGAATGCGAATCAGATGGGTGCGATTGTTGCCACTGTAGCTGACACTGCGGGGGGACCAAGTAGCCCCCGAGCGAGTCATCTGGGCCGTCAGGCGCTTGTAGGAATTCACCGTTGGGTTGGTAAAGGCACACAGGGCCGAGGCATGGTACAACACCCCAGCGATGAAGTGATAAGCCAAGGGGGACAATCCCAATTCCCCTTGGGGATCCCAAAACAGATTGGTGGTGCCCTGGGGATCCCAAACGGACAGGTGCACATGGCAGCCATTGCCGGTGAGATGGGCAAAGGGTTTGGGCATAAAGCTGGCGCGCAGACCGTGCTTTTCGGCAATTGCCTTGACCATGTACTTAAAGAAAGCGTGCCGATCCGCTGTGACCAGAGCATCGCTGTAGAGCCAGTTCATTTCAAACTGACCATTGGCATCTTCGTGGTCATTTTGATAGGGGCCCCAACCGAGAGTTTGCATGGCATCGCAGATTTCACTGATCACCCCGAAGCGCCGCATTAGGGCTTGCTGGTCATAGCAGGGCTTGGTTTGGACATCGGCGGGATCGGCAAGGGTGGAGCCGTCCGGGGACAGGAGGAAATACTCACATTCCACCCCGGTTTTGACACTGTAGCCCAGGTCAGCCGCCTGCTGGAGCACCCGCTTGAGCAGCCAACGGGGCATTTGCGTCAAAGGTCCCCCCTGGGATTCCATCAGATCTGCCGGCATCCAGGCCACCTCCGGCTGCCAGGGCAGTTGCACCAAAGCTTCCGCATCAGCCCGGGCAAACACATCCGCATCCGCAGGGGTGAGGTCTAGCCAAGCAGCAAAGCCACCGAAGCCCGCATTAGTTTGCATGGTATCAATGGCCGCCGCCGGCACTAGCTTGGCCCGCTGCACCCCAAACAAATCGGTAAATGAAATCAAAAAATAGCGAATGCCCCGTTCCCGGGCAAGGGCAGAGAGAGGCTGGCTCATGGCAGCTTAGGGAAGAATTATCGCCATTAAAGCAGCTTGAGTTTCGGAAAAAAGGTAACAAAAGTAACAAAATTAGGGCTTCTCTGGCAGCGGCAACCATGGGCAGGATCTTTAGGGATTGGCCTTCTCTCTTCCTATGGCTAGCTATCTAATTCACCGCAGTCCAGGGAAAAGACCATCCCAGGAGATAGGGTTATCCAAAGAGACATGTCCTGAATTTCCCTTTCCCGCTTTGGGAGAGGGGTTAGGGCTGGTGCCACCCTGCATGAAGGGGGTGAGGAATCGGTTGCCGTCTCCATTGAAATCCCTATAAGGGAGGAATGTTTAAGTTTTGCCCCACAGCAAAAGAGCGGCAATCTCAGATCTGGCCGCGGATCTCTTTGATCACCCCGTCTTGGAGGACAATTTCCACCTGCATCTTAGCTACCAAGTTATCCCCTACTCCAGCTTCAAAAAAACTTTCCACCTGCCCCTGGATCACTTCTTGATTCATCTCCAGGCTGGCCAACTGGGTCAACTGTTGCAAAACTTGATTTTTCTGATCCAAAAGGCGAATCTTTTGTTCGTTCACTTGGCTTTTGATGCTCTCAATTTGCTGCAACGCCTGGGGACCAGCAGGGCTGATGGTCTGTTTTTCAATTTCGGCAATCGCCCGCTTACCCTGAAACTCTAACTGCTGCAACTGCGTATCCAAAGCTTGCACCTGCTGCTGCAGTTGGGTCTGCATCTCCGACTTCCACAGGGGTGTGACAATCACTTTGAGGGGAATGACCCGCTTCAATGTCAAACGAGGACTAGAGTTAGAATCTTCCATACACACCACGCTGGGTTAACCGCTTCCTATGGTACGGGCTGAGGTGACTGAAGGTAAAGTCAGGACCACCGGCTATCTCGATTATTGTGCCACAGCACCGGTTCGCCCGCAGGTGCTGGAGGTGATGATGCGGGTGCTGCGCCAGGAATGGGGTAATCCCTCCAGCCTGCATGGCTGGGGAGAACGGGCAGCTACGGTGGTGGAAACCGCCCGCTGGCACGTGGCAGAACTGCTGGGGGTCACCCCAGAGTGGGTGATCTTTACCTCAGGGGGCACGGAAGCCAACCACTTAGCCATCCACGGCATCTGCCAACGCTACCGGGATCCCCAGCACCTGATCACCTCGGCGGGGGAACATGCGGCGGTGCATGAGGTGGCCAGGTACTGGCAGTCTTTGGGCTGGCAGGTGACGTTTTTGCCTTTGGATGAACAGGGGTTTGTGAGGGTGGCGGATCTGGAGGCAGCTATCCAGGGCAATACGGTCTTGGTCTCGGTGATTCATGGCCACAATGAGGTAGGCTCTTTGCAACCGATTGGGGAGTTAGCGCGGGTATGTCGGCAGCGGGGGATCCCGTTCCATACGGATGCGGTGCAGAGTGTGGCAAAGGTGCCGCTGGAGGTGGAGGCATTGGGGGTGGATTTGCTGTCGGTTTCGGGGCACAAGTTCGGGGCTCCCCAGGGGATCGGGGCGTTACTGGTGCGACCGGGCTTGGCATTGGCTCCGTGGTTGCGGGGTGGGGGGCAGGAGCAAGGACTGCGCTCGGGAACTCAGGCGGTGGGTTTGATTGCGGCGTTGGGGGAGGCCTGCCGTTTAGCCCAGGAGGAACTGCCCTTGCAACCCTATGGCACCTGGCAACGGCAGTTGGCCCTAGCTCTGCAAGCATTCCCCCAACTGCAGTTGACGGGATCCCGGGATTTTTCTCGCCGCTTGCCCCAGCATTTGAGTTATGTGGTGGAGGGATGGGCAAGTGGGGAGTTGGTGCGGCGCTTAGCGGCGGCAGGGATTGGCATCAGTGGTGGTTCGGCCTGTTGGCGGGGCAAGCCCCAGCCCAATCGCATTTTGCAAGCCATGGGCTACAGTGCCGCCCGGGCCCTGACGGGGATTCGCATCAGTTGGGGCTGGGGGACGACCTGGGAAGATTTGGCGCGGCTGCCTGAGGCCTTGCGGGAGATTTTATGAAACGCTGGCAGCTATGGCTGGGGATCCTGGTGGGGGCGGGGGTGGTGGTGTGGGTGGCTGAGGCCCTGGGCAGACTTTATCTGGCCTTGGCCGCTTATCCTTGGTTGGCTAATGCTGCGGTCTTGATAATCCTGGGGGCGGTTTTGCTTGGGGTAGGGGCGTTGCTGTATTCCCTGGTGCCCCGCCGCCCGCCCCCCCCTGCCCCACCCCCCCCACCCCAAACTCTGGCGGAAAAACAGGCAGCAACTCGGCAAAACCTCCAGCACCTGGAGTCAGAACTGGCCAAAATCAGCGACCAAGTCACCCGCGAAGCCCTAGCAGCCCAAGCGGCTCGCCTGGCCCACAGCCTGGAACAGCCCCAGTTGCGGGTGGTGGTGTTCGGCACTGGCTCCGCCGGCAAAACCTCCTTGATCAATGCCCTCCTCGGTCAACAGCTGGGGGCAGTGGCTGCCACCATCGGCACCACCCTGCAAGCCCGCCTCTACCGCTGGCCCCTCGTCGGGATCCCCCATCCGGTGGATTTGGTGGATTGCCCGGGGATTTTGGATATGGGGCAGGGGGGCAAGCATCGGGAAGCGGAAGCCCGCCGCTATGCCCAAGCCAGTGATTTGCTGCTGTTTGTGGTGGATGGGGATTTGCGCCAGTCGGAATATGAGCCGCTGCTGCATCTGGCTAAGCTGGGCAAGCGGGCCCTGTTGATTTTCAACAAAGCTGACCAATACACCCCTCTTGAACAGGAGCTAATCCTACAGCAGTTGCGGGAGCGGGTGCGGGGGGTGATTGCCCCAGAAGATGTTTTGCTGGCGGCGGCAAATCCGGCAGCCATTCCCACCCCCTCCGGCTTGATCAAACCAGAACCGGAGGTAGCAGCGGTGCGGGATCGCATCCATGCCATCTTGGTGCAGGAAGGGGAATGGCTATGGACCGATAATCAATTGTTGCAGTCGCAGCTATTGGGCGCCGAAACCCGCCAGGCCATTGCCCGCCAACAGTTGCAACAGGCAGAAAAAGTGGTGGAGCGGTTTCAGTGGATTGTCACGGGGGTGGTGTTTGCCAATCCAATTCCCGTCCTAGACGTGCTGGCCATTGCTGCCATCAATGCTCAGATGGTGGTGGAATTGGGGCAGATCTACGGCTGTCGTCTCACCCTGGATCAGGGCAAAGAACTGGCCCTGTCCCTGGGCAAAACCCTGGCCAGCTTGGGGGTGATTGAGGGGGCGATCCAATTGACCACCGGCTTGGTCAGCCTGCTTGCGGAGGTGAGTGTGGTGGGCTTTATGATCACAGCTCCGATCCAAGCCGCCAGCGCCGGCTATCTCACCCGTATTGCCGGCCGCAGCTTTATCACCTACTTCCAAAAGCAGCAGCAATGGGGCGAAGGGGGCATGCGCTCTGTGGTGCTGCAGGAGGTGGAGGAAGCCCGCCGCAGCCCTTGGTTTGAGGAGTTTTTTCGCCAAGCCTGGCAAAAGTTATTCCAGACGGCCTTTCGTCCATAATAGGGATAAACTCTTGAGGCAAACCAGTGGGCGATCCCATTTACATTTTGGGGGCAGGGCCGGCGGGGATGGCAGCAGCCTATAAGTTGACCCAAGCGGGTTACCCTGTGGTGGTGGTGGAACGGGAAGACCGGGTAGGGGGCCTAGCCAAAAGTATTCACTACCAAGGCTTTATTCTGGATTTGGGGCCGCACCGATTTTTTACCAAAATCCAGCCGGTTCTGGATCTGTGGAACCAAGTCCTGGGATCAGAGCAGGTGACAGTCCGACGCTTAACCCGCATCTACTACCGGCGGATCTATTTTCAGTACCCCGTCAAGGCCCTAGAAGTGCTACAAAAAGTGGGCTGGTGGGAAAGCTTGCGCATTATCACCTCCTATCTCTGGTCCCAACTCATCCCCCGCCCCAAACCCCAAAACTTCGCCGAATGGGTCAAGGCCCAATTTGGCTCCCGACTGTTTGAGATCTTCTTCCAGGGCTACACCGAAAAACTCTGGGGGATCCCCTGTACCGAGATCAGCGCCGATTGGGCAGCCCAGCGCATCAAAGGTCTGAATCTTTGGCAGGCGATTCGCACAGCCTTTTTGGGCAGCAGCGGCAAAGTCAAAACCCTCATCGATCAGTTCCAGTTTCCCCGCCTGGGATCGGGGCAACTCTATGAAACGATGCTTAGCTACCTACAACAACAAGGGCAAACAATTCTCCTCAATACCGAAGTCACCACCCTCCATCATCAGGGATCCCGAATCACCCATTTGCATTTGAAAAATCTGAAAACACAACAGGAGGAGATTGTTTCTCCCGCCCATGTTATTTCCTCTATTCCCCTGACAGTTTTGGTGCAGAATCTGCGGGATTTCCCCCCTAGTTCTGTTATTCAAGCCGCCCGAAACTTGAAATTTCGCAACACAATTTTAGTTTATCTGATTATTCAGGGATCCCAATTATTTCCTGATAATTGGCTCTATATCAATGACCCTAATGTTACTTTGGGTCGGGTGACGAATTTTGCCAATTGGTCGCCGGCGATGCTGCCCAACCAAGAGCAAACCCCCCTTTGCTGTGAATACTGGTGTAATTTTGGGGATCCCCTGTGGCAGGCGGGCGAGGCTGAGTTAGCGGCTTTAGCGGAGCGGGAGTTACGTCAGATTGAGTTATTGCAGGATCAGCCGGTTGTGGGGGGATTTGTGGTGCGATTGCCGCGCACCTATCCCATTTATGCCGGCAATTATAAGCAAGATTTAGCAATTTTACAGGACTACCTAAAGCAATTTGAGAACTTACAATTGGTGGGACGCTATGGATCCTTCAAGTACAATAATCAAGATCATAGTTTACTGATGGGGATCCTGGCGGCGGAGAATATCTCCCGACCCCATACCCACAATCTTTGGGAGGTCAATTCTGATGACGAGTATCAGGAACAAATGAGAGTGCCCCCCAGCCAGCCCGCTCAGGTCGTGGTGAAAGCTTAAATGATCACCCAAGATTTTCAAAAGCTAGCCGGCCAGATTTGGGAGAAGTGTTCCCACTTCTGTTTGTATGTTTTTTTCCCCAGCCTTACCCTGACCTTAGTCCAGATTGTCATGATCTATCTTTGGACTCACCGGGGAGATTATGCCACCACCTTCCCTGCCCTCAGTCAGCGGGATAGTTTTTGGTATTTGAGCATTTTGCGGCATGGCTATCAGTTTTTTGGATTCCATGTGATCAATTTTGAGCAGAGCAATGCTGCTTTTTTCCCAGGCTATCCGATTGCCGTAGCCTGGGTCAGCAGCCTTCTGGGAATTAGCCATGAAATCGGACTTTATGTGACAGCCCATCTATTTTGCTGCTGGATGTGGATCTATATTTTTCTGTTTTTTCGCCGCTGGCAAATTCCGATTTTTTGGCAGATTTTAGCCAGCTTGGTCATTCTGATCTACCCTACGGCTTTTTTCTTGAATGTGGGCTACAGTGAATCCCTATTTATGGCCAGTCTGCTGGGATTTCTCTACTGGTCACACTACACAGATGCCCCTTTACTGATGGTGGTAGCCGGCATTCATGGTTTGGTTATGAGTGCTACCCGCATTGTGGGACTACCGGTTGCCTTGGTCCCTGCTTTCTATGCCCTCAAGGGAGATTCGGGATCCCGCAGGCGGCGACTTTTTTGGGCCGGGGCAGCCATCTTTCTGGGATTGCTGGGGGGGCTGAGTTTTTTTCTGTACTGTCAGGTTCGCTTCGGGCGCTGGGATCTCTATCTGGAAATGCAGCGCTATTTTACCGGTGTTAGAGCGAATTATTGGGCGATTTTTCAGCCCAAAACCTACCTACTTTCCCAAAACTACTGGCAGAAGTTACTTTCCCTGCAAGCGGCTCTCACGGATCAAGGCTGGGCCGATCCCCTCAGTCAATTATTTGTCCCCATTACCTTGGGATCTTTGCTGGTGACCGGCCTTTTGGATGGGGTGAGTGTGCTGCTGGGAAAAAGCGAAAAATGGCAGGAACGCCTGAGTTTTCATGTTGCGGCTTGGGTGATGTTTTACATTGCGGTTAGTGGGATGAGTCCGCTGATCCAAAAAAGCATGAGCCGCTACTGCCTGCCCGTTCATAGTGTGCAAGTGCTGGGACTTGTCCACTGGCTCAAACATACGGATATGAGCGGGATCCCTGAGGGTGTACGTCCCTATTTAGGGGAGGTATTGAAGGTGCTGTATGTTTTGGTTGTTCAGGTATTTTTGGCCTTAAACTTATTTTTGACCTGGCGTTATGTGCGGCATTTATGGGTTGCCTGATAGAATGAGAGGGTTATCCTGAGCCACTTGAGAACATGGGCGAGAATGCCGAAAAGATTAGCTTGCCGCGCACCGCTGAATCCCCCCGCCTTGAGCGCATCCGCCACACCTGCTCGCACGTGATGGCGATGGCGGTTCAGAAGCTCTTCCCCGGTACCCAGGTGACCATTGGCCCGGCTACGGACTACGGTTTCTACTACGATTTTGATAGCCCCCATCATTTTACGCCGGAGGATCTGCAGGCCATCAAAAGGGAAATGCAAAACATTATCAAAAGGGGCTTGCCGGTGATTCGTGAAGAGATCTCCCGGGAGGAAGCCAAAGCTCGCATCGAAGCTTTGGGGGAGCGCTACAAGCTAGAAATCCTGGCCAGTATTCCGGAATCGGAAGTGATTAGCCTTTACCATTTGGGGAATGAATGGTGGGATTTGTGTGCCGGGCCCCATGTGGAAAACACCAAAGAAATCCATCCCAAGGCCTTTGATTTGGTGAGTGTGGCGGGGGCCTATTGGCGGGGGGATGAAAAGAATGCCCAACTCCAGCGCATCTATGGGGTGGCTTGGGAAACCCCAGAGCAACTGAAGGAATATCAGCGCCGTCTCGAAGAAGCCAAACAGCGGGATCACCGCAAGTTAGGACGGGAGTTGGGGCTATTTGTGTTCTCGGAGGATGTGGGGCCGGGGTTGCCCCTCTGGACGCCGAAGGGGACTGTTTTGCGGGATACGTTGCAAGATTACCTCCGCCAAGAACAACTCAAACGGGGCTATTTGCCGGTGGTCACGCCCCACATTGCCCGGGTGGATTTGTTTAAGATCTCTGGGCACTGGCAAAAATATAAGCAAGATATGTTCCCGATGATGAGTGAAAATGAGGAAGCCCGGCACTTGGAGCAGGGCTTTGTCATGAAGCCGATGAACTGTCCTTTTCATATTCAAATCTATAAAAGTGAGCTGCGCTCCTACCGGGATTTGCCCCTGCGCTATGCGGAGTTCGGTACGGTCTATCGCTATGAACAATCAGGAGAATTGGGGGGACTGACGCGGGTGCGGGGCTTCACGGTGGATGATGCCCACCTCTTCGTTACCCCAGAACAATTGGACAGCGAATTTCTCAAGGTGGTGGATCTGATTCTGTCGGTGTTTGGTCGCTTGGGGCTGCGGGATTTTCGTGCCCGCCTCAGCTTCCGCGACCCCCAATCGGATAAGTACCTTGGGGATCCCCAGGATTG
Organism: Thermostichales cyanobacterium HHBFW_bins_127; assembly: GCA_039794745.1. Classification (GTDB taxonomy): domain Bacteria; phylum Cyanobacteriota; class Cyanobacteriia; order Thermostichales; family Thermostichaceae; genus JAUQVP01. The sequence goes on along the minus strand of JAUQVP010000002.1, from coordinate 35,879 downwards.
GGCTAAGGCGGAGGGGGCGATTCGGCGGGCGGTGGAGCAGTTGGAGATGCCGCATTTTTTGGGGATTGGGGAGGCGGCGTTTTATGGGCCGAAGTTGGATTTTATTTTCCGGGATGTGTTGGAGCGGGAGTGGCAGTTGGGGACGGTGCAGGTGGACTACCAATTGCCGCAGCGTTTTGAGCTGGAATATGTGGCTGAGGATGGTTCTCGGCAGCGGCCGGTGATGATCCATCGGGCGCCTTTTGGTTCTTTGGAGCGGTTGGTGGGGATTTTGATTGAGCAGTATGCAGGGGATTTTCCCCTGTGGCTGGCGCCGGAGCAGGTGCGGATCCTGCCTGTGTCCGATCCCTATCTCCCCTATGCCCGGAGGGTGCAGGAGTTTTTGCTGGGTCAGGGCTGGCGGGTGCAGGTGGATGCCAGCAGTGAGCGTTTGCCGAAAAAAATCCGCACGGCGGAAAAAAGCAAAATCCCTTTTATGGTGGTGGTGGGGGAACAGGAGCAAACCCAGCAAACCGTCAGTGTCCGCAGTCGCCACGGCGGTGACCAGGGATCTTTGAGTTTGGCGGCGTTTGCTGAGCTGTTGAGCCGTCAGGCCCATCAGGCATAGCATCGGCCATTGCTAAGCCCGGTGAAATTGGGATCCGCATGTGTTTGAGAGGAGCCTATGGGTTCACCCGTTCAACTCACTTGGCAGCCTGGGGAGCCGGGGTTTTTTCAGGTGGTGCAGCTTGAGCTGACTAACCCGGACCGCATTATTCAACCGGCAGACTTACGTTGTGTCAAGCTGCCCAGGGAGTTGGATCCCAGTCAGGGAGTGATCATCACTGGCCGGGCCCCAATATGGCTGTACGGCTTTTTGGTGCACGAATGCCACCACTGTAAGTGGGTGGCTTGCTATGATCCCCGCTTTCCGGGGGGGGTGGTGGTCAGTAGCCATGCCCCGGAAGCACGGGTAGGCCAGGTGATCCCCTGGCGGCAGGGGCCTTTACCCGTCCCTGGTCCGGCGGTTGCCATCGTCGGCCCCCCCAACAGCGGCAAAAGTCATTTGGCTCAGGCCTTGTTTGAGCAACTGCTGACCCAGGAGCCCAATATCTATCTGCAGCGCGGCAACTGGGACGGGGAAGGCAATTGGCTGCTAGACCTGGAAGCCCAAAACCTGGATGGCACCCTGATCCATGCCCTCAAACAAGGCTGCAAAGGACAACCCACCCCAACTTTTTTTGACTACCAAGCCCAGGTGGTCCGGGAGCTACGTCGGCAAAAAAAACTGGTGCTCGTTGACCTGGGGGGCAAAATTGACCCTGCCAAAGCCCCCCTGCTGCAAGCCTGCACCCACTACCTGCTTGTCAGCCACAATCCAGCACTCCTAAGGGATTGGCACGACTGCTGTCAAGGCTACGGCCTGCAACTCCTAGCCACCATCCACAGCAGCCGCGAGCCCGTGATCGAAATCCTGCAAACCAGCCCTGACTTGACCCTGCGCCTAGGAGGTTGGGATCCCCTGCCGCCTCTACCTCAGATCCTGGTGGAACGGCTAGCCGGTTTACTGGCCGGTTGCACCTAGCTCGGGATCCCGGTGAGGATGAAAAAAAGACTCCTCGATGTCCATGGGTGCTTTGCGTTCTGTTGCTCGCTTTATCCTCCCCTACTGGCCGGTAACCGCCCTGATTGCCGTGGCCGGGCTGTTCTTCGCTGTCATCAATCTCTGCCGCCCCTACCTGCTGGGGCTGTTTGTCACCGTCCTCACTGGCTCGGGATCCCTACCCCTTTGGCTGGACTACTGGCGCAACTGGCTGCAAGCCTTCTTTCCTTGGGATCCCCGGGTGGTGGCGGTGGTGGGGATTTGCATCATTTTTGTGGCGATCAACGTGGTGGCACCTTTAGAAGTTTTGACCGTGCATTTTCTCAAGCGTCTGACCGCTGTGCAGATGACCACCCGTTTGCATCAGCAGGCTTACCGGAAAATTATCAGCTTGCCCCTGGTCTATTTTGAGACCCACAATAGTGGGCTTTTGGTCTCTCGTTTGGAGCGGGCGATCAACAAGCTGCAACTGCTTTACATTAGCTTAGTGCAGGGGGGGATCTTGGTGATTTCTACCTTATCTATGACCACCCTCTTATTTTTCAGCATTAGCCCTTTATTAGCGGGTGTTTTTGTGGTGACCATCGGCGTTTGTATGCTGATTATTTCCCGTTTATTTGTGGATTTACAGCCCTATATTAATCTGGGAGAGCGGATGTTGGACCGGATTATGAGCCGGCTGTCGGAAGTGGTTCTCAACATCCGCACGGTCAAGTCCTTTGTCCAAGGGGAGCGGGAACGGCAGCGGGGGCACCACTGGCTGGAACGCTTTTGGAAATTCATGGGCTGGAAAGCCTACTGGCGGTTTCATGCGGCGGAAACCTGGACCTGGCTGCTGCTCAATTTTTCCTTCAGCGTCATTATTGCCACCAGTGCCTACCTGGTCCTCAACGGACACATTACCGTCGGTAGCATGATCACCGCCATCACCGTCGCCCAAATCATCCGCGCCGAAGTCAGCAGCCTGCGGGAACCCATCGAACTCCTCACCACCTCCACCAGCGCCATCCAATGGCTCGACGAATTCCTCCACCTCCCCCTCCAAGAACCCCCCAGCGGCCCCCTCGGGATCCCGGAGCAGCAGGGGGTCACCCTTGAGTTAAAAAATCTCAGTTTTCGTTATCAGGAGCATTTGCCGCCGGTTTTGCGCCATTTGAATGCTACCTTTCCTCCCTTTTCCACCATTGCTTTGGTTGGTCCTTCCGGCTCCGGCAAATCCACCCTCACCCGCTTGCTCTATCGCTTTATGGATCCCAGCGAGGGGCAGATCCTCTGGAATGGGCAGGATATTCGCCAGTTTGACCTGCAGGCCTACCGCTCTCGCCTGGCCATTGTTCCCCAGGAAGTGGAAGTGTTTAACGGCACCGTCTTACATAACCTCCTCTACGGCCAACCCCATCGGGATCCCGCCCAGGCGATTGCGGCGGCCAAGCTGGCGCGGGCTCACGATTTTATTCAGGACTTACCTGGCGGTTATGAGGCCATTGTTGGGGAGCGGGGGATCCGCCTGTCCGGGGGTCAGCGGCAGCGGCTGGGGATTGCCCGGGCTATTCTGATGCAGCCGCAGGTTTTGATTTTGGACGAAGCCACCTCCAACCTGGATTCCGAATCCGAACGCCTGATCCAACTGGCCCTCGAGAACCTGTTTGGCACCTGCACCGTGATTGTCATTGCCCACCGGCTCTCCACCGTACGCTCTGCCGACCAGATTCTGGTACTCGAAGCCGGCCAGATCGTTGAACAGGGATCCCATCAAGAATTATTACGTCGTCAATCGGGGTTGTATCGGCGTTTGCATGATTTGCAAGTGCAGGGGATGCTCACGGGCGAGCCGACCCAAATTGGCTGACTGGCTGCGGGCTGATTTTAGTAGGGTTTATATCGCTGATTGAGGTAATCCGCTGCCCAGGTCATAGCAGCCAAAGACTCATCGGTCAAGTGTATCTGGAACCTTGCACCAAATCCATTTTTATCTTGATAAGTTCCGATCAGACGTCTTTGCTTGGCATCCCCTTCCTCACGCACATGAAAGCCAATGCCCTTAATTGACTTTTGCTTGTCATATGGCAGTGAATTTGCTGTAACTATCCAGGGGTTTTCCCGGCATACTTTTTCCACAAAATCCTTAAAATCTATTGGGTAATGGTCATCGCGAAATGAAGGCCGTGTTTTATTGACTGCGGGTACAAGATTTATTGATTTAGGGTTGCGAATACGAAAACCGGTTAAGTATATCTGCCCTATCGGACTTAACTCATATACTGGTTGCCCATCAACTAAAACTTCTGTCAAAAGAACACGTAACTTCTCATCAACTTCTGTAAGTTCATCATGGGAGAATGCTTTGCCACGCTCAAAATCTGTCAATAAATCTGCATTTTGGGCTAGGATCTCATAGTCAAAGGATATGGGCAAGGGAGGAAAATCTATAATTTCGGAAAATCGCTCGTGCTTGTAGAAAACAGGTATGTTGAGTGCTTGCCCGACGATAACAGCAATTGCTATCTGGGCCTTATATCCCCCCGTTGCATCAATTGCTATGTAATCTGTACCACCAAACCTTTGGATGTATTGTCCTATTTCACGCACAAGATTCCTCAATCCATAGCGTTTGAAGTCCTTAGGGTGCTGATCTTGAAGGTTATCAATAACCTGATATTCCAGATTTCGCAGCTTTAAGTCCCTGCGTTGTTGAAAGTAAAGCTGCAAAAACTTACCGGTATTTTTGCCCTTTTCTGTGTCGGAAACCAGAAAAATCAGGTTCTCTAGGGAAAGCCAGTTTTTTCTTCGGGATTCTTCTATTGTGTTAATTTCAGCACCACATAGTCTTTCCGTCGGGGAAAGTTTCAGCATTTCCGAAGCTAATGCTTGCCAATTTTGCTCATTGTAAGCTCTGCGAATAGCTCCCCAATTATCGGGAGCATCGGTTCTATCTGCAGATGGGCGACTTAAATTTGCGTCAAAAAGACTTGTTCCAACCGTGCATATCAGTGTGTTTCGCTGAGGCATGAGAACTCTCCCAAAAGTCGTAAAGATGATCCCAAGAAAGTTTGAAGTTTAGCTTTAGGTTAGGAACTGTGCCGTTATTTAGCAAAACCCCTCTTGATATTTTGCTTCTGACTGCCCAATACTTAGCCGAAATTTCTTGGGCAAGTGTGCTCAGTCGTCAGCCTCAAGGATACAGGGCTTGACCCTGTCTCTAGATCTGATAGCCAAAATTATTGATAAGCCTATTGGTCTAGCGCTTCCCTAAGCCGAGGGATTTTTCCACCGCCTTGGCAGCATAGGCCATGGCAAAACAGCAGATAAAATAAATCACCCCCACAAAAAACAAAACCTCTTTTTGCGTGCCCAGCCATTGGGGATTGGTATAGGCAATTCTCCCTGCTGCCAGCAAATCAATCATGCCAATAATAAACACCAAAGAGGTATCCTTAAACAGGGTCAAAAAAGCATTCACCAAAGCCGGTACCGCTACCCGCAAAGCCTGGGGCAATACCACCAAAGCTGTAATCTGAAAAGGGTTGAGTCCTAGGGCCCGGGCTGCCTCGATCTGTCCCCGCGATACCGATTGCAGGCCCCCCCGCACATCCTCTGCCACATACACCGCTGTAAACAAAATAAACCCCACCTCTGCCCTAACCAGGAGGTTCACGGTCATCCCTTCCAAAAACAGGGGCACCAACAGCCAAGCAGCAAACAAAATCGTTGTCAGGGGTACCCCCCGGATCAATTCAATCAATAAGGTGCAAAAGATCTTAATCACCGGTAGTTCCGTGTTCGTCCGCCCTAAGGCCAACAGCACTCCGATCGGAAAGGCCACTATCAAAGCAATCGCTGCCAACAACAAGGTCAGCAGTAACCCCGACAACTGCTCCACCCGCACCGAGGGCAACCCCGCCCCCCCCAACAAAATCACCAAACACACCGGCAACAGCAACACCCACACCACAATCGTCGGCAACTGCCAAGACCGCCGCTGCCAACCCACAGCCAAAGATCCCGCCGTTGTCGCCGCTATCCCAGCCAGAAAAAGCTGAGATTGGGATCCCAAGGGGATGAGGGCGAGGATAGCGCAGAGAGTGGCAAGGCCAATCACATACTGGCGCAGCACCCCGCCCCAGGCGCCGCCCGCCACCCCCAAAGCCGCCAGCACCAGGCCCATAGTCAGCCACACCCGCCAGAGTTGGTCAATGGGGTAGGTGCCACTCATCAAGACCTTGAGGTTGTTGGGGATCACCGCCCAGTTCGCTGCTCCGAAGGCCCAATGCCAGAACAGGCGCACTGCCCAGATCGCCACCAGAACCGACAGGATGGTTAGGGCTGTGGTCCACCAGGAGTCGAAAAAGTTTTTACGCAGCCAGCGTTGCCAATCGAAGGCTGCCTGGGGCGGGCGCAGGGTTGGTTCAGCAATAGCCATTAGCGTTCCACCAATTTCACGCGATTATTTAACCAGTTCATGCCATAGGAAACACAGAGATTCATGGTCAAATAGGCAGCCATGACAATGGCAAACATTTCCACCGAACGACCGGATTGATTGATAATTGTGCTGCTGATGTTGAACATATCCGAATAGCCTACGGCAATCCCCAGGCTAGAGTTTTTAATCAAGGTCAAATACTGGGTATTCAAAGAGGGGATCATAATCCTCAGGGCTTGGGGGGTAATCACCTGCGCAAAGGTCTGCCACTCCGAGAGCCCCAGGGCCCGGGCTGCTTCCCACTGCCCCTTGGGGACCGCCAAGAATGCTCCCCGCACTACCTCGGCAATATAGGCCCCTGTGTAGGTGACCAGCCCCAACAGCATGGCGGTAAATTCCGCTGACAGGGCAATGCCCCCCCGGAAATTAAACCGCTCCAACACAGGAATATCCAAGGCCAAAGGGGGTTCTGGCACCAGCAGCCATACGCACCCGGCCGCCAGGAGCCCACCCAAGGCCGCTAGCCCCCACCGCTGCCAAGGCATCACATCAGGTCGCTGCTTAGCTATGAGTACTGCTAGCCCCCAAGCCACCCCCACCAATGCACCTAGTGCAGGGATAATCCAGAGGGTGACCGCCAACCCCGGCAACTTCACCCCCCGCTGACTGATGAAAATCAACCCTGCCACCGAGAGGCTTTCTCGCACCGTCGGCAGCATCAGGATCACCCCCTGATACCAAAACATGATGATCAGCAGCACCGGCACATTGCGGAAAACCTCAGTGACAATCAATGCCAACTGCCGCGCCAGCCAACTACTACACAGCCGCGCCCCCCCTAGCACCAGCCCCATCACCGTTGCCAAAGCAATACTGAGGGAAGACAGCCAAATAGTGTTGACCGTCCCCACCCAAAAGGCCTTCAGATAACTCTCCGAGGGGTCGTAGGGGATCCCTTCGGTGATACCGAAGTTGGCGGAATTGTTGAGGAAGTGAAACCCCAAGCTCAACCCGGCCCGGGCCAAGCCGATCTGGAGGTTGCGCCAGAGAACACTCCCCACCAAGACAACCCCAGCCACAAAGGCCACCTGGAGCAAGACTTTGATCACCCGATCGTCTCGCCACCATGGAGGCCGGGCTTCCACCGTAGCTGCCAGGGAAGGACGCTCAACCATGCTCGGGATCCCCCATCAGAGGTTTAGCGGAAGGGGGGAGCGTATTGAATGCCCCCTTGGTTGTAGGGGCGATTCAGACCCCGTTCTACCCCGAGAGGTGTCAGGTGGCGATCAAACATTTCCCCATAATTGCCCACAGCTTTGATGATCTTGACCGTCCAATCTTTAGGAAGTCCGAGCACCTCACCCAAGTTGCCATCCTGACCTAAGAAACGGCGAATATCGGGGTCTTGGGAGTTGAGGAACTGATCCACATTGGCACTGGTAATACCCTTTTCTTCCGCATAAAACAGTGCAAAAACAGTCCAGTTCATAATGTCGGAGAACTGCTCATCCCCCTGGGAGACCAGCGGGCCGAGGGGTTCTTTGGAGATCACATCTCCCAGAATCACGTGGTCATCAGGATTTCTCAAGCTAGTGCGGCGGGCAATCAAAGCGCTTTGGTCGGAGGTAATGGCATCGCAGCGCCCTTCATCGTAGGCATTGTAGGAGGAATCGTCCCCATCAAAGGTGACGGGGGTGAAGGGAATGTTCATGGCCCGGAAGGTGTCGGCTAGGTTCAATTCCGTGGTCGTCCCGGCAATCACACAGATGGTGGCCCCGGCCAGATCCTTGAGGGACTTGACATTCAGGGCTTTACGCACCATAAACCCCTGCCCGTCGTAGTAGGTGGTGGGCCCAAAGGTCACCCCCCATTCCCGGTCCCGGGTCAGGGTCCAGGTGGTGTTGCGGCTCATCAGATCCACCTCCCGCGCCTGCATCGCCGACTGGCGGGCCGCTGCCGTCAAATACACATAGCGCACCTTGTCGGGATCCCCAAAGATGGCTGCGGACACAGCCCGGCAAATGTCAATATCAAAACCCACATATTTACCGGTGGCATCTACGTTGCCGAAGCCCACCAATTGGTTGTTGACCCCGCAGATCAGTTCTCCCCGTTGTTTCACCCGTTGAAAGGTGCTTTGGGCCTGGGCAGGACTGGGGATGAGCACCACACCGATGAGTAGGGTGGCAACCCCAATGGCTAGGGTCAGCCAACGTAGGATGGATTTCATGGCTACTCCTGAAAATCAAGACAGTTTGCACAATAGGGATCACGATGCCACGGGCGTTGGGGAAAAAATGTTACGATGACTACCCTTCTTGGGGGATTTTCCTGAGATGCTAGAGGAAACTTGCTTTTAGGATCCCCATGACCACGGTGACGGCAACGGATACAGCTAAGGCCACGGAGACGATTATTGTTTGTGAGGATGTGCACAAATGGTATGGGGATTTTCATGTGTTGAAGGGGATTACCACGACGATTCGCCGTGGGGAGGTGGTGGTGATCTGTGGGCCTTCTGGGTCGGGGAAGTCCACGTTTATCCGCACTATCAATCGCCTGGAGGAACATCAGCGGGGACGGATTGTGGTGGATGGGATTGAGTTGACCCACGATTTGCGCAACATTGATGCTATTCGCCGGGAAGTGGGGATGGTGTTTCAGCAGTTTAATTTGTTTCCCCATTTGACGGTGCTGCAAAATGTGACTTTGGGACCGATCCATGTCAAGAAGATGAGTAAGGTGGCAGCTACGGAGCGGGCCTTGGAGTTGTTGGAGCGGGTGGGGATCCGGGAACAGGCCCACAAATATCCGGGGCAGTTGTCGGGGGGACAGCAGCAGCGGGTGGCGATTGCCCGGGCCTTGGCGATGAATCCGACGGTGTTGTTGTTTGATGAACCGACGTCGGCTTTGGATCCGGAGATGATCAAGGAGGTGTTGGATGTGATGCGGGAGCTGGCCCGCTCAGGGATCACGATGCTCTGTGTCACCCATGAGATGGGGTTTGCTCGGGAGGTGGCGGATCGGATTATCTTTTTTGACCGGGGGATGATTGTGGAAGAAAATACCCCCCAAGGATTTTTCAGTAATCCCAAGGAAGAACGCAGCCGCCTATTCCTGTCCCAGATTTTGTCCCACTAAAGGTGGGGTGAGGAGGCTGACGACTATTAAGATGGCGGTGCCGATCAGGGTAGCCGGAATCACGGGCAACCACCCCCCTAGCCATGTCTGGGGTAGGATCCCACTTAGCCATGCCAAGGTCAATGCTGAGGAAACAAAGCCCCCGGCCACAGCCCCGGCCCGGCTCACCCGTGGCCAGTACAAGCCGGCTATCACCAGGGGGAAGAGCATGGCGCTACCCTGAAAACTCCAGGTGGCCATCTCCACGATCAAGCCTGGGGGGTTGACGGCAATGGCAAAGGAGATCACGCCAATGACCACGACAACCCCTTGCCCCAGCCGCCGCTCTTGCTCCGGGGCAAGGGACACCCACTTACGAATCCAATCTTGGGTGACCAAGGAACTGGTGGTCAGCAGTTGGGAATCGGCGGTGGACATCAGAGCTGCTAAGGCGGCTACCATCACCACCGCCCCTAGACCGCTAGGCAGGATTTGCAAAACTTGGGGCATGACCAACTCGGCCCGCTGCAAATCCGGAAACAGCACCCGCCCCCAAACGCCGATCAGCGTGGCCGGGAAAAATACCAAGACAATCAACCCCGGCCAAGCTACAGCCATGGTGCGAAACACCTCGGCCCCTCTAGCCATGTAAAAGCGCTGGAAAATCTGGGGAAACAGGGGCACAGCCATCACAATCAAAAGCTGATAGCTGATCAACCCCTGCCAGGTCCAGCGCCCCGTCGGCCCCGGCAAACTCAACCACGGCCGCAACTCCCCAGGGATCTCGGGAATCCGACCCACCAAAGCACCACAAGCTAACACCATCCCCAATACCAAAATCACCCCCTGCACCACATCCGTCCACACCACCGCCCGGGATCCCCCCAGCAGGACATAGAGCAAAATCACCACCGCCAACACCACCGCCAAGGGCAGATAGGGGATCCCCAAGAGGGTGGATAGGGTTCTGGCGCCGGCAATGATCTGGATACTGATGTAGGGGGCGGTAAACAGGAGGGCGCTGAGGGAGTAGAGCCAGCCCAGCAGGGGACTTTGGAAGCGCCAGGCAAAGAACTCGGAAGGGGTAATCAATCCCTGCTGCCGCCCCAGCTGCCAGAGGCGATAGCCCACCGTGGCAAACACAATCCCTAGCAGCGCATCCGTCACCCCTACCCCTAAAAAGATCCCCAACCCGTGGGTATAGGCATCTGCTGGGATGCCGATGAAGGTAAAAGCACTCAGGAGCGTTGCCAACAGGGTCAAGGTCAGCACCAGCCCCTGCAAGCCGCGGTCAGCCAAAAAGTAGCTGACGGGATCCCGACCGCTGTGGCGGAAGCTCCACAGACCAATGCCGGCCAGGAGCAGCAGGTAGGAGCCCACGGCCGTTAGGCTAATCAGGGTTTCAGGGTTCACGGCGCCCGACTCCATAGGCATTGACAGGGATCAGTAACAGCAGCAGCCCCCCCGCCCGCCAGTACCAAATCGGGATCCCGAGCCAGGTGGGCTGGGGGGAGGTACTGCCCCAGAGCGTGAGTAGCCAGACAAGCCCTGAGACGAGCACCGCCAGGGTAAGACGGGATGGCATGGTCAATTCCCAGACAAAGTTTTTTGATTGTATCAGCGGGAGAGTAAGCCAAAGGGATTGAAGTTGGTCTCCCGGTCAAACCAGTCCTCTTGTTCCTGTTGCTTCAGCCAGAACACCACCCCATAGGTGACCGGGGTCATGATTGCTTCCACCCCACACTTAAACACATAATTGGAGACCACCAAAGCCACCCACACCTCCCCCGGCAGGGATCCCCAGAAGGCGATGGTGGCAAACACCAAGGTATCCACCAGCTGTCCCACCAACGTTGAGCCGATGGTGCGCAGCCACAGCCATTTGCCCTCCGTGAGCACCTTCAGCTTGGCCAGGACGAAGGCATTGGCAAAATTGCCCAGCCAATAGGCCAGCAGGCTACCTACCACAATTCGCGGCGTTGTTCCCAAGATCTGCTCATAGGCTGCCTGGTAGGGCCAACTGGGATCAGCCGGCAAAGATCCCACCCAGGCAAAGATGCCTGCCATTACCGCCGCACTGATAAAACCTAGCCAGATCACCTTACGGGAAACCCCATAGCCATAGACCTCCGTGAGCACATCCCCAAAGATATAGCTGAGGGGAAAGATCAACGTCCCTCCGTCAAAGGTCAGGGATCCCAGGTTGACAATTTTGGTAGAGGCAACATTGGAGATCAGCAGCACGGCCACAAAAAAAGCTGTGACCGTATCCAGGTGGCGATAGGCTTTAGGCGTCATTTTGGTGATTCCGGTTATTGATTTGATTTTAGGGGGCAGTGATCTAGAGTTCCTCCGGCAGTGGCGGTGGGGAAGGGCGGCGCAGGGATTCGATCTGCTGCTCCAGGGCTTGCAATTCCTGGGCGAGAGCTTCTGCTTGCTGCTGGTAGGTGCGCTTTTGCAGCAACGCCTGCCGTGCCTTATCGTCCTTGCCCACCAGCACCGCCGCCTCTGCCATCTGCAAACAGGTTTCCATCTGCTCCTGCAAGCGTTGGTACTGGCGTTGCAGGCGCTTGTGAGTCGCCAGCACCTGGGGTAACTGGCGCCGGGCCCGCCGTTGCTGCTGGCGCTGTTGCCGTTGCGGATCCCGCAGCCAAGCCTTGCAGGCATGCCCCACCGAGATCAGGGTTGCCACCAGCACCGCTCCCCCCAACCCCCAGTAGGCTGCCCTAGGGGGTAAAGCCGGCAGGGCCGGGGCCGAGGATACGGCCATAGATTGCTGCCAATAACCCAGCCCCGCATGTTGAGCCGCTAAGGTCGCCTCATTGTACCACTGGCGCAGGGTCTCCCCCCGCGGGATCCCCCGGGGCAGGGACACTCCCTCCCGCAGCAGTTGTAGATTCACCAGCCCATTTTGGGTATAGACATAGGCATAGAGTTGATCACCGATGCGCCAGGCTGGATCCACCATCACACTGGTTCCCGGGGGAAGGATTTCTGCCAATCGGGCTGCCGCCTGTTGATCCCAATTGCGGTTGGCATCCCAAGGTGGGGAGATATTGGCCAGATCCACATTCACCAGTTCCCCATTGATGCGGATCAACACATTGTCCCCGCCCAGAACCGCCTCGACCCGCCCTGGCAGGGACGTGGATTGAACCGATTGCCCCCAAACTGGGCGTGCCAGGAGCCATAGCCCCCCCAACAAGAGAAACTTTCGAGACATGGTGCAGATGGAAGAGAAGTTGCCCATAGGCTAGCAAACTCATCCGCCATTGTTCAGGGGGTGGGGGGACAAAGTTTCTGTAGCTGGATTGGCGGCAAGCCCCGCGCTCGACTGTAGGTGAGCGTCGGCAGTTATGTCAGGAAGAGCTGCTGACCTTGGCAGGGGGGGCAGGGGTTTGCAACTTAGCAAAAATCATGCGCCCCGCCGGGGTTTGCAAAGCACTGGTGACAATAATGTCCCGCTTTTTGCCAATAAAATCACTGCCATCCTCCACCACCACCATCGTCCCATCCTCCAGGTAGCCCACCCCCTGCCCCGGTTCCTTCCCTTCCCGGGTAATTTTCAACGACAAACTATCCCCCGGCAAATACACCGGCCGCAACGCCTCCGCCAACTCATTCAGATTCAACACCGGGATCCCCTGCACCGCTGCCACCTTTTTCAGGTTGTAGTCCGTGGTCACCAGCATCCCGCCCAAGGTCTGGGCTAGGCGGATCAACTTGTCATCCACACTGGTGAGATCACCGTATTGGACATCCTGGATCAAGAGCCGGTCCGGATAGAGATCCCGCAGCCGCTGCACCCGATCCAAGCCCAAGCGTCCCCGTTCCCGTTTTTGCGGGTCGGCCTTATCGGCAATGGTTTGCAGCTCAGCCAAGACAAACTTCGGCACCAGCAGCCGCCCTTCCAAGAAATTTTTCTCCAGCAGTGTCAGCACCCGCCCATCAATCAAGCTGCTAGTATCAAGAACCTTGACCACAGCGGGGTTCATGCTGCCCTCGGCAATCATGGCTGCCTGCAAGCCATAGTTGGGATTGAACAGTCGGATCAGAGAATGGCCGTGGGTATCCGCCACCGTCGTCCCCAAGTAGGAAAAAACCAAACTGAGAAAAACCGCCGTCAGCGGTTCAATGAAATCCAACGCCTTCGGCAGTGGCAACAAATACACCGGCGTCATACACAAATTGGCAATCACCAGCCCAATCACCAACCCCACCGAGCGAGTCACCAAAGCATCTGGGGACAAAGCCCGCACATTGGCCTCAAAACGGTGGTAGAGCCAGCGCATCAGGGATCCCAGGGCCAGTCCGCTCAGCAGGCCAAAGCCACCCGTGACAAAGCGGGCTCCTTCCACATTGGCATGTTGCAGGGTTGCGGCGGGCAAAAAATCCAGCCCATAAAATCCCAAGCCAGCTCCGGCCAGCATGAAAATGATCACCACCAGGCTGTCGAACATCTGCAGCCACCTCCGATTCTTTCTTATTTTAGGCGGCAGCCCTAGGGAAAGGTCAGTTATCTGGAATAACAATCATTGCAACGGCCATCCCATTTCTCAGGTTGAGCAGTATGGTTGTCAGCAGGTTTCTGGGGGCAGAAGTCGCTATACTAAAACCGGTATCGCTGAGCACGCCATCATGCGCACCATCTTGGTTGTTGAAGACAGTCATGCGGAGCAAAAAATCATCACTGCCCTGCTGACCCAGGCTGGATTTGCCGTCAGTACCGTAAGCGACGTGGACGAAGGCTGGGCCTGGCTACAATCCCATGCTGCCCCCCATTTAATCCTGTTGGATATTGTCATGCCCGGCAAAAGTGGGCTGGAATTGTGTCGCATGATCCGGGCCGAAGAAAAACTCAAAGACATCCCGATCGTTTTTTGCAGCTCCAAAAGTGAGCAATTCGACCGCTTCTGGGCCCTGCGCCAGGGGGGCAATGCCTACATCACCAAACCCTATGCCCCTAAAGAACTCCTCGACACCGTCTACCAGTTCGTCAGCACCTAAACAAGCAGCCCATGCGCTGGCACTGGCAGTGCTACCACCACCCCTTCCGGGATCCCCTAGTGACGGCTGAGGGGGTGTGGTCGGTGCGGGAGGGGATCCTGCTGGCGGGGCCAGGGGGGCAGGCAGAAATTGCTCCCCTGCCTGGGTGGGGCAGTGAGTCTTTAGCCGCAGCCATTGCCTTTTGTCAGGGGGCACCGGCCGACTTGGATCCAGAATGGCTGACCACCATTCCCGATCACCTGCCGGCGACCCAGTTTGGCTTTACCTGTCTGCTCAACCCCTTGCCGGACTTAGGCTGGCCGCCCACCTCCGCTCGGCTTTTGGGTTCTTTGTCCCAAGCCCTCAGCCAACCCCTTGACTTTCCCCAGCCGGTGACCGTCAAGCTCAAAATCGGCCTCCTCCCCCCCAAGCAGGAACAACAACTCCTCACCACCCTCCTCCACCGCCTGCCGCCGGGATCCCAAGTTCGCTTGGATGCCAATGCCCGCCTCACCCTGGATCAGAGCCGCTTTTGGCTGGAGTGGTGCCAGGATCAACCCGTGGAATACCTAGAACAGCCCCTTGGGGATCCCGATGGGTTGTGGCAGTTGGCTCAAGAGTTTCCTACCCCTATTGCCATTGACGAGAGTTTGGGAAAAGATTTATGCCTTTGGCAGGATTGGCCTGGGGTTTTGGTGATCAAGCCCAGTTTGTGGGGCTGCCCCTATCGTTTGCTGCAGCAGTGCCGGCAGATCCGCCCGGATGCGGTGATTTCCTCTGCCATGGAAACGGCTGTCGGCTATGGGCATGTGATCCGGGTGGGTCAGCAGCTGCGGCCTTGGCTCCGGCGGCAGCGTCCTTGGGGGGTGGGCATCACTCAGTGGACCGCATAGACCTCTGGGGCTGTCCCTAGGCGGCCATCTTCCAGGTGGACAATCCGGTCAGCAATATCCAAAACCCGGTGGTCATGGGTGACCATCAGGATGGCGCAGCCCTGTTCCCGGGCGAGGGCCTGCATCAGGTTCACCACTTCCCGACCTGACTTACTATCCAAAGCTGCCGTTGGCTCATCGGCCAGCACCAACTGGGGGTGACTCACCAAGGCCCGGGCAATGGCGACCCGCTGCTTCTGTCCCCCAGAGAGCTTGTCGGGAAAATACTCCAGGCGCTCCCCTAGCCCCACTGCCCTTAGGGCTTGCTCGGCCCGCCGCCTCACCTCCCCTGGGGGGATCTCCTCATGCAGTTCCAAGGCCATCTGCACATTTTGCCGCGCCGTCAAAAACTTAAGCAGATTGTGCCCCTGGAAAATATAGCCAATATGGCGGCGAATCCGCGTCAATTCCCGCTGACTTGCCCCCCGCAACTCCTTCCCCAAAATCTTCAAACTCCCCTCCTGCACCGACCGCAGCCCCCCCATCAGCGTCAGCAGGGTTGTCTTCCCCGAACCCGATGGCCCCGTCATCAAGACAATTTCACCGGGATTCACCTGCAAATCAATGTCAAACAACACCTGCTTGCGCAGGGATCCCTCCCCATAATAATGGTTGAGCCCGGTGACTTGAATCACCGGTTCCGAGGAGGTGGCAGCTTGCTTACGAATCAGATGATCCAGATGAATAGTTGGCGCACTCATAATTGCCTCAAGGATACCAGGGAAAACGGAAAAAACTAGGAAAGCTTAAAAAATATCGGCGGGATCTGCTGCCCGTAGCCGTCGCACTGCAATTCCTCCGGAAATAAAACACATAACGACGATGAGCACAAAAATCAACACCGCCCGCTCCGTCGTCATGCTGATAGGCAGTAAAGTAGAGCGGCGGGTCAAATCATAGAGTAGGACAGCCAAAGAGAAAGCAGGAATATAACCTAGAATTGCCAGAGTGATTGCCTCCTGAAACACCACCCCCAGCAAATAAAGATCCGTATAGCCCATCGCCTTGAGGGTAGCATATTCGGCTAAATGGTCAGAAACATCCGTGTAGAGAATCTGGTAAACAATGATAATGCCTACCACGAACCCCATGATGGTTCCCAGGGAGAAAATAAAGCCAATAGCCGTGCTCTCCGCCCAATAGCGCCGCTCAAACTCCACAAACTCCGCCTTGGAAAGAACCAGCAAATCTGAGCCCATCATGGTTTTGAGCCGAGCAATCACCGGATCGGGATCAACCCCAGGTTCTAGGCGAATCAGGCCAGCTTCAATGATGCCGCGGCGGCGCTGATTGAAGATATTCAGAAAAGTTCTTTCACTCACAATAATCGAGCCATCAGCCCCAAAGGTAGCCCCCATCTGAAATAACCCCCCCACAGTAATTCGATGGCTGCCCACCTCAGTACTGACGGTGCGCCCCTGCTCCATCCACGCTGCCACCGCTCCAAACTCAGCCCGGGAATCCCGGTCAAACAAAACCACATCATCCTGCTTAATGCGGGCTAGATTTTCCGGCGTCAAACCCGGTAAAGCTAACACATTGGCATCCGGATCAATGCCGATGACAAAAATGCCACGGGTACGCCCATTTTCTGGATTTTTCCAGAGAGCAAAGCTAAGATAAATTGGACTGATCTCTCGAACCCCCTCCACATTTAATGCCTGAAAAAGACGGCGCTGGGAGAAATTATCCATGGCAATCAGGGCATTGGATTGGGGACTCACCAGAAAAATATCCCCCTGCAAGGCCACATGAAAACGAATGGCACTCTCAAATAAACCGTCCTGAAACCCCAACTGCATAAACATGAGGATCCCTGAAAAAGAGATCCCGGCTAGGGCCACCAACAGACGGATTTTTTCCCGGGTGAGTTGTAGCCAGGCTAGGGGAATGCGACGGCGAAATAGGGATAAGCTGACCATGATTTTACCCCTGTAGATCGATGGTCACGGTCACTTGCATATTGGTTAAACGGGCGGCTAGATCATTGTCCTCCGGGGCAATTTTCACCCTGACTTCCACAACCCGGACATCCACATCTTCGGCAGGATTGGTGCTGAGGACGTTTTTGCGCCCCACCTGCAAGCCGACAAACTCCACTTCCCCCCGTAGGGCTTCTGGAAAGGCAGCACTGGTAATCTGCACCGGCTGACCCACCCGCACCTTGGGCACATCGGTTTCGTAGACCTCTGCCACCACATACATGCGGCTGGTGTCCCCCAATTGCACAATCCCCTCCTGGTCAATGACTTCTCCGGGATAACGGCGGATGCGCAAAATCTGACCATCTTCGGGGGCACGAATGATGGCTCGCTGCAGCCGGGCTTCTGCCAGTTCCAGGTTGCGGGTGAGGGATTGAATCGGGGTCTCGCTGGGGAGGGCTGCCAGGGCAGCTTCCGCCACTTGCAATTGGGTTTGCAGGTTGTCCAGATCCGCTTGGCGGCTGGAGGCAATCCGCTCGAGGGTGGCTCGGGCACTGTTGAGGGACTCTTGGGCTTGCTCTAGGCGCAGCCGCCGTTGGTCCAAGTCCTGCTGGGACACGGCCCCTTGCTGATATAACTCCTGGAACCGCTCGACATTGGTCTGGGCATCGGCAAGTTCGGCTTCCAACTGGCGGATGATGGCCTGCTGGGCAGCGATTTCCCGCTGCCGGGGCTGATCCACTTGCTGCAGACGGGTGCGAGCTTCCTGGACTTGCAAGCGCCGCAGGGTGGTGTTGCTGGCCAGTTGGGCTTGGGCTTCCGCCAGTTGACTGGCAGCTAGGTTGCGCTCGGCCAGGCGTTCGCCGTAGTTGTCAAGGCGGGCAATCACATCCCCGGCCCGCACCCGGTCCCCTTCTTGAACCAGCAGTTCGCCAATGCGCTCCCCCATCGGCCCCCCAACGGTAATCACCCGCCCGTTGGGCTGTAATCGCCCCAGGGCTCCGATACGACTGACGGCGGCTACCACCGTTGGCTCGGTTTGGGCCCCCAAGGGACGGGGCCGGTTCACATATAGCCCCGTAGCCACCGCTGCCATCACTAGCCAGGCAGACCAGGAAAGCACTGTTGACTTAGCCATGAGCCATCGTGGGCAAGAATCTGTCAGGGATCTTAACAGAAATTAAAGATTGTTGGGACTGCGGATCTACGCAGGGTCTGAGTGAACTTGTTGGGCGGTGGCGATGACGCAGGCGCGCAGGGGGTGGTACTGGGCAGGGGGGGGGACTGGGCTGCTCAGGGCATAGCCTTGTTCCTGGGCCAGATGGCACAGGTGTTGGCTAAGGCGCTGGCTGAAATCTTTCCCCTGGGCTTGGAAATGCCGGTCGCTGTCCACCAGATCGGCAAGGGGATTAAACTGAGAACTGCTGATCTCGGTCTGCAGCCGCATCCACAGGGCATCGTAGCTTTTGAAACCCCGTTTTTCGTCCTCAATCATCTCTGGACGCCCGGCAATCAGCAACAAAAAATGCCCTAACAATTCACTGTCATCGATCAGTTGTCGCAAAAATTCGCAAATATCCTTGGCCGCCTGGGGACTGTAACGGTAACGCCGGGATCCCGGCTGGTGGGCGGCCAGGGCGTGCATGTCGTCGAGGGCAACCACTAAACCCGGGATCCCGGCCAGACGCAGCAGGCGGATGAGGGCGTTGAGCCAGTAGCGGGCGTTGCTGGGCTGGAGTTTTTCGTAGAGGTGGAGGGCTTGTTTGTGTTGGCGCTCGAGTTTTTCCCCCCGTAGCCACATCAAAGCCAGGCGGATCGGTTCTTCTTGGAGGTGGGCGAGGCGATTGAGGATGACGTCATAGACGAAGGTGCGGAAGGAGGCCCCCAGATCCTGCCCGGCCAGGAGGGAGGTGGTGGCTTTGCGGATGTGGCGTCCCGCTTGCTCGGGGTCCAGCCCTTCTTGCTCCCTGAGGATGTGGGCAAACTGTCGCTGGTCGGCCATGGTACTGGGGTCGTAGCCAAGGGCGCGGATCACAGCAGCCCCTAAACCCCTGACGAGGGCTTCTAGGTCGAGCTGACCCACGAGGGTCTGGTAAAAGCCCACCAGGTCGTTTAGCACCAACTGCTGGGCTGAAAGTTCAATGGTGGCATAGCCCAGGGCCTGGGCATCCCTGAGCACCGCCCGCAGTAGATGGCTTTTGCCCGATCCCGCCGGCCCCACAATCACTTTGACTTTGCTGCCCCCATTGGCAATCAAGCCCTGCAAGTAAAAATTCTGCACGTAGTCCAACCACAGCTCCCGACCTAGGGTCATGCGCCCCAAAAAGTCCGGATCCTCGGGGGGAATGCCCTGCCGCAGGGCTTGCCAAGTTGTCCCTTTCTGGCTCACGGTTTTATCGCCCTTCCCTACGCTGTCTGGGCAGATGTGTCTAGAGCGTAAATGGTCAAGCTGCCAACCCGCTCCTCTTGTCCCTGACGGTTAATCAAAACCAGATTAGCACCGGGATCCCGCAGGGCTGCCAACTCTAGCTGATAACTTTGGTAGCGGATTTGCTCCTGTTGCCGCAGTTGGCTGAGGTCATAGCTAAAGAGCACGAGGGAGTAATCCTGACGGGTGACAGTGCGCAGGGTGAGCAGCTCGTAGATGGCTTTGAGGGAGACGCTCTGACCCCACTTGACGTCGGTGCTTTGGTTGTTGAGCCGATTCAAGAGTCCATAGGCACTCAGCAACTCCTGACAAAAGCGATCCCTGGGAAAAGAACGCTTGACCAGGGCTTGGTAATGGTCACCCACCCATTTGCTCAGGCGCTGGGGTTCTAGGGCGGTGGTCTTCTGCCATTGCCGCCGCCCAAAATTGAGACTGGCAGTCAAGGTGCTTAGGTTAATCGCAAGCTTGAGGGGAGTCAGTTCATAGCTGGGAAATTGCCCCTGCCACGGGATCCCGGACTCGCTGAGGGCTGCTTCCAGGCGGCGGGCATAATCGGGATCCTGCAGTTGCTGGCGCAGTTGGTGCCATTGTTCCTGGAGGGACTGGTGGGTGGGCAGCCAGTCTTGGCAGAGGGTTTGGAGATCTTGGTGCAGTTGTTTGAGGCTGGCTTCGCCGGCGACTAGATCCCAAGCTTGCTGGGCAGATTTGAGTTTTTGACTGCCCTTGCTAAGACGCCTCAGCAGGTTTTGCAGGCTATTGAGATCCATGATCGCCAACCCCTAGGGAGTATGGTGGTAAGTATGACACTCCCAACCCTGCCTCTGGCAACCTGGATTACCTGTTCCCGACTGCTGGGGATCCCGGTGATTTTTTATGGGTTGGGGTTGGGGACGGAGGCGGGGCGCTGGTGGAGTGGTGGGGTGTTTGCCTTGGCGGCTTTGACGGACTGGATGGATGGCTATGTGGCGCGGCGCTGGGGGCAGGTGACGGAGTTGGGGACGTTTTTGGATCCTTTGGTGGATAAGCTGTTGGTGATTGCGCCGCTGCTGTGTTTTGTGCAACAGGGGGTTTTGCCGGCGTGGGCGGTGTTTTTGCTGGTGGCGCGGGAGTTGACCATTGCTGGCTGGCGGGTCCAGCAAACCCATGTCCCTGGGGCTAATCTGTGGGGCAAAAGCAAAACCAGCCTGCAGATTGTCAGTGTGCTGTGGCTGATTGCCGGTTGGCCGGGGGGAAAGCTGGTGTTTGGGCTGGCGCTGTTCCTCACCCTCTGGTCCGGCTGGATTTATATTCGCCCTGCCATCTTGGGGGAGTGAGGGGAATGGGGCAGATTCCGGTGACGATTTTGACGGGGTTTTTGGGCAGTGGCAAGACGACGCTGCTGAATCGCTTGCTGAGCGGGGATCACGGTCTCAGAATCGGGGTGATCCTCAATGAACTGGGGGAAATCCCCATCGATGGGGAGTTGGTGAGGGTGCCGGAATCAGGGCTGCTGGAGTTGAGCAATGGCTGTTTGTGCTGCACGGTGCGGGAGGATTTTGAACAGGGGGCGCTGCAGTTGTTGGCCCATGTGGATCGGTTGGATTATCTGCTGATTGAAACCACCGGCATTGCCGACCCCCGCCAGATTGCCGAGATTTTTGTCCAACGCCAGTTCCAGGAACACACCCGCCTCGATAGCATCACGACTGTGGTGGATGCAGCGGAGTTTGAGGCCAATTTGCAGCGGGCCGACAGTGCCTACCAGCAAATTAGCTGCGCAGATATTCTCATCCTCAATAAGATTGACCTGGTCACCCCCAGCCAACAGGCAGCCATCCTGGCCTCCCTGCGCCGCTACAATTCCCAAGCCCCCTGCCTCACTACAACCTACGCCCAAGTCCCCCTCGCGCAGCTCCTCGATGTCCATGCCTTCCGCCCAGAACAACCCCTGAGGGATCCCGAGGAGGTGCCGGCTGCCCCTGACCACAGGGGGATTGAGTCTGTGAGTTTTGTGCTGCGGCAGCCTTTGGATTTTGGGGCTTTTCGGGAGTTTTTGGAGGAGTTGCCGGAGACGGTGTTTCGGGCGAAGGGGGTGATTTGGATTGCGGAGCCGGGGGAGGCTTGGCAAAAGGTGATTTTTCACAGGGTGGGATGCCGGCAGCATTTTTTTGCCGATGAGGGGGGGGAGGGTGTGTTGGGGTTGAGCAAGATTGTTTTGATCGGGCCAGGATTGCCGCGGTTTAGCCTGGAGACCCGTCTGCAGGCCTGTGTAGCCCACCCTACCCGCCCCCAGAACCTCGATATGTTAAGGTGAGCAAAGTTGTGGGCTGGGACGATCCATGCGCTTTTTGATGAAGTTGGCTGATGACCCCTTGAGCAAAGTGGTGACCCCGTTGCTGAATGTTTCTGTCAGCACTGCCTATGTGGAGCTGGGGGAAACGGAGTTGGAAGTCAAGGAAGGCAATCTGTTCCACCACACGTTTCCCCTCAAGGCTTTGGGACGGGCAGAGCGCACAACCTGGCAATGGTACATGGGCCTGGGACTGCACACGGATTTCCAAGGACTGGTAGCCCCCATTACCAGTACGGAAAATCTGGTGCTCATCCCCCTGCTCACCCCCACAGAGGTCTTTTTGCCCCTGCTAGGGCCGTTGGGACTGCAAGTGACCTGCCGCCGCCTGATCGTCAGCTTGGTGGAACCGGATGGCTTCCTGACGGTCTTCAATCAGGGACGGGTTGACCCTCAAGCAGGCCCCACCACCGTCACCATCGAGTGAGCCAAAAGTTGCCGCGCTTGGTCGCAATCCTGCTGAATTTGCCGCTGTAAAGCATGCAGGGAAGGAAACCGCTGCTCCGGGCGCAAAAAAGCCACCAACCCCACCCGCAACACCTGCCCATACAGGCATCCCTGCCAGTCCAAAAGATGCACCTCCACGGTTCGGGATCCCTGGATTTCCACGGTGGGGCGCACGCCGATGTTCAAAACCGCAGCCAAGGGCAGTTGGCTAAGGCCCCTGACCCAACCCGCGTAAACCCCATCCCGGGGCAAGAGCTTCTCCGGTGGCAGTTGCAAATTGGCGGTGGGAAAGCCGAGCTGCTGCCCCCGTCGGGATCCCGCCACGACGGTGCCAATCAGGGTGTAGGGGCGGCCCAACAGGTCGGCGGCATGCTCCACGTTGCCCTCGGCTAGGGCTTGCCGGATGCGGGAACTGCGCAACTGCTGCCCATGCCAGGTCATCTCCGGCACCACATGGATAGGGATCCCCTGCTTTTGTCCCCACAGGCGCAGCACCTGGGCATTGCCGGAGCGCTGGGAGCCAAAGCAAAAGTCCCACCCCACACTCACTCCCTGGGGATGGAGGTGGTGTTCTAGAAGCTGTAAAAACTCCCTGGCACTGGCCTGGGCAAAGGCGGGGGTAAAGGGCAGCACCACCACCTGTTCGATCCCTAACTCAGCCAGGATCTGGACTTTTTCCTCCAGGGGGGTGAGCAGGGGATAGGGCTGCCGACCCAAAACCTGGCGGGGATGGGGGTCAAAGGTCAAGACCGTTTTGATCCCCACAGTTCCCTGGAGGATGGGCTGGAATACCTGTTGGTGCCCACGGTGAACCCCGTCAAAATTGCCGATAGCCAGAAGGGTTGGGGTGGCGGCTGTTTCCAGGGTGACTGTCAAACCCATGTCCACACCAGCAACTCCGCCGCCAGGATCCCGCCGATGGCAATCAGGTAGGTGCGCAGGCGCCGCACCACCGGGGTCACCTGATGCTCCGCCACCAGCCGCTCTTGGGTCAGTTCAGTGCTGGTCTTTTCATAGATTGTGCCGTCATACCAGCCACTTTCTTCATAGACCACCTGGGGACTGCGCAGGCGCTGCTCGATGTGCAGCCAACCCAAGTACAGACGCAATAACATCAAACCCACCGCTCCGTGGGCAAAACAGGTACTGATAATTCCCAAACTCAGCCACTGCTGGGGCAAGGTCAAGGTACTGGCCGTGAGAAAGCCCGCCAACACCAGCACCGGCAGCCACAACTTAGCAACCCCACTCCAAAAAGCCCATCCCCGTAGGGTTGGCCACATGAAAAAACCGGATGCCTGTAGCTCACGGTACTGGTTCAGGGGTTGCTGATCCTCAGGGACAGGGGACATAAAAGCTAGCACTCAGGTTCAATGGTGCTGGTCAGCCCGTGGATACGCAACTGCTCCGAGTAGAACTCCGCGTGTTCCTTGGGCACGATGATCACCACCGCTTGACCATTGTAGTGGGCTTCCAACATAATTTCTTTGGCCTGGGGCGGCTGCATCGCCGGGATCGTCTGCACCAACACCTGCACGACGTATTCCTGAGTGTTGAAGTCATCGTTGTGCAGAATCACCCGATACATGGGCATCGGCTTGCGGGCAGTGGTACTCTTGACGAGAAGCTCTGTAGCCACGGCAGATTCCTCTATCACGATCAGACAACAACGTCCGGGATCCTAGCAGATTTTTTTAGGTTCGGGCAGATTAGCCACAGGGCCGCTGCAGTTGGGGCACCGCCGCCAAAAGCTGCCGGGTATAGTCCTGCTGGGGATCCCGGTAAAGGCTAGGGGCGGGGGCGAGTTCGACGGGTTGGCCGTGGCGCAGCACCAGCACCCGGTCGGCCAGGAAGCGCACCACACTCAGGTCGTGGGAAATGAAGATATAGGTGAGCTGGAACGTGGTTTGCAGGTCCTTGAGGAGATTGAGGATCTGGGCTTGGATGGAGACATCGAGGGCGGAGACGCATTCATCGCAGATCAGCAGCAGGGGCTGGCAGGCCAGGGCGCGGGCGATGGCAATCCGCTGCCGCTGCCCCCCGGAAAACTGATTGGGATAGCGCTGGGCCGCATCCGGCTCCAACCCCACGTGTTGCAAGAGGGTTTGCACCTGGGCGGCACCGGCCTGGGGGTTGGGCACCAACCTGTGAACCAGCATCGGCTCCAGAATCGCTGCCCCCACTGTCAAACGGGGGTTGAGGGCATTGTAGGGATCCTGGAAGATCATCTGTATTTGCCGGCGCCTGGCCCGGGTGGGTCGCCAGGGCTGCCCCTGAAAAAATACCTGCCCCTGTTTGGCCGGCACTAAATGCAGCAGCGTCCGGGCCAGGGTGCTTTTCCCCGATCCCGACTCCCCCACAATCCCCAAGGTTTCCCCGGGATAGAGGTCAAAACTTAAGCCGTTCACCGCCCGAATCTCCCCCCCCGGCACCCGAAACACGGTGGTTAACTGCCGCACGCTCAATAAGGGCGCCTGGGACTGCAACTGCTGCCACCGCTGCCACTGCTCCTGCTCACTCACCACCCGCACCTCCTGGGGATCCCGGAGGGTGGGCAGGCGGTGCAACACCCGATCCAAGGGGGGGCGGCAGGCCAATAGCCCCTGGGTATAGGGGTGTTGGGGGGCACTCAGGCATCCCTGTTCCACCAGGCGTCCTTGGCAGAGGACGAGCATCTGGTCGGTGAGTTGGGAGAGCAAAGCCAGGTCGTGGGTAATAAAAATCAGGGCCATGTGCCGTTGCTGCTGCAGGTTCTGGAGCAGGGCCATGATCTGAGCTTGGATGGTGACATCCAAAGCGGTGGTGGGTTCATCGGCCAGCAACAATTCCGGATCCCCGGCCAGAGCCAGGGCAATCAGCAAGCGCTGCTGCTGCCCCCCGGACAACTGGTGGGGATAGCGGTGCAGCACCGTTTCCGGCAGATTCACCTCCGCCAACAACTGCCGCGCCCGCTGCCGCGCCTGCCCCAAGGAGAGCTTTTTGTGGCAACGCAAGGTCTCCAGCAGATGAAACTCCGCCGTGTACAAGGGATTCAACGCCGCCCCCGGTTCCTGAAAAATCATCCCGATCCGCGAACCTCGCACCCGCAACAACACTTGAGGATCGTGCAGATCCTGGCCGGCAAAGGTCAGGGATCCCGACAGGGTTGCTCCTGGGGGCAGGATCCCCAGCAGACTGCGGGCGAGCAGGGTTTTGCCGGATCCCGAT
The DNA here is from genome assembly GCA_039794745.1 of Thermostichales cyanobacterium HHBFW_bins_127. Taxonomy (GTDB): domain Bacteria; phylum Cyanobacteriota; class Cyanobacteriia; order Thermostichales; family Thermostichaceae; genus JAUQVP01. Next base: position 10,503 of record JAUQVP010000002.1, on the reverse strand, counting down.
TCCCCCACTAGTCCCAGGGTTTGTCCGGGTTGCAGGCTGAAGCTGATGTCCTGGAGTAGGGGTCGGGAGCCCAAATGGAGTTGCAGATTTTCCACCAACAGCAGGGGCTGGGTCATGGCAGCGGGGGTGGGGGATGTTCGTAGTTTAGCAATGCCCCTAGAATAGAGAGCGCGGTTTGGGTCCCTAGGGGGGTCAGCCCTAGGGGGAAACGGGGAAAGTCCGGTGCAAATCCGGCGCTGTGCCGCAACTGTGATGGGATCTCACCCTCAGTCAGGATGCCCGCCCAACACCAGTCCACCTCAAGCCCCCGCGATGCACGGGGAGGAGTCGATCAATGTTCAAGTTAGCTTTAGGGATCCCCCTAGGGGGACCGGTATTGGTCTGTGGTTTGCTGATGGGTGCTGCTGCTGCCCAGGAAGCGGGTGAAGCGGTTTTGGATGCCGGTTTGAGTACCCGCCTGTTGCAGCAGCAAGTAATAACCCCAGCCCGGCGGCCGTTGCCTTTGAATGAATCCAGTCGTGCCGTCTATGTGATCACCCGGGAGGAGATCCAGCAGCAGGGGGCACGCACGGTGCAGGAAGCCCTGAGATACCTGCCGGGGATCCTCAGTGATGGCACCGCCGGCACCCAATTGGGGGCCTTGAGCGGTCAGTTGATGCGGGGTAGTGCCTCGGCTCAGGTGTTGGTGCTGCTTGATGGTCGCCCCTTGAATGATTTGGCGGTGGGGGGGTTTGACCTATCTACCCTCACCACCGACACCGTAGAACGCATTGAAGTCAGCCCTGGGGGCGGCTCTACCCTTTACGGCTCTGATGCCATCGGTGGTGTCATCAACATCGTCACCCTAGGGCCGGATGCCAACCAGACCCTGGTTGCCGCGGGGTTAGGCAGCTATGGCTTCAACGAACAGGGCCTCCTCAGCCGCGGTCGCCAGGGAGAGCTAGGCTGGGTTGTCAGTTATCAGCGCTACCGAGCCACCCAGGATTTTCCCTTCCGCAGCACCGCCAACCCCGGGATCCGCAGCAATGCCGATGTCACCTACGACAACTTGGCCCTGCGGCTGGTCATCGAGCAGGAACAGCAGCGCTTCGACTTCACCACCCGCTTCACCAACAAAGACCTGGGTGTGCCGGGCAGCACTGCCTTTCCCTCCCTTACGGATCGACAATTCACCCACAACCTCCACAGCGACCTCACCTGGACCCTCAGCTTCGCCCCCACCAGCCAACTCACCTGGCGGATCTATGCCGATAGCCTCAACCTCCGCTTTGCCTCCAGCAGCACCTTCCAAACCCACAGCCAAACCTATGGCTCGCAGTTGCAATACTTCTGGCAAATTGACCCCACCCTGGCCCTGACTACGGGCCTGGACTATCGCACGACCGCCGCCAGCAACCGCACCCTTGTGGCGGGGCTAGTGACGGCTATCCCCTATGACAACGCCGTGTCCCAAACGGCCCTGTTTGCCCGGGCGGACTGGCGCCCTAGCCCTGAGGTCCTTGTCAACCTAGGCATCCGCCAGGACTTCAACAGCCTGGCCAATGGCTCGGCGACTTCCCCTGCCCTGGGGATCCGCTGGCAACTGGGGGAAAGCACCGCCCTGCGGGCTAACTATAGCCGTAGCTTCCGCGTCCCCCTGCTCAGCGATCTGTTTTTCGATGCCGATTTCGGCGGCTTTGTCGTCCAAGGCAACCCCAATCTCAAACCAGAACGGGGGGAAAGCTTCGAACTGGGGCTCGACCAAACCCTGGGAACCGATGCCCTGCTGCGACTCACCTGGTCAACGGGACGCATCCAGGATGCCATCAACTTCGTCTTTTTTGACGACTTTTCCGGCGGCACCTACGAAAACATCGACGAAATCGAAAATACCTCCTGGGAACTGGCCCTAGCCTGGCAACTGGCCCCCGGCTGGCTCTTCCAGGCCAATGCCACCCTCAATGACCCCCGCATCCGCGCCGCCAGCAACCCCGCCACCATCGGCAACCAACGCCCCTTCACCGGTGCCGATAGCTATAACCTCACCCTCACCTATCGGGATCCCCAAGGCTGGTACGGGGGGATTTACCTGCGCCAGGTGGGGGCATTTTTCACCAACAACACCAACACCAGCCAACTCCCCGGCTACACCACCCTCGCCCTGCGGGCCGGGATCCCCTTAGCAGCTGGGGTCGTTTTGGATGTGGGGGTTGAGAACCTATTGGATCAGCAGTATGAAGTCTTTCCCGGCTTCCCTGGGGTAGGGACGACGGTGCGAGCTGGGGTGCGGGCGGCCTTTTAGTGCCCTTTTCATGCCCTTGTGGGGGGGAAATTGCTAACAAATGCGGCAATTTTCCCCCGGGGTAGCCGATTGGTGCTAGAGTGCAAGACACGCTAGGAGTGCCTGTCCGCAGGCTGAGATCATATCCTCAACACCTGATCCGGGTCACACCGGCGGAGGGAAGCTGTTATTGGGAGACCTTATTTATGGTTCGGGAGCATTGGGTGGCCGCCCGCCGCGGTCAGAGTCACGTGACGCAGATGCACTATGCCCGCCAAGGCATCCTCACCGAAGAGATGCACTACGTAGCGCAGCGGGAAAATCTGCCGGTGGATTTGATCCGCGATGAGGTGGCGCGGGGGCGGATGATTATCCCTGCCAATATCAACCACACCAACTTGGAACCGATGTGTATTGGCATTGCCTCCCGCTGCAAGGTGAATGCCAATATCGGGGCTTCCCCCAATTCCTCGGGGTTAGAGGAAGAGTTGGCCAAATTGCGTCTGGCGGTCAAGTATGGGGCCGATACGGTGATGGATTTATCCACCGGCGGCGGGGACCTAGATGCAATTCGCACTGCCATCATTCAGGCCTCGCCAGTGCCGATTGGGACGGTGCCCATTTATCAAGCCTTTGAAATGGTCCACGGCAACGTGGAGAAACTCACCCCCGAGGATTTCCTGCATGTGATTGAAAAGCAGGCCCAGCAGGGGGTGGACTACATGACCATCCATGCCGGTATCTTGATGGAGCACCTGCCCCTGGTGAAAACCCGCATTACGGGAATTGTGTCTCGCGGGGGTGGGATTATTGCCCGCTGGATGTTGGCCCACCACCGCCAAAATCCCCTCTACACCCATTTCCGCGACATCATCGAGATTTTCAAAAAATATGATGTCTCCTTCAGTTTGGGGGATGCTTTGCGCCCGGGCTGTCAACACGATGCCTCCGATGCAGCCCAATTGGCAGAACTGAAAACCCTAGGGCAACTCACTCGCAAGGCCTGGGAACATGATGTCCAGGTGATGGTAGAAGGGCCGGGGCATGTGCCCATGGATCAAATTGAGTTCAATGTCCGCAAACAAATGGAGGAATGCTCGGAAGCTCCCTTCTATGTCTTGGGGCCCCTGGTCACCGATATTGCCCCCGGCTATGACCACATCACCTCCGCCATTGGGGCAGCCATGGCCGGCTGGTACGGCACCGCTATGCTCTGCTACGTCACCCCCAAGGAACACCTGGGTTTGCCTAACGCTGAGGATGTGCGCAATGGTTTAATTGCCTACAAGATTGCTGCCCACGCCGCCGATATTGCCCGCCACCGCCCGGGGGCCCGGGATCGGGATGATGCCATTTCCCGGGCTCGCTACAACTTTGATTGGAATCAGCAGTTTGCCTTGGCGTTGGACCCAGAGCGGGCGCGGGAATACCACGATGAAACCCTGCCGGCAGATATTTACAAGACGGCAGAGTTTTGTTCTATGTGTGGGCCGAAGTTCTGCCCCATGCAAACCAAAATCGATGCGGAAGCCCTAAGTGAACTGGAGAGGTTCCTGGCCCAAACCCCTTCAGCTTGATCGACAACCGCGGAACTGCTGCCGCTGCCGTTGGGTCTGCTCCAACAGGGCCCTCAGGCAATCCCAATTCCCCTGCTCAATCCAAGTCTGAATCTGAGCCAGATGGGCTTGGTAACGCTGCAATTGCCCTAGCAACGCCTGTTGGTTTGCCTGGGCCATGCCCACCCCCAACTGGGGATTGCCACCCCCCACCCGGCTCGTGTCCCGAAAACCGCTGCTCGCTAAACGCCACGCTAGGGATCCCTGTTGGCTGGCGGTGGCAATCAGGGCGGCGCTGACCCAAACGGGCAGATGGCTAATGGCTGCCACCGCTTGGTCGTGCTCGTCGGGATCGCAGATCAGGGCTTCCGCTCCCAGATCCCGAATCAGCTTCTCTAGCCGCTGTAAGCCCAGGGTTTGGGTCTGGGGCAGGGGAGTCAGGGCATAGACGGCCCCCTGAAACAGACCCCGTTGGGCTGCCCGGATCCCCTGGGCCGCCGTTCCCGCCATGGGATGGCCGCCAACAAAGCCAGCACACAGGGCCGTGGCCGACCGCACCAGGGATCCCTTGACGGAGGCCACATCGGTGACCGTGGTGGTGGGGGCGACTACCTCTGCCAGGGCAGCAATCGTCGGCAGCACCTCCCCAATCGGCGTACAAACTGCGACGACATCCCAATCCTCCCCGGCAAGTTCCCCCAGTTCCTTGAGGGATCCCGAGATGATGCCTTGGTCTTGGGCATAGCGAGTGGTTTCGGGATTGCGGCTTAGCCCCCAGACCTCATGGCCCGCTTGGGTCCAGTCCCAGGCTAGGGATCCGCCGATCAGCCCCAAGCCGATGACCGCAATACGCATTGTCTGCCTCACCTCTCCAGGAGAGTACCATGGGCAGAGGAGAGAAATCTTAATTTTCTTTAAGGTGGTAGGCAACTTCCCTTGGGGAGGGCAGGGTTATCCTAAGAACACCTTTTGAGTGATTGGCTATGGCAAAGCCACCGGCATCCCCCAAGCCCATCGGTCAGATTCTGAAGGAAGCTGGTCTGCTCAGCGACGCTCAGATTCAAATTGCCCTCCAGGACCAAGCTAGGCAGCGGGATTTATTGTTCGGGGAGATTTTGGTGCTGCGGGGTTGGATCAAAGCCCAGACCCTGGATTTTTTTCTGAAGCACTTTGTCCAAGCTTGCCAGAGCTTTTCAGCAGATGCCCCCCGCAGACAACAACCCCCCCCAGACCCAGAGGATTTAAGTCGTTGCTACGCCTATGCTCCGCCAACTCGCCCGAACCCCAGCCAAGCCCTGCCCAAAGCTAAGTCCCCTCCCGCCGCCAAACCATCCCCAAAATCCTCCAAAAAAGAGGCCCCCAAGCCCGCCAAAGGCAAACTCTATGTCCATGGCTTTTGTATAGAAACCGATGAGGAAGACGAGGAACTTTTTGAAGAAGACTGCCCAGATTGGCACCTCAATTCCCCTTAAAACTCAACTGCCGCGGCAACTCCACCGGCGGTGGCGCACTATCCCAAACAATCACCTCCCCTGGCCGCAGGGATCCCGGCTGTCGTTCTCGGCTCACCAGCAAGCGCTGGGGCTGGGAGGTGAGGAACGTATTACTCAACCAATGGCTGGCCTCCCCACTAAAGGTTCCCCCACTTTCCAGCAGTGTCTCCCCCCCGGCCTGGGGAGAAATGGCCCAAAGCTGATAGATCTGCCCCGGCGGTGGCGTCGGGATCCCGCGGGTGATCAACAGAACTTGGCGATTCTCCCCTGACCACAAGCCCTCCAGCTCAGGCTCAGCCCCCTGCAGGCGAAAGATTTGCGTCCGGGCATCTTGGCGCCATTGCCGCTCCAACACCTGTAAATCCGGGGATCCCACCCAGGCCCGGGCGAGATTGACAGCTCCTTGATGGAGGGCAGCGACCATAGCCGGGGTCATCTGAGCAAGCCCCACCAAAACCACCGTTCCCACCCCTACCCAGACCAGGCGCTGGCGGTACTGCCGGCGGTTGGCAAACAACTGTTGGCTATAGAACGCCGCCAGCTCATAGAGCCACAGGGCCACCGAGCGCTCCCGCTCCAGATCAAACTGATCCGCATGTTTCCACACAAACGCCCACACCTGCTGCACCACCTGGGCACTCTCCTGCACCGAGCAGCCCAACCCCCGACAGATACCGAACAACCGCGACTGATACCGCTCCTGCAACAAGCTAAACGCCTGGGGCATCCGCCGCTGCACCTGCAACATAATCTCAAAATCCGTCGGTTCAGCCATATTTAGTGCAGTTCAGGATGATTTAATCCTAAAATACACTACCCATAGCTATTCGTCCTTAGTGGAATCTTCAATGGCAGGGGTGTCGTGGGTATTCATCTCCTGTTTGAAGCCGCGCAGGGCCTTACCGATGGCACTGCCTAGCTCTGGCAGCTTCTTAGGACCAAAAATCACCAGGGCAATCACCCCGATCACCGCCAATTCCGGCGCCCCCATGCCAAACAAACTCATAACCACTCCCTGAATCTTTCCTTCAATCCTAGGCGATTCTAAGGGTTCTGGGGCGACCACCAGCAGTTGAGAATCCCCAGCAACTGCTCCGCATCCAAAGCCACAGCTTGGGGACAGGCTGCCTGCAGGGCTGCCACCGTATTGAATCCCCAGGCCACAGCAATCACCGGCAGGCCAGCACTTTTGGCCGCAACCACATCCCGGGTTTCATCCCCCACATAGACCACATCCCCCCACTGGTGCTGGCGCACCAGCCGGCGCAGGATGCGACTTTTACCCAACAAAGCAGATTCAGAATGAACCACAGCAAACCAATCCTCCATCTGGTGCTGCCGCAAAAAAGCCCGGACATTACAGCTGGAATTGGACGTGACAATCCCCAAGGTCCACCCCTGCCCATAAAGGCTGGCCAGGGCCCTGTCCATCCCCCCACACAGGCGCACCTCCCCCATGCGCCGGGATAACTCCCGCCGCAACCGCCGCACCACCCACGGCAACTGCACCATCGGGATCCCCAGCACCTCCAAAATCTCCTGGCTATGCATATCCCGCAGCTTCTCCAAAGGGGGCAGGGAGGGATAGCCGGCTTCCAGGGCCAAATGTTGCCCAATCTGCCACAGACACGTCAACGTATCGGCAATGGTGCCGTCAAAATCAAACAAAATCACAGGAGCAGCCATGGCCGTTTCCGGATCCCCGAATCAATTATCGGGGATGGACTTATACTGGCTGCAACGGTGAGGAAGACTGATGTTGACACCCAATCCCAGTTTTAGCGTCGCCCTGGAGGTGCAAATTCCCAATCAGCCGGGCATGTTGGCGCGGGTGATCCAGGCGATTGCGGCGGTCCAGGGTAATCTCGGCACCATTGATCTGCTCAGCCAAACCCCCCATTACACCATTCGTCGCCTAGTGGTCAATGCCGCCAGCGAAACTCACGGGCAAGAAATTATGGATGCCGTTGCCCGTGTCAGCGAAATTACCGTCCTCAGCAGCGTGGATCGCACCTTTCATCTCCACGAAGGGGGGAAAATCCACATCGTCCCCAAACAGGACATCCACAGCGGTGCCGATCTAGCCATGGCCTACACCCCCGGCGTTGGGCGGGTCTCTCTGGCCATTGCCCGGGATCCCGAAGCAGTTTACCGTTACACCATCAAGGGGCACACGGTGGGGATTGTCACGGATGGCAGTGCGGTTTTGGGGTTAGGCAACATTGGTCCAGAGGCTGCCTTACCGGTGATGGAGGGGAAAGCCATGTTGTTTAAGAAGTTTGCCGATGTGGATGCTTTTCCCATTTGCCTGGCCACCCAAGATGTGGATGAGATTGTGGAGACGGTGGTGCGACTGGCCCCTGGTTTTGGTGGCTTTAACCTGGAAGATATTAGTGCTCCCCGCTGCTTTGAAATCGAGCGCAAGCTCAAGCAGCGGCTGGCGATGCCGATTTTTCATGACGACCAACACGGCACAGCCATCGTGGTTTTAGCAGCGTTGATCAACGCCCTGCGCTGGGTGAATAAATCCCTGGATCAGGTCAAGATTGTCTTGAATGGGGCAGGGGCGGCGGGGATTGCCGTTATGCAGCTATTGCAATTGGCGGGGGCAACTCGCATGATTGCCTGCGATAGTAAGGGGATTCTCAGCCAGAGCCGCTCCGATCTCACCCCCGAAAAGCAGCGCTTTGCCGTCCCAGAGGCGGGATCATTGGCGGATGCTTTGCTGGGAGCGGATGTGTTTATTGGGGTCAGTGTGGCAGGGGCCTTGACGGTGGAGATGGTGGAGCGGATGGCTGCCGATCCGATTGTCTTTGCCTTGGCCAACCCGGTCCCGGAGATTCAGCCGGAATTGGTCAAGGATCGGGTGGCAGTTATGGCTACGGGGCGCAGCGATTATCCCAATCAAATCAATAATGTTTTGGCCTTTCCGGGGGTCTTTCGCGGCGCCCTGCACAGTCGGGCTACGGCCATCACCCCTGCCATGTGCTTGGCGGCTGCCCAGGCCATTGCCGGCTTAGTCAGTGCCGACGAACTCAGTGCCGAAATGATTATCCCTTCCGTGTTTCATCCCCAAGTGGCGGAGGTCGTGGCTGCCGCCGTCGCAGCCCAGGTGTTAAAGTGATGCCAGTGCGACTCAGTTGGCTATGACGACAGCTTCTATCCCAGACCCTGAAGAATCAACCATTGACCGCAACGAGTTTCCCGATGAAGTGGAAATGACTTTGATGGAGCACCTGGAGGAATTGCGGGGGCGGATCTTCGCCTCTCTGATTGCGGTGGTGCTGGCGATTATTGGCTGTTTTTTAGTGGTCAACCGCCTGGTGCCAATCCTGGAAGCCCCGGCTAAGGGGGTGACGTTTCTGCAATTGGCACCGGGGGAATATTTCTTTGTCTCCATGAAGGTGGCGGCCTATTCAGGCTTGCTGTTGGCAACGCCGTTTATTATTTATCAAATTGCCCGCTTTGTTCTGCCGGGGTTGAGTGTCAAGGAGCGCCGCTTTTTGGGTCCCATTGTTTTGGGGTCTGGAATCCTGTTTGTGGTCGGCTTGGTTTTTGCCTATTATTTGCTGATCCCCGCTGCCCTCAATTTCTTTATTCAGTATGGGGAAGGGGTGGTGGAGCAGGCCTGGTCCATTGATCGCTATTTCGAGTTCATTTTGCTGTTGATGTTCAGTACCGGGGTAGCTTTTCAGGTGCCGGTCTTGCAGGCAATTTTGGGGGCGATGGGGGTGGTGAGTGCGGCCCAAATGCTACAGGGCTGGCGCTATGTGCTCCTAGGAGCGGTGGTGGCCGGCGCTATCCTCACCCCCTCCACCGATCCCCTCACCCAAAGCCTCCTGGCCGGGGCGGTGACCGGGCTGTACTTCCTAGGGATCCTGTTGGTGAAAATCTTAGGGAAATGACCCCAGAACAGTGGTTGGCCATACTGGCGACGGCAATCACCACCACCACGCCGCTGGTGTTCGCCTGTTTGGGGGAAACCCTCACGGAACGGGCCGGGGTGATTAACCTTTCGGCGGAAGGGACGTTGCTGATGGGGGCGATGACCGGCTTTGCCGTTGCCTACCATACCCAAAACCTCTGGCTGGGCTTTGCCGCCGCCGCCGGGATAGGCATCCTCTTTGCTCTGATCGTGGCTTGGGGCAGCCTCACCCTCAAACAATCCCAAGTGGCCATCGGCTTTGTCCTAGCCCTGCTCGGGGGAGACCTCTCCTCCTTTTTGGGCAATGCCTACGTCCTCACCCCCGGCCCCACGGTGCCCAGTTGGCCCCTACCTGGCCTGTCCGGGATCCCGGTGCTGGGGCCCATTTTTTTCCGTGGCGATGTGCTGGTGTATCTCAGTTATCTGCTGACTTTGGGGCTGTGGGTTCTGTTTTACCGCACCGGGGTAGGGTTGTGGATCCGCATGATCGGCGAACAACCGGCAGCAGCCTTTGCCCGCGGGATCCCGGTGCAGCGCTGGCGCTATGGTTTGACCCTGATTGGCGGGGCCCTGATGGGGATTGGCGGGGCAGCTTTTTCCTTGGACTTCAAAGCCGGCTGGACCCACCGCCATACCGCCGGCTACGGGTGGATTGCCCTGGCCATTGTCATCTTTGGCAGTTGGGATCCCTTGCGGGTGGTGGTGGGGGCGTATTTATTTGGGATTTTGCAGTCCTTGGCCAGCGTAGCCCAGAGCCAAGTACGGGGGATCCCGACCCAAGTGTTGAGTGTGGCTCCTTTTGTGTTGATGATTGCGGTTTTGGCCTTGAGCTCAGAGAAGAGTTTAGGGTGGTTGTTGCGTCCTTTACCTATTGTTTGGCAGCAGCGACTGCGGGGGCGCTTGGGGATCAAGCCGCCGGCTGGCTTAGGTCAGCCCTTTGAGGGATTTTGAGGGGGCAAACTCTGTCCATTGTCGGCAGACATCGTCATAGGCTTGGGGGGGAGGAACAGGGAGATTGCGGAGGTAGAAAAAAGTCACCTCCTCAAAGGATTGCAGCAGCATGACCACCTCCGTGGTGGGGTCGTAGGTATCTACCGTCTCGAGGATGTGGGCATTCATAAAGTGGTGGCGCAGGATCACCGTATCTGGGGCTGCTAGCCAAGCATTCAAAAAAGCAGCCAAGCGGGAGCGGGGGACATAATAGGCGGGAAAACTTTCTCCACTGCTGCTCACCTGAGGGGCGGTGGTACTGCAGACCACAACCCCCCT
>JAUQVP010000001.1:0-106428 GCA_039794745.1 Thermostichales cyanobacterium HHBFW_bins_127 | reverse complement strand
TGACTGGTCCCGATAGTTTGCGGGCGTGGCAAATCCATAGTGACCGGGTGGATAGCCCCCAGGAAATATGCCTCAATCCCCAAGAACGGATCTTTGTGAATATCAATGACCAGCGGGGCAGCTATAGCGATAACAGTGGATCTTTTGATTTGCTGGTGAAGGTGATGGCTTGATTACAGGGGCTATTCAGGGGCTGTATTGTAGCAATCTGTACCTACTATCGCTAAGATAATCAAGACGGGTCTTGAGGGGATTGAGGCTCGTTTTGTTATCGCAGCGTGTTGGGTTGTGATTCCGATTCGGTTGGGATTAGAGAACTTTTTTAGTTACCAGCAGGGGCGCATTGATCTGAGTGCGATCCATACGGCTTGTATTTTTGGTGCCAATGGGGCGGGGAAGTCGGCTCTTTTGGAGGCGCTGACGTGGGGGATTTGGGGTCAATGCCGCTGTAGCCGGGAAGAGGATGTGATTCGCCGGGGGGCAATGCTGGCCCAGGTGGAACTGATTTATGAAAGTCAGCAGGAGCAGTTTCGGGTGGTGCGCCGCCGCCACTTGCGTGAGGGGGGGGCTTTAGAGTGGCAGGTGCGTACGCCCCAGGGGTGGCGGTCGCTGACACGCAAGACGATGCGGGCGACGCAGTTGGGGATTGAGGAACAGTTGGGGTTGGACTATGAGACGTTTGTGAATTCGGTGTATTTGCGGCAGGGGCGGGCGGATGAGTTTGTGCTGAAGCGACCGGGGGAACGGAAGCGGATTTTGAGTGAGATTTTGCGACTGGAGAGGTATCAGCCGCTGGCGGAGCAGAGCCGGGAGTTGGGACGACGGGTGCGGCTGCGTTTGGAGTGGGTGGGGGGGCAGGTGCAGCAGCTTCAGGATCTGGAGCGGCAGTTGGCTGAGTGCCGCCGGGAGGGGGAGGGTTTGCAGCAACGGCTAGAACGGTTGCGGTGGGAGCAGCAACAGGATGAGGAGCATTTGCAAACGCTGCGGCAGCAGCAACAGCAACAGCACTATCTGCATAAGCTGCAGACCAGTCTGGTGGAAAGTGAGCAACAGTGGCGGCAACAACAGCACTATTTGGAGCATCTGCGGGGGTTACTCCACCGCCGCCAGGAGATTGTCAGGGGCTATCAGCGCTATGGGCAGGTGCTGGAGTTGGAGCAGGGTTGGCAGGAGCGGTTTTTGCAACAGGAGCAGTGGCGGCAGGCTTTGGGGCGGGTGGAGGCGGAGATGCGGCCTTGGCAGGAGCGCTACCAGCGGCAGGAGCAGGAGCTGCAGCAGCAGATGGCGGTGATCCAGGCTCAGATCGAGGAGGATCAGCGGTGTTTGCAGGAGTGGGAGCAGGTGGAGGGGGCTTACCAGACTTACCGGCAGGCCTGGCAGCGGCTGCAGGAGCTGCAGCGGTTACAGCAGCGGGCCCGCCCTCTGATGCAGCGGTTGCAGGAGCGGCGGTTGGCGGTTCAGGAGCAACGGGCCCAGTGGCTGGCGCGGCAACGCTTGCTGGAACGGCAGTTGCAACAGCCTTTGGCTGCGGAATTGTGGGGACAGACTCAGCAGTTAGCGACGGCGATTGCAGATCTGGAGCGGCAACGGGTTTACTACCAACGGTTGCAGGAGAAGATCCAAGCGCGGCGGGGGCTGGTGCAGCAGTTGCAGGAGCGACAACGGAGTCTGCAACGACAGTGTCAGTGGCTTGAACGGGAACAGGGGCTGCTCAGCCGCTCTGATGACCAGGGATGCCCTTTGTGTGAGCAGCCGCTGACTGAGGAACTGCGGACCCGTTTGCTGGCTAAGCAACAGCGCCGTTACAGCGAGCTGGAGGAGGATTTGTTGGTGATCCGGGAGCAGTTGGCGGTGGCGGACCGGGAGATTGCTTTGTTTGAGTCGGAGGCGCGACCGCTGGCAGCGGCTTTGGGCCAATTGGAACACCATCGCCAAGCTCAGGGACGTTTGGAGGCACAGTTGGAAGCCCAAAGACGATTGGAAGAGCAACGGCAACAGTGGCAGGCGGAGCTGGAGTCTTTGCGGGCAGCTCTCAGTCGGGATCCCCGGGAGGAATGGGGGGATTTGGAGGAGGAGTTGGCAGCTTTGGGATATAGTGAGGCGGACCATGCCCTGTGGCGGGCGGAGGTGGACCGCTGGCGCTGGGCGGCGGGGCGCTGGCATGATTTGCAGCGGCGGCGACAGCGGCAACAGGAGTTGCACCAGCGTCTGGCGGTGTTGGAGGGGCAGCGGCAGGCTTTGGGGCAGGGGGAGCCGCAGTGGCTGGCTTTGCTGGGGCAGCGGCAGGAGATTGTGGGGGCGCTGGCAGCTTTGGCGTATGATGCGGAGCAACACCAGCGGGTGCGGGAGGAGTTGCGCCAGTGTCAGGTTTGGGCTGAGCAGTACCAGGCTTTGCAGCAAGCGGAGGGGCAGTTGCCCCATGTGGAGCAGCTTTGTCAGGAGTATCACCGGCGTTGGCTCCAGTATCACCAGGAGTATCGGCAGTTGCAGCAGCAACTCCCCCCAGAGCCGATTCAACCGGAGCAGATCCAGGCTCTCGAAAGCCGCATCCGCGAGCGCCGCCAGGAGATTGACCAGGTTTTGGCTCGCTTGGGTGCCAGCCAACAACAACAGTTGATGCTACAACAAGAAGCCGCCAGGCTGAGGGCTTTGGAGCAGGAGCAGCAATGTTTGCGCCGACAACAGCAGGTCTATCAGGAGCTGAGCTATGCCTTTGGACCGAATGGGATCCCGTCGTTGATAATTGAGAACGTTTTGCCAGAGCTGGAGGCTCATGCCAATCAGATTCTGTCGCGGTTAACCCAGCATCAGTTGCATTTGCATTTTGCTACCCAGCGCAGTAGTAAACGGGCGAGTAAAGCTATTGATACATTGGATATCTTGATTGCAGATACCCAGGGAACTCGCCCCTATGAAACCTACTCGGGAGGGGAGGCTTTTCGGATCAATTTTGCCATCCGCCTAGCTCTGTCAACGTTGCTGATGCGCCGCTCGGGATCCCGATTACAGACGTTGATGATTGATGAGGGTTTTGGCAGCCAGGATCCCCAGGGGCGACAAGCTTTGGTAGGGGCGATCAATGCGATTGCTGCAGATTTTGCCCGGATTTTGGTGATTACTCATATCCCTAGTTTGCGAGATGCTTTTCCCCAGCGATTAAATGTCTATATGACCCCCCAGGGATCCCAGGTGGAGGTGATGGCCTAAATTGGTTCAGCTCCTCTGCCAAAACGAATGAAGGAGGGGATCCCAAAGAATTGCAACAAGGGTTTGCAAGGGTGGAAGTCCGCCCGGATTTGGTTTCAATCCCTCAGAGGGATTCATGTTTGCGCCAGAGTTGTTTGTGGCCTGTTTGTGGGCTAGAGCGCCATCACGCCCCATATTTGGGCCGATTTTTCTAGCGCCCTTAATGATTCAGCATCCACGGCCGACCGCAGCCCTGCCGTTGGAAACGTGGGGGCTGAGATTCCTCAAGGGAGCGTTGCACCAATCGTGGCTGATTGGAGGCAGAACTCCGAGGAAGACCTGAGGAAAGACTCACCGCCGGTGCCGAAAAAACACGGCGCCCAACCTGTCTACAGCCAGGGCAAAACGCCGGTTCACCTGATTGCGCTAGCGGCCGCCACTCCTCAAAAACACCACAATCTGAGCAGCGAAACTCATACAAAGGCATAATGTCCTACCTAGGCAAAATATCCATATCAAAAATCTCCGTTGGAATTGCCAGCGTACAGCAAGCATTAGGAATATCAACAATCCCACTCACCCGACCTTCCACAGGGGCACAGCTTAGCAGCAAATAAGCCTGCTCCCCCGTAAAACCAAACTTCTTCAAATACTCAATAGCATTCAAACATGCCCGCCGATAGGCAATATGCACATCCATATAATACTGTTGACCCGTATACTCATCCACAGAAATACCCTCAAACACAAGGTATTCCGAGTAGCGGGGTTCTACCGGTCCTGGCTTAAAAATAGGATTAACAAGACCATACTTCTCAACCCCTCCCTTAATCAAATCCACATGTAAATCAATATATCCTGCCATCTCAATCGCGCCGCAAAACGAAATCTCCCCATCCCCCTGGGAAAAGTGAATATCCCCCATCGAAAGCTTAGCCCCTTCCACATACACCGGGAAATAAATCCGTGTTCCCTTGGACAGATTTTTAATATCACAATTCCCCCCATGTTCCCGGGGTGGAACTGTCCGTGCTGCCTCCGCTGCCACCCGTTCATACTCAGACCGAGGCAGGGTTCCCAAAATAGCATTTTGAGGATTGGGTAACGCCGCATAAACAGGTAGATTGCCCGATAGGCCCGCACCATAAGTCCGCAGGTCCGGCGCCCGACTCACCAACTCCCGTTCCCGCCGATTCCACTTGGCCAACAGATCATGGGAAGGAGCACAGCCAATCAATCCCGGATGAATGATCCCGGCAAACCTGACATGGGGAATATGCCGCGAAGACGTATAAATACCCTGAAAGTCCCAGATTGCCTTAGCTGCCTTGGGAAAATGGTCCGTCAGAAAACCACCCCCATTTTCCTTAGCAAAAATCCCTGTAAAACCCCACTCATCCCCCTGTAGAGCACCAATATCCAGCAAATCAACAACAAGAATATCCCCAGGTTGAGCACCATTCACCCAAATCGGCCCACTCAAAACATGCACAACCGATAAATCAACCTTTTCAATATCCTCAGGGCTATCATTATTTTTGATCTGTCCGTCCGTCCAGTCCTTGCACTCAATTCGGAATACATCGCCAGGGTTCACTGAAACTACCGCAGGAATATCAGGATGCCAGCGATTATGCCCAGGCAACTCCTGCTGATCCATAGGCTTAGTGAGGTCAACCTTAAACAGAGTCTTAGGCATGGCAGTAAGCTCCTTAATTGAGCAGTTAATTTAACAGCTTCACCACCTGCAAACTAAATCCGCAAACTAACTAATTAATTCACAAACATCCATAAACCCAGTATTCAAATAGATTCTGGATCAATCTGTATTCTGAGATACGAAATCTTCCTAAGATTAGTTAAGTTATTGAGATTTTGGTCAAAGAAACTAGCAGCAGTTAGCTAGGAACTAAAAAACTCCCATCATCTTCACCTCAGGCTCCAAGCGGATCCCCCAGTGGGCTTCTACCCGTTCCTGCACATAGACAATCAGCTGATAAATATCCTGAGCTGTGGCATGGTTCCTATTGAGGATGAAATTAGCGTGTTGCTGGGAAACCTCCGCCCCGCCGATGCGAAATCCCTTCAAACCCGTCTGTTCAATCAGCCAGCCCGCCGCCCGCGGCACCGGATTGCGAAACACACTCCCGCAGCTTGGCCACTCATAGGGTTGAGTCCGTCGCCGCCGTTCCCAATGCTGTTGGGTCTCCGCCAGCACCTGCGCCGGATCCCGATTGATTTCCAGCCCTAGCTCCACCCCCACCACAATCCAGGGCCGCTCCTGCAACAGGGAACTGCGGTACTGAAACCCCAACTCCTCCCCCCGCAACTCCTGCAACCGCCCCTCCCCGTCCAGCACCTCCACCCGTTTCACCACCTGAGCCATACAGCCCCCCTGGGCGCCAGCATTCATCACCACCGCCCCCCCCACAGAACCGGGGATGCCGATCCCCCACTCCAAGCCGCTCCAGCCCCGCCCCGCCACCGCCCGGGCCAGTCGAGCCAGGGATTCCCCCGCTCCCACCCGCACCCGCCCTTGGCAACCCCACTCCACCCCCGTCAAGCGCCGCGTATGCAGCACCAAACCCGGGATCCCCAAGTCACTGATCAGCACGTTGCTGCCCGCCCCTAGCACCGTCACCGGCAAAGATCGGGTCTGTGCCCAGGCCAAACACTGTTGCAACTCCGCCAGGGTTCGGGGTTCGGCGTACCATTCCGCCTGTCCCCCCACCCGCCACGTCGTCAGTCCTGCCAGGGGTACCTCCCCTTGGATCAGCGGCACAACCTCAGCAACCATCTAGATCTCCACCGCCGCCCGGCGCCCCGCGAATGCTTCGATGCTAGCGGCAATATACTGATTCAGATCCCCTGCCCCCAAAAACAGCACCAGATCTCCCGGCTGCAGATACTGGGCCAGATGCTGGGGTAAATCGGCCAAGCTCGGCTCATAGATCACCTGCGGATGATATTCCCCCATAGCTGCCGCCAGCGTCGCACTGCTCACCTCCCCTTGGGGCGCCTCCCCGGCCCCATAGGTCGGCACCACCACCACCAAATCCGCCGCCGCAAACGCCCCCACAAACTCCCCAAACAGGGAACTTAAACGGCTATAGCGATGGGGCTGAAACACCGCCACCAACCGTCGCTGCTGCAACCGCGCTGCCGCCAACGTCGCCCGGATCTCACTGGGATGATGGGCATAATCATCCACAAACACCACATCCTCCATCTCTCCTTTGATCTCAAAGCGTCGGTGAGCCCCCTGAAATGACTTCAAAGCCTCCGCAATCACTTCAAACGGCAATCCCAAATACCGTCCTACTGCCACCGCCGCCAAAGCATTACTGAGATTGTGGGATCCCGGCACCCCCAATTCCAGTGGCCCCAGTGGGGATCCCTGTTCCCAGACCACGGCCCGGCTGGTGCGTCCCTGATAGACCACATCCCGCACCGTATAGGCAGCCAGGGGATGTTCATAGAGGCTATAGCCCACCTGCACCCGCAGCAGATCCACATGGGCAGCCACATTGGGGCAATCCAGGCAGGCCACCACCAACCGGCTTTGCTGAGCGTACTGAGCAAAAGTCGTGATCACCTGTCCCAACTCCTTATAGTGGTCCGGGTGATCCAGTTCGATATTGGTGATCACAGCGATTTCCGGAAACAGGCGGGTCAGAGAGCCATCTGACTCATCCACTTCTGCCACCAAATACCGTCCCGAGCCCAAGCGAGCATTGCCATCCCAGGCATCCACCTCCCCACCGATAATCAAGGTGGGATCCCAACCTGCCTGCAGCAGCACATAGCCGATCATGCTACTGGTTGTGGTTTTGCCATGGGTTCCGGCCACGCCAATACTGGGGCGACCATTCATCAGCAGGGCCAGCACATCCGACCGATGCAGCAAGGGCAGCCCCCGATCCAAAGCTGCCACAATCTCCGGGTTATGGGGCTGAATCGCGCTCGAATAGACAACCTGCGGGGATCCCGTGATATTTTCTGCCTGGTGGCCGGCGGCGAAGGTTACTCCCAACTGTTGCAGGCGGTGGGTGCGGTGGTTTGCCGTCGCATCGGATCCGGAAACCCGATAGCCTTGGCGGTGGAGAATGTAGGCCAAAGCCGACATGCCTACGCCCCCTAGGCCAATAAAATGATAGGAACTCTGATCTGAGTTCCCGGAAAACGTTGTTGTCACCCCACTCACTCCTCTGCACCATCTCAGGCATGATAATACCAGCATTTTTCAAAATGGAGGAAAGTCCCCCTTCGGAGTGCGCGAACTGCTGTTGGCACTGCTGGGATAAGTATTTAAGAACCTCAGGTTTTTACCGTTGACAGTTAACAATTGCTTTCGCTAGCCTTTAGAAAGCTTTTAGGCATTACGGAAAAGTATATTCTGTACTTTTCAGTCTGGGTGGGGTGACTGAGGGGATGAAGGTGTTGCTAACCTTCGTCAAGGAGATTGGTTCATGTTTGGGCGGGGCTTGAAGCTGGCTGTGGTGGGGCTGGTGAGTTTGGGCAGTGTGGGGATGGCAGAAGTTGCCCGGGCGGATGCCTGGGAAGAGCAAGTGCGGGCGCAGCTAGCCATTGCCGGCATGGCGGCGGTGGCGCGGGGCTTTGAGTTGACCCACAGCCCTTTTTTGGGCAGCTTGCCTCACAACACCCGGGAGGATGTCACCCTGAATTTGCGGGCGGGGGTGAGCTATGCCATCATCGCTGTCTGTGATGAAGATTGTACTGATTTGGACTTAGAGCTCTACGATCCCCAGGGGCGGTTAGTGGACAGCGACTATGAGCCCGCTGACATTGCCGGTGTGGTGGTTCGCCCAACTGCTAGTGGTCGTTATCGGGTGCGGGTGCTGATGTCGAGCTGTGTTGACTCTCCCTGTCGCTATGGGATTGGCGCTTTCGGCAATTAGGACAGTATGCTTGGGCGGTGGCTAGCTGAGCCTTATGAGCCTTAATTGTTGATTGGGCTGCCAAGGCTTCCAGATTGGCCGGAACTAACTCAATGGCCCAAACTAAGGGTGAGCAGGGTCAGCTTGGCAGCCTCGTCCCTATAAAAAGGCGGAAAAAACAAATCCCTCGCCCAAAGCGGCAGGCCAGTAGGGATCCCTAACGGGCAAAAGCAAGGGACAAAGCTATGGCAATGAGAGCGGCCAGGGTGGTTTGCATGGCATTGACCCGTTCATTGGTCAGCCCAGGGATGCGCTCCTGCCAAACCCCTAACCAACTTTCAACGAAGGTGGCCACAATCCCCGCCCCAGCGCACATCAGCCACCAGCGCCAGTCCTCACCCCCCACCAGCCAACCCAAACCACTCAACCCCACCGCCGCCGCCACCCCAGCTAGGGATCCCTCGAGGCTGACGGCTCCTTCGGTGCCGGGGGGTACGGGTTGCCAGGTGGTGACCAAAAAGGTGCGCTGCCCGTAGGCTTTGCCCACTTCACTGCTGACGGTATCGGCCAATTTGGCAGCAAAACTGGCACAGTATCCCAGCCACCACCACCGCTGCCCACCAATGGCATAGCCCACAGCACAGATCGCCCCCGTCAATGCCGACCCCCAGACATTCTCTGGCCCCCGGGATCCCCCGCGTTTTTCGGCGATCCCTTTGGCTTCTTTAATGGATTGGCCCAGACGGGTGACGGCTGTGCCCACCAGGAAATAGCTGGCAACTATTAGATAGCCCCGCCAGCCCAAGCCCCCCCAGACCAGGATGCCCAAAATAGCCGCATGGATGATACCAGCCTTGGTTAGAGCCTGCTGAGGACTGAACCAGGCCAGCACCCCCAGGCTGCCATTCAGTAGCAAAGCCAGCAACCAGGGGTTCATCAGCTACCCAAAAGTTCTTGGACTTTCCGGCGAGCGGCAGCCAAAGCCTCGGGCAACTTTTGGGGATCGCGACCGCCGGCTTGGGCTAGGTTGGGGCGACCGCCGCCGCCGCCGCCGGTGAGTTTGGCAATCTCGCCGATCAGTTTGCCGGCGTGCAAGCCTGCCTTTTGGGCTTCTGGGCTGAGGGCAGCTACCAAAGCCACTTTATCCTCGGCGGGAGCTGATCCCAGGATGACGACCCCAGCTCCTAGCTTGCTGAGCAGATATTCGGCGGCGGTTTTAAGGCTGTCGGCATCGCTGCTGCCCAGGTCCCCGATCAAAACCCGCATATCCCCCAGGGGTTCTGCCTGGGTCAGGAGTTGGATGGCTTGGCTGAGGGCCAGCTTTTGGCTCAGCTCTTGCACCTGCTTTTGGGCAGCCTTGAGTTCCGCTTGCAGGCTGCGGATCCGCTCCGGCAACTCCTGGGGTTTGACCTTGAACTGGGCGGCCAATTCCCGCACTACTGCTTCCCGCTCATTGAAGTAATCTAGGGCTGCCGGCCCGGCTACCGCTTCGATGCGGCGAATACCGGCGGCGATGCCCGTTTCCGAGACGATCTTGAATAGACCAATTTCAGCGGTATTGCTGACGTGGGTGCCGCCACACAGCTCCATGGAAACCCCCGGCACATCCACCACCCGCACCACTTCCCCGTACTTTTCCCCGAACATCGCCACCGCACCGCGGGCCTTGGCCTCGGCCAGGGGTAATTCCAGCACCTGGGTACCGTGGGCTTCAAAAATCCAACCGTTGATGGTCTGCTCAATTTGCTGCAATTCCTCGGGGCTAACGGGGCGGGAACAATAAAAATCAAAGCGCAAGCGGTCAAAAGCCACCAAAGACCCCGCCTGGGAGATATTGGGGTCAACAATCTGCTTCAGGGCCGCCTGCAAAAGATGGGTGGCCGTGTGGTTAGCTTTGGCCCGCCGCCGACAGGCTTGATCCACTTGGGCTGTGACTGTGTCTCCTACCCCCAAAGACCCCCGCTCCACCCGCCCTAGGTGCACAAACAAACCGGATTCCTTCTGCACATCCTCAATGCGCACCACGGTTTCTGGCCCCAGCAGGTAGCCCCGATCCCCCACCTGCCCACCGGACTCCCCATAGAATGGCGTCCGATTCAACACCACCTGCACCCCATCCCCAGCTTGAACCCGTTCCACCCTTTCCCCCTGCCGCCACAGCGCCACTACCTCCGCCGTGGTTTGTAGGTGGTCGTAACCCCAAAACTCCGTCATCCCCACCTGCAAAGCCAGCTCATGCAAAGATCCCTGGTCGGTGACATCGATGGTGGTTTGGGCTTCCCGGGAGCGCTGCCGCTGTTGTTCCATTTCCTGCTCGAAGGCCTGCAGATCCACGGTCATGCCCGCTTGGGCAGCCATTTCCTGGGTCAATTCCAGGGGAAATCCGTAGGTATCTTGCAATTTGAAGGCTTCTTTGCCGCTGAAGACAGTTTGCCCTGGCAGGGCCACTTCGCTGAAGAGCTTGCGCCCCCGCTCCAGGGTTTTCAGAAATTGGTGTTCTTCCCGATCCATTTCCAGTTTGATGGTGTCGGCCTTGCTGCGCACCTGGGGATAGGCCTGCTCACTCAGTTGGATGGCAACCTCGACCACCTCCGTCAAAAAGGGTTCGCCGATCCCCAGCAATTGCCCGTGGTAAATCACCCGCCGCAACAAACGCCGCAGCACATAGCCCCGCCCCACATTGGAGGGGATCACCCCATCACTGATCAAATGCATGCCGGCCCGCACATGGTCGCCGATCACCTTGAGAGAGACTTGTTTTTCCGGCTCGAGGCGGCGATAGTCCACCCCGGCAAGGGCGGCGGTGCGCTCAATAATGGGAAAAATTAAATCTGTCTCGTAGTTGTTGGGGACTTTTTGCAGCACTTGAGCCAGCCGCTCTAAACCCAGGCCAGTATCTATGTTTTGTTTGGCTAGGGGCGTCAGCACCCCTTGGCTGTCCCGGTTCATTTCCATAAACACCAGGTTGTAGATTTCCAGGAAGCGGCTGTCGTCTTCCAAATCAATGTGGCTATCTCCTTGTTCTGGTTTGAAGTCGTAGTAGATTTCCGAGCAAGGACCACAGGGCCCCGTTGGCCCGGCAGCCCAAAAGTTATCTGCCTCCCCCATGCGACAAATGCGGTGGGCCGGGATCCCGACTAGGTCGTGCCAGAGTTGGAAGGCATCGTCATCTTCCCGAAACACACTCACCACCAGCCGATCCCCAGGCAGACCGTAAACCTCCGTCACCAATTCCCAGGCCCAGGCAATGGCTTCGGCTTTGAAATAATCCCCAAAGCTAAAGTTACCCAGCATTTCAAAGAAGGTGTGGTGGCGAGCAGTGCGGCCGACGTTTTCAATATCGTTAGTGCGAATACACTTTTGCGCGGTGGTGGCCCGGGGGGCGGGGGCGGGGCGCTGGCCCAGGAAAATCGGTTTGAAGGGCAACATCCCGGCAATGGTCAGCAAAACCGTGGGATCCTCGGGAATTAATGAGGCACTCGGCAAAATCACGTGCCCCCGTTGCTGATAAAACTCCAGGAAGGTCTGACGAATTTGGGATCCCAACATAGGTTTGTATCTGGTGGCAGTATTGTTATTGTGGCATTGCCTTGGCTGGTGTTGGAAATCTATGATCCCGGAAACCCTGTCACTGATCACCTCAGATGGGGTGCGTTTGGATGCGGATGTGTACCGTCCCGAGGGGGGGGGGGATTATCCGGTGTTGCTGATGCGCCAACCCTATGGGCGCAAAATTGCGTCCACGGTGGTCTATGCCCATCCCACGTGGTACGCCCGCCAGGGCTATATGGTGGTGATTCAAGATGTGCGGGGGCGGGGCAGTTCGGAAGGGGAGTTTCGTCTTTTTGAACATGAGGCCCAGGATGGCTGGGAGACGGTGAATTGGTGCGCCCAATTGCCGGGCAGCACCGGCGAGGTGGGGATGTATGGTTTTTCTTACCAGGGGATGACCCAGCTCTATGCCGCCAGCCGCCGCCCCCCTGCCCTAAAAACCCTCTGCCCAGCCATGTGTGTCCGGGATCCCTACAGTCAGTGGGCCTATGAGGGGGGGGCATTGTGTCTGGAAAACAATCTCACCTGGGCGCTGCAACTCAGTGCCGAAACGGCCCGCCGCAGGGGGGAGCGGCAGCGCTACCGGCAGTTGCGGGCTTTGGCCCAACAACCCCCTTTTGAACAGCCCCAGCTGGCTCTGGAACTGGATCCAGAAAGTTTTCTGCACCGGTGGTTGGCCCATGGGGACGGGGATCCCTATTGGCAGGGGCTGCGGCCGGATTTGACGGGGGTGGATTTGCCCATGTTGCACATTGGCGGTTGGGGGGATCCCTATGTGCGGGGGACGCTGGATTTATTTCGCTGGATGGGGCAGCATACGGAGGCGGTGCAGCAGTTGTGGGTGGGGCCGTGGGGGCATTTGCCCTGGGGGCGGCGGCTGGGACAGGTGGACTATGGCCCCCAGGCGGTCAGCCCCATCGATGAGATTCAGATCCGCTGGTTTGACCATATCCTCAAGGGCAAACCCTGGCCCTACCAGCAGCCTGTGCATTTGTTTGTGCTGGGATCCCAAAGTTGGCAGGATTTCCCCAGTTGGCCTGAGGGGGAAGGGCAGGTGTTCTATTTGCAGAGTCAGGGACTAGCTGCCATTCAGGGGGGATCCCTGAGCCTGCAGCCGGGGGCGGAGGCAGAAGATGTGTGGGTGCATGATCCGTGGCGACCGGTGCCCAGTGTGGCTCCCGCTACGGATCGCTCGGCCCTAGATTGCCGGGGGGATGTGCTGACCTATGAAACTGAACCCCTGCCAGAACCACGCTTGCTGGTGGGATGCCCGAGTGTGCTGTTGTGGGTGCGGGCGGATCAGCCCAGTTTTGATCTGAGTGTTACCCTTAGCCAGGTGGATCCCCAAGGACGGGTGCTGCCCCTCAGCCAGGGCTACGGTCGCTTCAGCCAAGCCCCCCAGACCCTCACCCTCTCCCCAATTGCCGTCCAACTAGCCCAGGGATGGCGCCTTCGCCTCAGTCTTAGTGCCAGTGCCTTCCCCGCCTACCCCGTCAACGATGGCCAGGGATCCCTGCTGCCTGAGTGGATGGATTTGCCGATCATCACCTTGGTTTGTGCCACGGGTTCTCGGTATCCGGCTCAGCTGACCATCCCAACGGGATCCCCGGGGTAGAATAGCAAAGCTGAATGCGGGAGTGCTATGACACGTCGCTGGTGGGTCTATGTGGCGGTGGGGGTGCTGGTGGCACTGGGAGTATTTTGGGGGACGCGACCCAGTTACCATCAGGCTTTGGAATTGCCACCGATTGCCAATTTAGGTCGTTTCAGCCAGGCCGCTGGCCAGAGTGGGGCAGTGGATGATGGCATTGTCGGGGTGACCATTGCTGCCAATGGTGAGCCGATCCCGCCGCCCATCCAGCACTGGGCCACCGGCGTTGTCAGCTATCGTCCGGCCCCGGGGGTGAGGCGCCCTTGGAGCCATGCCCCCAATGCCCTTGGCCCCATCAGCGGCGATCCCACCGACATTGTTTCCCTAGGAGACCTGGACCGGGCCCAGTTGCGCCAGGGAGTGCCGCCGGGAGAAATAACCCTTGAGTTTGCCAGTGGCATCCGCAACGGCTCTGGCCCCGACTTTGCCGTCTTTGAAAACGGCTTTCTGAAACAAAACGGCATCTTTGCCGAACTGGCCTACGTGGAGGTATCCAGTGATGGCCTCCACTTTATCCGCTTCCCCAGCCAGTTTTGGCACCCCCACCCCGTTGGCCCCGGGGATCCCCTTGATCCCACTGCCATTTACAACCTTGCCGGCAAACACACCAACAACCTCTATCGCAACCCTGAGGGGCTTTGGGAGGGGCAATCCTGGGGTACTCCTTTTGACCTAGAAGAGCTTAAAGATCATCCCCAAGTGTTGGCCGGCACCGTTAATTTAGAGGCGATTCGCTTTGTGCGGCTGGTGGACATTCCTGGCACAGGGGATTTTACCGACAGCCTCGGTCATCCCATCTACGACCCTTGGCCCACCGCCAACACCGGTTCTGGTGGCTTTGATCTGGCTGGGATTGCCGTTCTTCACCCTACCCTCGGCTTTGAAACCTTTGCCGAAGCCCAACCCTAGCTCCAGGTTTGCAGATAAAAATACACCAGCGGCGCCGTAAACACATAACTATCCCCCCGATCCAGGATCCCCCCATGGCCCGGCAACAAAGATCCCGCGTCCTTAACCCCGGCATCCCGTTTCATCAGGGATTCCGTCAGGTCCCCCAGGCATCCCACCACCCCGATCAAAATCCCTAGCCCCACCGCCCAGGGCCAGTCCCAAGCGAACAGATAGGTTCCGGCCAGACTCACCCCCGCACTGGCCAAAATCCCAAACAGGGTTCCTTCCAAAGTCTTGTGGGGACTGAGGGCTGACAGGGGCGTTTTGCCCACAGCCTTCCCCATCACATAGGCCCCCACATCCCCAGCAATAATGCAGCCATAGGCCAGCAACGTCACCCCCAACCCATCCGGGCGGGCCCGCACCGCAATCCAAAAACTCGGCAAATAACCACAATAAAATAACCCCAGCAACCCCGTCGCCATATCGGTGATCGTTGCCGCCTCCGCCTTCAGCAAACCCTGAAAACACACTAAAGATCCCAAAGTAATAAAGGCTGCCGTCGTCCACTCCGGGCGCCAAAACTGCACCCCCACCAGCAGCAAACTCAGCACCAAAGTCCAACGCACCGCCGGCAAAGATCCCCGGCTGCTGGCCAGCTGAAAAAACTCCCGTTCCCCGAAAAAGATAATAGCGGCGATGGCCAGGGCAAACCAGAAGCCACCGGCGACAGTAATCGCAACAGCAAAGCCGAGTGCAGCCAGGCCACTGGTGACACGATTCCAACCCAACCCCTTCTTCATCGGCGACTCAGTAGCCAGCGTATTGCACAGCACCAATCTTAGCCTGCCCTCACCCCCAATACTCAGTAATGTCGTAGCCCCACTCCAGAAACATTCGCCGCAGCAGCGGCAGACTCAAACCAATAACATTGCTATGGCAGCCATCGATCCCTTCCACAAAAAAACTCCCCAACCCATCCAAGGCAAAACAACCCGCACACTGGAGCGGCTCCCGGGTGGCCACATAGGCCTGCAGCTCCGCCTCACTGGGGCGAGCAAAAAACACCCGCGTCATGGCATAGTGCACCAACTGCCGCCGCGGCACCGTCTGGATCAGCGCCATCCCCGTATAGAGCTCCCCCACCTGCCCCCGCATCTGCTTCAGCCGGGCCAGGGCAATGGCGGGAGTTTCCGGTTTGCCCAGGATTTCCCCCTGCAACCACAGCACCGAATCTGCCCCCACAATGATGGCCGGCTCCGGGTGGCGGGCAGCAATGATCTCCGCCTTTTTCAGCGCCAGCGTCTGCACCAAACTGCGGGGATTGGGATCCTGAATCGAATCCTCATCGAAATAACTTGGCTCCGCCGTATGGGGGATCCCGGCTTGGCTGAGGAGTTGGCGGCGGGCCGGGGATTGGGAGGCCAAAATCAGCGGTGGCAAGGGCATAGACTAAGGGACAACGGAAATAGCAACTTGACGACCCCCCGGCTGGTTAAACTGGTCAAACACCGTTACGGTGACATTCCAAACCCCCAAGGGCAAAGCCGCCGGCCCAAAGCTGATGGGAGCCGTACACTGGGTAGCTCCCGCCGCACAGCCGGGCACCTGGGTGACATTGAGGGTGATGCGGTTGCTGAGGACGCCACTGGGATTGATCACCTGGATTTCCAGATAATTTGTCCCCCGTGCCCCCCTGGGGGTGAACAGTTGGGCATTAAACACAGCCGTCTGTCCCAAGCGCACCGAGGCAGGGGGATTGATCACCGTCACCGTGGGGGTCGTTGGCAGTGGGGCTAGGCCGCTACCACTGCTGCAGCCCACCAGCATCGCCCCCGCCACAGGTAGCCACAACCTCTTCATACCCCTTCCTCACCCATTACCCTAGCCATTGTGCCAAAGCTGCGGATCCCTCACAAGCTTTCCACCCGCACAAACCCCACCAAATCCACCGTTTCTGGAGTCAAAGAAAAGCGCAGAATCCTCACCACAATTCCATCTTCCTCCAAAGTCTCCAGGTCAAAAACCTCATTCAACCCCCCCAAAAAAGCATTGGTAATTTCACTGGGCACCGGCACCGAACCAATGGTGAACTGCGGCTGCACCAACCGCACCGTCTTGCCCTGGTCAATCGCTACCCCGGCAGTAAACACCACCTCCACACTCGGCGCCACCCCCCCAGGCAAAATCTGCTCCAACTGCGCCGACAACTGAATCCGCTGCTCCGGCAAAAACTGAATCTGGGGATCCCGGAGATTAATGCGTTGGGGCTGTCCATCGGGGGATCCCAGCAGAGGAATGTCGGCTTTGATGTTTTGGAATTGTTTGAGCAGTTGGGGGGCTTGCAGGGCGGCATTGAGATCCTCTTTGGTCACTTGGATTCTCAGGGCTGCCTGCAACGGTTGGGACAGGGCTACTCTGCCCCCGTTGAGGGATCCCGGGTCGAAGCGGATGGGGTCGGTTTCCACCTCGAGCAGGGCGATGCGGGGGAAGGGATCCCGTTCTAGGCCGCGGCCGGCAACGAGGATGCGGTCAATGTTGCCCTCTAGGAGGCGGTAGTTGGGTTGGGATTCCACCCGTACCTCCAGGACTTCCACTTGGTCGAGTTGGGAGCGCAGGAAGTTTTGGGCGGCTTGATCCACCAGATAGCCCACCCCCCCGCCCAGGGAAGCCACCAGCGCCACCAATCCTGCGATCCACTCCATCCCTGTTGCTACGACCTTTGCTACTTAGCCTAGCTTAGAGGCCTTTTTCTAGGATCAACGCGATTAGATCCTTGAGCCGGCAGGAATAGCCGTACTCATTGTCATACCAGGAGAGGATTTTAGCGGTTTTATCCCCCAGGATCATGGTGCTTTTCGTATCCACGATTGAAGAGAGGGGATTGCCAATAATATCTGCCGACACCATCCCCCGCCGGGCGATTCCCAGGATCCCCTGCATGGGGCCGTTGGCGGCGGCCACAAAGGCATTGTTAAGGGCTTCGATGGTGACTGGTTGTTCCGTGCGCACCACAAAATCCACAATGGATCCCACCAGGGTTGGCACCCGCAGCGCCAGCCCGTCCATCTTCCCGGTCAGTTGCGGCAACACCCCAGCGACCGCCGTTGCTGCCCCCGTTGTAGAAGGCACAATCGACACCGATGCTGCCCGCCCCCGCTTCCAGTCCTTGGGATCCGGGCGGTCCACAATTGCCTGAGTATTGGTCATGGCATGGCAAGTGGTGAGGAAGCCCGTCTCAATGCCAAACTGATCCAGGATGACTTTGGCCACAGGGGCTAGGCAATTGGTTGTACAGGAAGCATTGGAGATGACATGGTGAATGGCCGGGTCATAGAGATGGTGATTTACCCCCATGACGATCATCACATCCGGTTTTTTCGCCGGCGCCGAGATAATCACCTTTTTGGCCCCCGCTTCCAAATGCTTAGCCGCTCCATCCCGGCTGGTGAAAAACCCCGTCGATTCAACCACAACGCTCACCCCCATCTCCTTCCAGGGCAACTTAGCCGGATCCCGCTCCGACAAAACCTGCATGCGATGGGATCCCGCCACAATGGTTGTGCCGTTTTCCAGGCTGACCGGTGCCTTCAGGGGGCCGTAGGCGGAATCAAACTCCAACAAATAAGCTAAATTATCAGGCTCTGTGAGGTCATTAATAGCGACCACTTCCACATCAATGGGATCAGCAATGAGAGCGCGCATAAACGCCCGGCCAATCCGACCGAAGCCATTGATGGCAATCCGGGTAGTCATAGGTTTCCCTCCTACGGTTCAGGACTAGCGTAGGGGAAATGCCAAAATATCCTGCCAGACTTTGGCATCTTTCCAGATTGTCCGGGATCCCTGGGGGCAGAGAGCTGGTCTGAAGGCCCTCCAAACCCCAAACCCTTGTCGGATGCAAGTTTGCGGTCATGGGGGAACTGCAGATAAGAGGGATAACAATAAGTTTGGTAACAGGGCTCCGTTCTGGCTCAATCGTTAATTACACTACAATCTCCGTTGGGTTCAGCATGCAGAGTTATAGACTTATAGTTTGCTCCCCTTGAGAATCTAGCCCAATGCATCATCTAACAACCCGCCACAGTCGACAGATGCGGGTGATGATGTCAAGAAAGTTTAACCAAACTGCTAGGAAAGTCATGACTTTAGCCGACAATGTCTCTGCCAGACCGAGATCACACCATCAGTATCAATGATTTTGTTCAAGATAAAGGCGGCCGCAGGTATTGATGACATTCAGGTTGCACAGCAAGTCATAGACAAAGATGAACCTGAACTTTCTCCACAAGCATGCAGTGCTCGTGGGGCAGCGAGGGTGGCAACGCAAATAACGCAAATTGGGAGCAAATTGGGACTTTGCTGCAAAGCCTTGTCAAATAGGCTAAACTGACTGTAGCCAGCCTTTCTACCATAAAGACTGTCAACAATGTGTTTATTTATTTTTATTTTAATGTACTTGGCAACATTTGTAATTTTTCTCTGTTTATCTTAGGGGAATAAGCACTTGCCAGTACTGCCAATCAGTACTGCCAACGAGTTTGGGCCGCTAGCAGAGCTTCCGCTGCTGCCCCAGACAGAGGACAAGCAAAGAAATACCCCTGCCCATAATCGCAGCCCATCTGCTGCAAAGCCACCGCCTGCTCAGCGGACTCAATTCCTTCCGCCGTCACCGTCATCCCCAAGGTCTCCCCCAAATGGATCAGCGCCTGCACAATCCCGGCACTGTGGGGATTAGCCAGCATATCCACCACAAAGGAACGGTCAATCTTCAAATTGCCAATCGGCAGCCGCTTCAAATAACTCAAACAGGAATACCCCGTCCCAAAATCATCCAAACATAACTGCACCTCAAACGCATCCAAAGCCTGGATCAAATCAAACAATCCCTGGGAATGCTCCAGAAAAATACTCTCCGTAATCTCAAACACCAAATCCTGCCTCGGGATCCCGGCTAGGATCTGCTTGATGTGCTGGAGCCAATCAGCCTGCAACAGTTGCGACACCGATAGGTTGATACTCATGCGCAAGGGGATCCCGAAATCTTGGCGCCATTGCTGCCACTGGCGGCTGGCTTCCTGCAAAACCCAGTAGCCTAGGGGCACAATCAGGCCGTTATCTTCGGCAGCACCGATAAACTCCCCGGGAGGCAGCAGCCCCCGTTGCGGGTGTTGCCAGCGGACTAACGCCTCAAAGCCGGCGATCTGCTTGGTGCGCAGATCGATAATGGGCTGATAAAAAACCCGAAACTCCCCCCGATCCAACCCCCGGCGCAGATCCGTTTCCATCTGCAGACGCGCCTTGGCCCGGGCATACATTTCCCCCTCAAACACCTGAATCGAACCCCGCCTCTGGCTTTTAGCTGCATACATCGCCGTATCCGCATCCCGCAGCATGTCCGCCACCCGCTCATACCCCCAACTCAAGACAATCCCCATACTGGCCGACATAAACACCTCCTGGGATCCCAGTCGGAAGGGCAGTTCCCAGATGGTTTGCAGCCGCTTGGCCAAGTCCAGAACCGTTTGGGGATCCCGAACTTGGTCACAGACAACGACGAATTCATCCTCTCCGACCCGGCAGAGGAGTTCTTGGGGGCTGAGGTGGCTTTGCAGCCGTTGGCTGATGGCCAGCAGCAAACTATCCCCGAGGGCATGACCGAGGGATTCATTTACCATGCGGAAGTGGTCGCAATCGAGGACGAGCAGGGCGCAGCAGGTGGGCTGACCGCGGTGGCGTTCTAAGCAGTCCGCCAGCCATTCCCTGAGCAGAGCTTGATTGGGCAGGTGGGTGAGGGGATCGAAATAGGCCAGTTGGTGGAGTTTTTCCTGGAGTTCTTGGCGGTGCTGAATCTCTTGGCGCAGCTGTTCATTGGCCAGCTGGAGTTGGTGAGTGCGCTGGGCCACCCGGGTTTCCAGGTCTTGATTGAGATAGTGAAGATGGTCTTGGGCTGCTTGCAGCTCCCGGGCTAGCCTTTCGTGGATTGTGCTTTGGGCTAGCAAGAGCTGATGCACATCCAACAGTTGGGCACAGGGGCCCCTGTCATTGTCCACCTCCACCACAATCGGCTCATAGATGCGCTGGGAGGGTCGTTGCAGGGACAGTTGGGAAGCCGTCAGGATAGGCGTCTTGCCGGGAATACAGAGAATATCCTGCTGAAAAAACTCCAGCATTGCCCCCACGCTACAGCGGGAAAAAACATCCATGCTGCAGGGGAAGCTAGTGATGTATTCATAGAAACGCTGGCGCGGGATCATGCCCACATAGGCTCCCCCCTCGGTGATCAAAACCCCCGGCAACAGGGGCTTGTGCTTGAACAACGCCAACAGCGAACTTCCCAATTCGTCTGCTTCCAGGCTCTCCTCGTAGAGAATCAAATCCTGAACCGTGGCATCCCCCGGCAACGACGGCGACCCCCCTGCCATCCATCGATCAGCCATCTTGGGATCGACGTCCATCCAGACCACCATGTCGCCCCCAGAGCAGGGATGTGTGACATTTTAGTCAGTCCCTCTGCTGACAGTCGAGACAACTAGGATACATTCTGACCGAATGGGGTGATAAAGATCACAATAGACAGGGGGCTAGATTTGTAGCACCACCCTCGCCACCAGGAAATAGATCAAGACCCCCAACACATCCACCACCGTGGTAATGAAGGGAGCGGACATCAAGGCCGGATCCAGCTTGAATAGCTTAAATAAAAAGGGCAGAGCCGCCCCTGTCACCGAAGCAATACAGGCAATGGTCAGTAAACTGAGGGCGACCACCGCCGCCACCCCCAAGTTACCATGCAGGATCACTGCCCAGACAAAGGTAATCGCCCCTAGCATAGTCCCCAGCAGGATCCCGGCGAGGGCTTCACGGCCGATCACCCAGAGGGACTGGCGGGTGCTGATTTCATCGGTACTGAGACCGCGGATCACCACCGTGGAAGATTGGGCCCCCACATTGCCGCCGGTATCAATCAAAAGGGGAATAAAAGCTGCCAAAGCCACCACCTGGGCCAAGACTTCTTCTTGGGCGGCAATGATCGTGCTGGTGAAGGTATTGGTAAACAACAGCACCACCAGCCACACCACCCGCTTGCGGGCAGCACTTAACAGATTCAACTGAAAATAGTTATCCCCATCCGCCTGGACACCCCCAAGGGTGTAAATATCTTCGGTGGTTTCTTCTTCGACAATGTCGAGGGCATCATCCACCGTCAGGATACCGACCAAGCGTTTTTCCCGGTCCACCACCGGCACCGCCAAAAAGTCATAACGCTGAATCACCCGGGCCGCCTCTTCTTGGTCAGTGTCAGTTTGCACATAAACCACATCTCGGGTCATGACTTCGGCAATGGTCTGATGGGGCTGGGCCACCACCAGATCCCGCAGTGACAGCGTCCCCACCAAGCGCCGCTGGGCATCGGTGACATAGAGGTAGTAGATGGTTTCGCTGACCTTGGCCCGGGAACGAATGAAATCCAAGGCCTCGGCAATGGTCCAGTGCTCTTTGAGGGCAATGTACTCCGGGGTCATCAAGCGCCCGGCGGTGTTAGGCCGATAACCCAGCAAATCAGCAGTGGCTTGGCGCTCCTCGGGGCTGAGCTGATCTAACAGGCGCGTCACCACCTTGGCCGGCAATTCCTCAAACAACCGCGCCCGATCATCCGGGGACATCTTATCCACAATGTCCAGCACATCCTGGCGCTTGAAATCCTCGATCAAAGCCTGCTGGACGGAAGTATCCAAATGCTCATAGACCTCAATGGCTTCGTCTTTGGAAAGCAAGCGAAAAGCAATCGCCTGCATCGCTTCCGGCAGATCCTCAATGGCCTCGGCAATGTCCGGTGCCTGAATCGGCTTCAACAGGGCCTTAGCCCCCTCCAGGTTGTTCTGCTCCAGCAAAGCCCGCAGTTGGGTGCGGATCAACTCATGCAGCTCACTGCGGCTGATGGTCTCTTCTCGAATCATGGTGCTTCCCAAGCTGCCCTTAGTGTACGCCATCCCAACAACTCAAAAACGCTGCCGTCCCTTCCGCCAACCCTTCCACGCCGAGCCCAGCTGGTCACTCAAACTATGGCTTAAGGACCCCAACTCCAACCCCAACCCAATCCCCACCCCATGCCAACGCTGCGCCACCAACCAATCCCACCACCCCTGCCCCGGGATCCCCCACCACCCCCACCAATACCCCACCCCCCACACCAACCCCGGGATCCCCAGCAGCCAGATCCCCAGATAGAGCAGTCGGCCCAGGGTACCGACGATGGGGCCGTGGGACCAAAAGGAACGATGGCGACACAGCTTCTGGTAAGGGATCCAGATCCAGCGGAGCCACAACCAACGCCGGTACTGCCGGGAATAGGTGTCTAAGTCGCCGGCAAACATCAACCCAGCAAACAAATATCCCCCCCCCACCGCCAAGGCCATGGCAGCCCCCCCCACCAGCCCCGCCAGCAGGGTCACCAAAGGCAGGGTGCAGAGGGTAATACGGTCGTGGACTTTTCCCAGGGGCATAATTCCCCTTGTAGCCGGGATCTTTAGGATTGGCGAGCCCGTTTTTGGGCTAATTTTTGGGCGATGCGTTCTTCCTGGCGGGCTTGCCGTTGCTTTTCCCAGCGCCAGAGCCAAGCGCAGAGGCTGACAATCCCCACTTGTAGGGCCAGGTTAGGTAGGGTTGTGGCTAGGTGTCGCCCCGCCAGAGCTTGCAGCAAAAAGATCAGGCCACCGATCACCCCGGACGTCCCTGCCACCCCATAGATCCACAGCCGCAGGCTACGGTAGGGGGCCAGGATTTGGGCCAGGGCTTTGACTTGGGGATCGGCCATAGGGGCTAGTTTTTCCGCAACCAACTAAACATGGCCCGTAATTCCCGTCCCACCTTTTCGATGGGGTGCTCCGCTTCCCGCCGCCGCATGGCAGTAAAGCCCGGCTTACCCGCCTGGTTTTCCAGGACAAACTCCCGGGCAAATTGACCCGTTTGGATTTCCTTGAGGATTTGGCGCATTTCCGCCCGGGTGGCCTCGTTGATGATGCGGGGGCCACGGGTGTAATCCCCATATTCAGCCGTGTTGGAGATGCTGTGACGCATCTTCGCCAAGCCCCCCTCCACAATCAAATCCACAATCAGCTTCACCTCGTGCAAACACTCAAAATAGGCCAATTCCGGTTGGTAGCCCGCTTCCACCAAGGTTTCAAAACCGGCCTTAATCAACGCTGTCAGCCCACCGCAGAGCACCACCTGCTCGCCGAAAAGATCGGTTTCCGTTTCTTCCCGGAAGGTGGTCTCAAGAATGCCGGCGCGGGTGCCGCCGATCCCCTTGGCATAGGCCATGGCCCGCTCCCGGGCTTGACCGGAGGCGTCCTGGTGCACCGCAAACAAACAGGGCACCCCTTCCCCCTGCAGGTAGGTGCGACGGACCAAATGCCCCGGCCCCTTGGGGGCAACCATGATCACATCCACATCCGGGGGTGGCACAATCTGGGCAAAGTGAATGTTAAACCCATGGGCAAACATCAACACCTTCCCCGGTTGCAGGCTAGGGGCAATGGCTTCAGTAAACAGGGCTTTTTGCACCTCATCGGGGAGCAAAATCATAATCCAGTCCGCCAGGGCAGCGGCATCAGCCACCGTCTTGACCAGTAGTCCATCCGCTTCCGCCTTGGCCCAGGAGGGACTGCCGCTGTACAAACCCACCACCACGTTGATACCGCTGTCCCGCAGGTTGAGGGCATGGGCATGGCCCTGGCTGCCATACCCAATCACTGCCACCGTCTTGCCCGCCAATAAATCCAAATTGGCATCGGCATCATAGTACATCTGAGCCATGAAGTGCTCCCCAATACCCTAGAAAACTCAGTCTACCACTCTCTCAAACCAACTTGGCCCGCTGCATCAGTAACTGCAGCACTTGCTCCGCCGCCTCCTGCCCGGAAAGCCAAGCCCCCTCCACCCGCGACCCAGCACACCAATCTCCGGCACAGACTAAGGGCAGAGGCATAGCTGTCGCCAAACTGGTCACCCCAACAGTCTCCTGGGCAAAGGCATAGCGCCAGCGATGCACCTGCAACCACTGGGGGGATCCCAACCAGGGCTGCAACCGCTGCCCCACTTTGGTCAGGAGCTGGCGTCCCACCTGCTCTAGGGTGGTTGGGTCGGCGTCCCCATACTGGGCCGCCAAATCGGCTGTCGACTGCACCACCACCACCGGAGCACTTGGGGCGGAGCGCTTACTGCTGTCCAGGGCAATCCAAGCCAACTCCGGATCCCCGAAACATTTGATCCCGCGCCAAACCGGCAGGGGCTGGGGGCCATAGCCCGCTAAAACACTCAGACAGGAGCTATAACTGGCCGATTCCAGCAGGCTAGCAAAGTTGGGATACTCCCCAATCCAGGGCTGCAGCAGCGGCAAAATCTGCGGCGCCGGCAAAGCCAAAACCACAGCCCGGGCAAACCACTCCCCCCCCTCACTCCACAGCCGCCAACGGGATCCCGGTTCGATGCCCTGGATGCGCACTTCCAACTGCATCGGGATCCCTTGGGCGAGGGCTTTGGCGAAGCCGGACATGCCTTGGGGGCAGATATAGCGGGGGCGGTGGTCATCGAGGGGGTCGGGGTGCAAGCCATTGGCATCCAGGGTATAGAGGGTGCGGGTCCATTCCACCAGGATCCCTTGGGCCAAGTAGTCTTTGAGCAGGCGGTGGAAGCCATCGGTATCGGCGGTGAGGTACTGGCAGCCGTGGTCAACAGGGATAGCTGCCTCTCCCACCCGGCGGGTGGCCACCCGCCCCCCCACCCCCTTTGATTTTTCCAGCACCAGCACCTGTAATCCTCGCCGCTGCAACTGTCGGGCACAGGTCAATCCGGCAACCCCGGCCCCAACGATGGCAACATCCACAGTGGTCATAGCGGCCCCGACCAGTCAGGTGCTTCTATCCTACCGTTTTCACCCCGTTTTGCTGACAGGAATCTGCCTCAGCCGCCAGGATTGCTTGCTGAAGCCAGGCCTCCCCCTCCGCCACCGATTCTATTTGGGCCAAGCGGGCGCGAAACTGAGCCGCATGGGGGATCCCTTTCAGGTACCAGGTCAGGTGTTTACGGGCTTGGCGGACACCCGCCTGCCCTTTGTACTCCCACAGGCCCCGCAGATGCTCCATGGCCACCTGGAGGCGGGTGCGCACCGAGGGGGGGGGCAGGACTTCCCCGGTTTTGAGGGCATAGTCAATTTCCCCCACTAGAAAGGGGTTGCCCATGGTGCCCCGGGAACACATCACCCCATCGGCTCCGGTTTGCTCCAGACAGCGAATGGCCGCCTCCACCGAAAAAATATCCCCATTGGCAATCACGGGGATGGACAGTTTTTCTTTGACTTTAGCAATCCATTCCCAACGGGCCGGGCCATCAAACCCTTGGGCACGGGTACGGGCATGCAGGGTCAGCAGTTGCGCCCCGGCATCCTGCAGCCGCAGGGCAAAATCAAGGATATTGATCTCGCTGTCATTCCAGCCCAAGCGGGTCTTGACGGTCACGGGTTTGGCACTGGCTGCCACCACCGCCTTGACAATCCGCACCGCCGTTTCCGGATCCCGCAGCAGGGAAGATCCCCCCCCGTTTTTGGTGATCTTATTGACCGGACAACCCATATTGATATCAACCAGGTCTGCCCCTTCCTCAACGGCCATACGGGCCGCCTCCGCCAAAAAATCCGGGCGACAATCAAACAACTGGATCCCCACCGGGGTCTCTCCCGGATCGACTTCCATAATCCGCGGCCGCTCCCGCCCGTAGTGCAGACCCGTGGCATTGACCATCTCCGTATACACCGGGCTAGCAGGGGCAAAACGGCGCACCAAACGGCGAAACACCAAATCCGTCACCCCCGACAAGGGCGCCTGAAATACCCGGCTGTTCAGCTTTAGGGATCCCACCTGCAAGGGCTGCGCCAGGCGTTCCCGCAAAGCAGCACTCAGCATAGTCAGCAACAAGGGCAACCATTGGGGATCCCTATTGTATCCCTGGGGGCTGCAAGTGGCCTAGGTTTTCAGGATAGAATGGTAGACCCCGATGACAAAATCCTTTGGCCCCTATGAGTTCTGGTACCCTCTACGACAAAGTTTGGCAGCAGCATACCGTTGGCATCTTGCCCTCTGGGCAGACCCAGCTTTTTATCGGGCTGCATTTAATTCATGAGGTGACCAGTCCCCAGGCGTTTGCGATGCTGCGGCAGCGGGGGCTCAAGGTGGCATTTCCGGAGCGGACGGTGGCGACGGTGGATCACATTATTCCTACGGATGGACGCCAGCGCCCCTTCCAGGATGATCTGGCAGAAGCCATGATCCAAGCCCTGGAAGCCAACTGTCAGGAGTTTGGCATCCGTTTTTACCCTGCCGGTTCGGGGCGGCAGGGGATTGTGCATGTGATTGCCCCAGAACAGGGGTTGACCCAGCCGGGGATGACCATTGCCTGCGGCGACAGCCATACCTCCACCCACGGGGCTTTTGGGGCGATTGCCTTTGGCATTGGCACCAGTCAGGTGCGGGATGTGCTAGCTTCCCAGACTTTGGCTCTCAATAAGCTGAAGGTGCGCAAAATCGAGGTCAACGGCCCCTTGGGCACTGGGGTCTACGCCAAGGATGTGATTTTGCACATCATTCGCACCCTCGGCGTCAAGGGGGGGGTGGGCTATGCCTATGAATTTGCCGGCAGCACCTTTGCCCAGATGACCATGGAAGAACGCATGACCGTCTGCAATATGGCCATCGAAGGGGGAGCCCGCTGTGGCTATGTCAACCCCGACGCCGTCACCTACGCCTACCTGCAAGGACGGGAGTTTGCCCCCCAGGGATCCCGCTGGCAGGAGGCGCTGGCCTGGTGGGAAAGCCTGCGCAGTGACCCGGATGCGGTCTATGACGATGTGGTGGTCATGGATGGAACCGCGATTCCCCCCACGGTCACCTGGGGCATTACCCCCGGCCAAGGGATCCCTGTGGATGCGCCGGTGCCGACTTTGGAAGAGTTGCCGGAAAGCGAGCGGGCCTTGGCCCAAGAGGCCTATGAGTATATGGATGTGCGGCCGGGGCAGCCCCTGTTGGGGACCAAGGTGGATGTGTGTTTTATTGGCAGTTGCACCAACGGTCGCCTTAGTGATTTGCGGGAGGCAGCCAAAGTGGCCCAAGGGCGACGGGTGGCCCCTGGGGTCAAGGCTTTTGTGGTACCTGGCTCTGAGCAAGTCAAGCAACAGGCGGAAGCGGAAGGACTGCACGAGATCTTTTTGGCCGCCGGCTTTGAATGGCGGGATCCCGGTTGTTCCATGTGTTTGGCGATGAACCCCGACAAATTGCAGGGGCGGCAGTTGAGTGCTTCCTCGTCGAATCGCAACTTTAAGGGGCGGCAGGGGTCGGCCTCCGGGCGCACCCTATTGATGAGTCCGGCCATGGTGGCGGCGGCAGCTATCAAGGGGGCGGTGGTGGATGTGCGAGAATTGCTCTAATTTGCTCTAATTGGGATTATCCCAGCAACCCAAAGACCGCCATTGAGGAGTTTCCTGTGACCCATCGTGTGACCCTGATTCCTGGGGATGGCATTGGCCCAGAAGTGGCTCAAGCTGCCCGCACTGCCATTGATGCGGCCATCCAAGCCGGCGGCGGCAGCATCGAGTGGATTGTCCAGGATGCCGGGGTGGATGTGATGGAAAAGTACGGCACCCCCCTACCTGCCGGGGTTTTGGACAGCATCCGCGAGACCAAAGTGGCCATCAAGGGGCCGATTACCACGCCGGTGGGGTCGGGGTTTCGCTCTGTGAATGTGGCTATCCGCAAAGAATTGGATCTCTATGCCAATTTACGGCCTGCCAAATCCATTCCCGGGGTGAAAAGTGCCTTTCAGGATATTGATCTGATCATTGTGCGGGAAAACACTGAAGATCTCTATGCTGGAATTGAGTTTGCCCGGGAAACACCCCAAGCGGATGAATTGCGGGACTATTTGATCAAACTCTCTGGCAAGACCATCCGGGAAAAATCCGCCCTGGGGATCAAGCCCATTTCTGAGTTTGGCAGTCGCCGTATTGTCAAGTTTGCTTTTGAATATGCCCGTGCCAATGGCCGCAAAAAGGTAACAGCAGTTCACAAGGCCAATATCATGAAGTTTACCGATGGTTTATTTCTGGAAATTGCCCGGGATGTGGCCAAAGCATACAGTGACATCGAGTTTGAAGACCGGATTGTGGACAATATGTGCATGCAACTGATGCAAAAACCAGAACTTTACGATGTCCTGGTGCTGACCAATCTCTATGGAGATATTGTGTCGGATTTATGTGCCGGCATGATCGGTGGTTTGGGGGTGGCACCGGGGGCCAATATCGGCGATGGCTTGGCAGTGTTTGAAGCGATTCACGGCTCCGCTCCCAAGTACACGGGACAAAATCGGGTCAATCCCACGGCCTTGATCCTGTCAGGGGTGCTGATGTTGGACTATCTGGGGGAAACAGCCGCTGCCCGCC
Organism: Thermostichales cyanobacterium HHBFW_bins_127; assembly: GCA_039794745.1. Lineage (GTDB taxonomy): Bacteria > Cyanobacteriota > Cyanobacteriia > Thermostichales > Thermostichaceae > JAUQVP01. The sequence goes on along the minus strand of JAUQVP010000001.1, from coordinate 77,756 downwards.
GCCTAGAACAAGCGGTGCAAACGGTAATCGCAGAAGGGCGCTTTGTCACCTACGACCTAGCCAAGGGAGGCAGCTATGTGGGCACCCAGGAGATGGCCGCTGCCATCGCCGACCACGCTAGCCGCTCATAACAACTCCAACAACTGCAAAATGGCCCCCGCCGCCCGCCGCAATACCCCCGGGGATCCCAAGGCCTGTTTCATGCTCTGGTAATCCGCCAACATCTGTTGCCGCCGGGATCCCCCCTGGAGCAGCTCTAGGGCCAAGTCCGCCATCACCTGGGGCTGGGCGGCATCCTGCAAAAACTCCGGCACAATCGGACGCATCTGCACCAAATTCACCGGACACATAAACGGGATGCTCAGGCGCAGGACGTGCTTGCCCACCCAATAGGTGAAAGGATGCACCCGATACACTACCAACTGCGGGATCCCGAACATGGCCGCTTCCAAATTGACAGTGCCGGACTTAGAAAGAATGAAATCTGCCCCCGGCATCACCTGCTGTGGGGATCCCGGGATCAAGTCCAGATGCAGCCGATAGCGCCGGGCGAGGCGGGAGAGGGGTTGGGCGAAGCGGGGGTTAGCCAGGCCGAGGCTGAAGCGGATCCCGGGCCGGGCAGCTTGCAGCCGTTGGGCCGTGGCAAAAATCACCGGTGCCACATCCTGCACCTCCTGGCGCCGGGAGGCAGGCAGCAGCAGCACCCAAGGACTGGCTTCCGGGATCCCGAGCTGGTGGCGGATCTGGTGGCGATCTGGCCCTTGGGCTAGGGTATCCACAAAGGGGTGGCCCACCCAACGCACATTGGCCCCCTTAGCTTCGTAGAATCGGGCCTCTTCCGGAAAAATAGAGAGGATCAAGCGGGTTTGCCGGCTGAGTTGGTAGCTGAGCCGGGACTGGGGACTCCAGACCCAATCCTGGGGAGCAATGTAATAGACTGCCGGGATCCCGAATTGGTTAGCGATGTGGAGGATTTGGCTATTGACGCCAATGTAGTCGATCAGGATCAGCAGGTCGGGGCGCTGCTGGCGTAGGTACTGGCGGACGATGTGGGTGGTGCGCAGGGTGGGCAGGATAAACGGCAGAGCTTCTACCAAGCCAACGGAGCTGATGTGGGTGGTGTCCCGCAGCAGCTTAGCACCACTGGCTGCCATGCGTTGCCCGCCAATGGCCGTAATCTCCAGGCTGGGGTCTTGGGCGAGCAGGGCTTGGATCAGGTAGCTGCCCTGGAGATCCCCAGAGACTTCCCCGGTGCAGATCAGCAGCTTCCTACTCATGGGAAAACAGGGGCAATTGGTCCGCAGGGGGGGAGGAGCGGCGGGGGCGGGGTTTAGGATCGCTGAAGCGCTGCCGCAGCCCCACCGCAATATGGCTGTGGTTTTCAATTTGGGTCAGCACCTGCCGCGCCCGCTCGATCACCACCGGCGGCAACCCTGCCATCCGCCCTACCTCAATCCCGTAGGAACGGCTAGCCCCCCCCGGCACCACCTTGTGGAGAAAGACAATTTCCTGCTCCAATTCCTTCACTGCCACCTGAAAATTGGCCACATTCGGCAGCAGATTCGCCAACTCATTCAGCTCATGATAATGGGTTGCAAAAATACAGCGGGATCCCAAACTTACCGCCAGATATTCCGCCACAGCCCAAGCAATCGCCAGCCCATCAAAGGTCGCTGTCCCCCGGCCAATTTCATCCAGCAACACCAAAGATCGGGGGGTAGCATGGTTGAGGATATTGGCAGTTTCATTCATCTCCACCATAAATGTACTTTGCCCCGTGGCCAGATCATCCACCGCCCCCACCCGGGTAAAAATGCGATCACAAATCCCCACACTAGCTCGGGTCGCCGGCACATAGCTGCCCATCTGCGCCATCACCTGGATCAAACCAACCTGCCGCAAAAAAGTCGACTTACCAGTCATATTGGCCCCCGTCAAAATCATCAAATCCGGGGATCCCGGCAGCCCCAACTGCACGGAATTGGGGACAAACAGACCGGCGGGGAGCAACTGTTCCAGGACCGGATGGCGACCCTCTTCGATCAGCAGGCGTCGGTCGGTGGTGATCTCCGGGCAACAATACTGATACTGAGCTGCCACCTCCGCCAAACCTGCCAACACATCCACCTCCGCCACCCAACCTGCCACCTGCCGCATCAGCCGCGCCTGGGATCCCACCCGTTGGCGCAGGCGCACAAAACAGTCATATTCCTGCTGGTAGAGATCCGTTTGGGCGTGGAGGATGCGGGTTTCCCGTTCTTTCAATTCTGGGGTGATATAGCGTTCTTCATTGACGAGGGTTTGTTTGCGGATGTAGTGGCTGGGCACCTGCTGACTTTTGGCCCGACTAATGGCGATATAGTAGCCAAAAGCCTTGGTAAAGCCCACCTTGAGGGTGCTGATGCCGGTGCGTTCCCGCTCCGTTTTTTCCAGGTGGGTGATCCAGTTTTGATCCTCCTGGATTTGCTGCCGCAGCCGGTCCACCTCCGCATCCACCCCATCGCGAATCAGCCCCCCTTCGCTGATCACCAGGGGGGGATTGTCCACCAACGTCGCCAGAATCTCCCGGCTGAGCTGCTGGAGCTGGGGGTTCGGCTGACTTAACCTCTGGCACACAGGACTGGCACAGTCCGCCAACACCTCCCCCAACTGGGGCAGCCTGGCCAAAGCATGCCCCAAACTCACCAAATCCCGCGCCGTCGCCGTCCCTGCTCCCACCCGCGTCGCCAAACGCTCCAAATCATAGATCTCCTTGAGGATCCCCTGCACCTGTTGCCGCAGGCGCGCCTGGCCCACAAACTCCCCAATCAACCCCTGCCGCGCCCGGATGGCCTCCGGATCCAGCAACGGCTGCACCAGCCAGCGCCGCAACATCCGCCCCCCCATCGCCGTGCGGGTGCGATCCAACGCCCACAACAGGGATCCCGTCAACAGCCCCTCCCGCACCGTCTGGGTCAACTCCAGATTCCGCCGCGTCTGGGGATCAAGGTAGAGAAACTGACTGAGATGATAAGTGCGCAACCCATCAAAAGGAATCGGCATCCCCTTTTGGGTTTCCCGCAAGTAGTGCAGCAAGCCCCCCACCGCCCGCACCGCCAAAGGCAAATGCTGACACCCAAACCCCTCCAGGGACTTCACCCCAAAAGCCAGACAAATTTCCTGGCGCGCCGCCGTCAACTCAAAACTGTCCTGCCCACAGAGGGTATAGCAAAACTGACCAGGCAACTCGACCGGAATCGGGGATCCCTGGGTGAGGCTGCTAGGGGCAGCGGCGGGCCAGAGGATTTCTGCCGGTTGTAGGCGCAGCAGTTCCTGCACCAACAACTCCATCCCCTCCCCTTGGGTAGTAGCCAGCTCCCCCGTGGAAATATCCCCATAGGCTAGGCCCCAGGTTAGCTTACTGAGGACGATCGCCACCAAATAATTGTTTTGCCGAGGGGGCAACAGCCCTTCCTCCAGCACCGTCCCCGGGGTAATCAAGCGGGTTACCTCCCGGCGCACCAAGCCCTTCGCCTGATCCGCCGGTTCCATCTGCTCACACACCGCCAAACTCAACCCCTTAGCCACCAACTGAGCCGCATAGCGCTCCAGAGCATGGTGGGGGATCCCGGCCATCGGCACCCGTCCTAGGGATCCCGCTTCCCGACCGGTGAGGGTGAGTTCTAGGGCTTGGGCGAGGATGTGGGCATCTTGGAAAAACGTTTCATAGAAATCCCCCATGCGGTAGAGGAGCAGCGCCTGGGGGTACTGGCGTTTGAGGGTGACATAGTGCTGCATCATTGGGGTGAGGTGGTTGAGGTCCACCGTCAAGGCATCCCATTCGCTCATGGTGAGTTGATAACCCGTTTAGGGATCCTAACAGATGCTGCCGGCTTCTTGGCCGGGAGTGATATTCTACACCCTCTCTCAATTGAGTTGATCCAGCTAGGGGCAAGTCAATCTCTTGGGTGATACTCGAGTGCGACTATGATTTTTGCCCTCCGAGATCTTTCCCCAGATATTGAATCTGGCCAGGGAAATTGACAGCCTAGAAAAGATGTTTGCAGAGTTCTTGACCTGGATCAGAACTTTTCTAGAGCAGGAGAAAGGGCCAGGGATGAGGGATTGATTTCAGTCTCCATTGCAATGACCCCATCTTAAAAGCAATCAACTCCCTGAATCCATAGCCAAGATTGAAAGATGGCCAAGATTGAAAGATTTTTAAGTATTTCTGGGGCAATTAGCTTACCTGATTTGATTTTCCAGCCACTCAGCCACATGATCTGCCAGATTTTTGCCCGTGAGCTGGCTGATTTCCTGAAGCATCGTTGGGCTTGTGACATTGATTTCGGTGAGCTTTTCGCCGATGACATCAATCCCCACAAAATAGAGCTTTTCCCGTTGCAGGATCGGGGCTAGATATTCACACAGTTGATATTCTTTGGGGGTAATTTCTGTGGGGGCAATCCGTCCACCAGCAGCGATGTTACCACGGAAATCCCCCTCCCCCGGTAGGCGATTGACAGCTCCCAAAGGCTTACCTTCCAGCAACAAAATCCGTTTGTCCCCAGCCTGGGCAGCCGGCAGGTACTCCTGCACCATCACCGGGGTTTGTCCAAAGTGGGTGCTGATTTCAATCAAAGAACGTAGGTTGCGATCCTGAGCGGACAAAAATAAAATCCCCTCTCCCCCCTTGCCCCCCAAGGGCTTGAGCACCGCCTGCCCGTGGCTGCGCACAAACTCAACAATGTCCTGCTTGTGCTGGCTCACCAGGGTAATCGGCGTCCAGGGGGCAAAGTGGAGGGCAAACAGTTTTTCGTTGGCAGCCCGGATCCCAGCAGGATGATTGAGCACCAAGGTCGGGGGCGGAATCAAATCCAACAGTTGGGTGGCTGTCCAGTAGGCAATGTCCACCGGGGGATCTTTGCGCATCCACACCGCATCCATGCTGCCCAAAGGGACCGTCTCTTGCCCCACAATCCGGTAGTAAGGACTCGCCCCTAAATCCAACTGAACCTGACTAAGAGTTGCCCAAGTCTGACCGTCCCGCACCAGTAAATCCGGGATCCCTAGGGCATAGATGCTATGTCCCCGCTGTTGCAGCGCTGCCATCAGGGCCAGGCTGGTGTCGTGGTGGGGCTGGAGGGTGGGCAGGGGATCGAGGATAAAGGCGCATTTCATGAGGGTAGGCTTTGCAGCAGGGCATCGAGCTTGCCGGCTCGCTCCAAGGCGTAGAGATCATCACAGCCACCGATATGGACGTTGTTGATAAAAATCTGAGGGAGGGTGCGCCGTCCATTAGCTCGCTTGGCCATGGCTTGGCGGGCAGCCTCGTCCCCATCAATGGCATACTCGGTGTAGATCACACCCTTGCGATCCAAAAGCTGTTTGGCACGAAGGCAAAAGGGACAGGATCGCCACGTGTAAATCTCTACCATGGTTGTTGATTGGTCAAGCAGTTCCGATTCATCTTAACCTGGTTTGAGGACTGGCTCAGAGACCTATGCGATTGGCAGCGGATGTGGGGGGAACCAAATCCCTGGTGGCCCTGGTACAAGCCAACCAGGTGCTGGCCCAACAACGCTATGAAAACCACCCTTGGCCCAACTTGGAAACCCTCCTGCTCCACTTCTGGCACACCCAGGGATCCCCACCCTTGCTAGATGCCTGTGTGGCTGCCGCCGGCCCCGTCGTTGACAATGTCTGTATCCTCAGCAACCGAGTTTGGACGGTGGATGGATCCCAGATCGGCGCCGCCCTAGGCGGGATCCCGGTGCGGGTGATCAATGACTTTACGGCGGTGGGCTACGGTCTTAGTTGTCTGCAGGAGGTGGATCTGTACTGGCTGCAGCGGGGGCTGCCGGAGCCGCGGGGGGCTGTGGCTTTTTTGGGGGCAGGCACAGGCTTGGGGCAAGGTTATGCCCTCTGGCACCAGGATCACTACCGGGTCTATGCTGCCGAAGGGGGGCATGTGGATTTTGCCCCTCGTACCCCCAGGGAATGGGCTTTGCGCCAATACCTGCTAGAGTCCCAAGGGCTGGAGCGGGTCTCGGTGGAGCGGGTGGTCTCCGGTCTCGGGATCCCGAAGATTTACCGGTTTTTAGCAGCCACCGATCCCCAGTTGGGCCGTTACTTTGACCCGGCCTTGGCTGAGGATGGGGCAGGGATCTCGGCGGCGGGGGATCCCTTGTCAGTGGGGGCGATGGAGGTCTTTGTGCAGGCCTATGGGGCGGTGGCCGGCAATCTGGCTCTGACCCTATTGCCCCGGGGGGGGTTGTACATTGCCGGGGGGATTGCCCCGCAGATTTTGCCCTTGTTGCAGCGGTTGGGTTTTCTGGAGGCCTTTTTGGACAAGGGGCGGATGCGGGCCCTCCTCAGTCAGATTCCCGTAGCCGTCGTCTGTAACCCACAGGTAGGGCTGCTGGGGGCAGCCTTCTACCCAGAGCCGATTGGCGAGTCAGGACTAGGTTAGACTAGAAGGGTTAGGTGTTTGTTGATGGGGTAGAAGACCATGGCAACGCTGAAACGGCTCGGCCATGTGGCCATCCAAGTGGCCGACATTCCCAAAGCCCTGGAGTTTTACGCCAACCTAGGCATGGACATCGTCTGGCAAGACCAAGATTGGGCCTATCTCAAAGCCGGACAGGACGGGCTAGCCCTACTTGGCCCCACCTACAAAGCTGCCGGGCCCCACTTTGGCTTTGTGTTCGATAAGCGCGAAGACATCGAAGCGGCCCACGCCCGTCTCCAAGAACAGGGAATCTTTGTAGGAGCCATCCATGACCATCGCGACGGCACTGCCTCCTTCTACAGCCGGGATCCCGATGGCAATTGGTTTGAATTTCTCTATGAACCACCGGCAGCCTAACTGTTATTGCGGCTGGCAGTTTGCACATAGAGAATCACCAGAAAAATCGAAGGCACCAAAATCGCCAAGATTGTCCCCAACAACCCTAAATAATTCGTCTCCATAGCGGGATCCCCCCCAAGTCTTCATCGGCACGAAACTGACTAATACGATACCATTTTCTGACGGAGTACGATATGAGTCCCTGGCAACATTTTTGCATTGGCGGGATCCGGCTTTACCAGGGGTTGATTTCGCCCCTCCTGCCTCCTGCCTGTCGGTATTACCCCACCTGCTCCCAGTACATGGCCGCAGCGATTGCCCGCTTTGGGGTATGGCGGGGGTTATGGCTAGGGCTACGGCGGCTGGGGCGATGCCACCCCTGGCACCCCGGCGGCTACGACCCCATCCCCGACCTGGAGCAGTTCAGCCACCGCCTGCGCAAAACCTGCCGATAAAAGACCCCCAGGAAAAACTGGGGGAAGCGACAGAGGACGAGCTTTAAAGGGTTCTAGAGCCTTTATTTAGGTGGCTCCATATTATCCGCCATATAGAATCTCAGATTTTGGCAGCCGCCAGGCTTCTTTTCAGGATTTCTTAAGAATTGCTCATGTTTAGATACATAGGGTTTAACTGCTGCTTGGCGCCTTGAACCCAGAGAAATCAACCCCTACACTAAGGCAGGGGCGTAGCACGGGAGATGCTATGGAGAGCTACCGAGCAGAGCAGCAAGACCCGCAGTTGCATCTTGAGCGGATGAAAGAGCGCCTGCGGCGCACCAGCAACACCAGCTTTTGGCTCCAGGCAATTATCGGCGTGATAGCAGCCATCTCTTGGTTGCTAGCCCCAATCATCCATCTGACCACCGCCCAAGGGTTACCGGTGGGTGGGCAGCTCGGTTCAGCCATCGCCTTTTGGGTCACCTTGGGCATGATCCTAACCTTGGGAGCCAATATCTACTTCACCCGCCGTAACCTTTCGGGATCCCAAATCCAGCGGATCAGTTCCCGGCAGGAATTGATTGAGCGGTTGCGGTTAGTGGTGTTGATTAGCTTAGTGGGGGCTTTTTTGTCAGTGATCAGCTCCTCAGCCCAGGTAGGGGAGTTATTCAGCCGGGCTCTGCTCTACCAAAACTACAGCATTCGTCTGGTGATTGCAGAACTCTTGGTAGTTGTGATCAACTCCAGCGTGGCTTTAGCCCATTTGATCAGCCTGGCCTGTAGCCTATGGATCAGCGGCATTTTGGATCGGCGCTAGCCCCCCTACCGCCTCAAACCAACACATGCATGGGCTTGTGTCCAACGTCCCAGGGAAAAATATAGCCATTATAGTCATTTCCTGTTTTGGGAGAGGGGCCTGAGGGATCGATTGCAGGGGAAATAGAGAGGTTGGGATTGATGCGCTCCCCCAAAACACCCCGTCTAGGAGTCAGCAGAGAGCTTCCCCAACAAAAAAGCTCCTCCATTGAGGAGCCTTCTTGCCAGACCCTGCAGTCCAACTAGGCAGACTAGCGATTGGACAGAACCGGAATCTTCACCTCCTTAGATTCCTCACTAGGAGCGCGCAGGCTGGGGAACAAGAAATGATTCTCCTCCACATACTGGGCACTGAATAAGCCCTTCTCAGCCCAGAAAAAACGATCAATCGTATGCTCATTGCGGCGCACCAAAATCAATGCCGGTGGAGCAATCGCCCGGTCGTGAATAAACTTGCGGGCAGCCGTCACCGGCTTTTCCTCCCCGCTATCTAAATTGAACTGAGGCACATGCTCCAGGATCTTCCGTCCCTCTTGGCGCCGACGACTCTTCCGCTTCCTCCTGCGTACCAAGGGTCTACCTCCATAAGATTAATTGTACTGATTGAGTTGTGCTGACTCGAGGAAAATTCCTCAGACTGACCAAAATATACACCGAATTCCCCGGAAATTTCAACTTTTTTTCAGACTATTTTTCTTGACGAATCCCACTTCCTAACCTAGAAACTTCAAGCTCATTTTTGAATAGAAAAACCCCACTCCTATCAAGCTAGGATTCATAACCATAAAGTTCAATTGTCCGCGAGGTCTAGGTGCCACTCCAACCTGACAACCCTCTCCCCCCACCGGGATCCCCCACCCTCACCAAGAGAGGATCTAGGAGAGGATCTGGAGAAGTTGCCAAGCACACCTGTGCTACCATTCGTGCAGATTTCCAGACGCTTGTCAATCGGGGTTTGCACCTAGTTGCTGTAGGCTGGATAACTGCTCTAGGGTTTGGCTTTGGCGCTGATGTTGGTTGAGCAATTGCTGGCAAACCACTTGACACAATCTCAAGCAGGCAGGGTCGCTGAGCTGGTAGTAAACACTCACCCCCTTGGGATGACGACTGACCATGCCGGCATCACTGAGAATCTTGAGGTGCTTGGAGACATTGGCCTGCCCCATGCCGGTGGCAGCCAGCAACTCCGTGACATTCTTAGCTCCCGCTCCCAGCTCACACAACAGCTGCAGCCGGCTCACCTCCGACAAGACCTTAAAGTACTGCGCCACCTGCGCCAATACCCCTGACCGGGAAGATCCTGCTGCCATACCATTCCCTCCCTCTCCCTCCACCATAACTCAATATCACTAAATAGTCATAGAGAAATCTCTCAAGCCGGGGCTTGACTTTTTTATAACTAGATGGTGTTATAGTTATGAAAGATACTTTTGGGGGTCTAGCGATGCTTTTTCGCCAGTTGTTTGACCAAGAGACGGGGACCTATACCTATTTGATTGGGGATAGGGAGACGGGGGAAGCGGTGTTGGTCGATCCGGTGTTGGAGCAGGTGGATCGGGACTTGACCTTGGTACGGGAGTTGGGGTTGCGGTTGGTGGCTTGTTTGGAAACCCATGTCCATGCGGACCACATTACGGGCACAGGCAAGTTGCGGGAGCTGACGGGCTGCCAAGGGATTGTGCCGGTACAGGCTAAGGCCCAGTGTGCGGATCGCTTTATTGCCCATGGGGAAACCCTGCAGGTGGGCGGGATTACCATTGAGGCAATTGCCACCCTCGGGCACACGGATAGCCACATGACCTATCGGGTGAATGGGGACCGGGTTTTGACGGGGGATGCCCTGTTGATTCGCGGCTGTGGGCGGACGGATTTCCAAAGCGGGGATCCCGGTTTGATGTATGACCATGTCACCCAGCATTTGTTTACCTTACCGGAGGACACCTTAGTCTATCCGGGGCATGATTACAAGGGGCGGACGGTGTCCACGATTGGGGAAGAAAAGCGCTTTAATCCTCGCTTTGTGGATCCCGAAACTGGGCAATTGCGTTCTCGGGAGAGTTTCATCGCTTTGATGAACAGCCTCAATCTGCCCAATCCCAAAAAGATCCAAGAGGCAGTGCCGGCCAACGAGCGGTGTGGTCAGGTCCTAGCCGCTTCCTAGGCACCAGCAGCAGATTCAGTTAAACCCGTAAAAAACTTGAAACTTGTGGAGAACATCGATGACTACAACCCAGGCAACAACGCCCTCAGTGCGGGATCCCCGGATTCAGGAGATTGACCCTCTGACTTTGAAGCAGTGGTTGGATCAGGGGCGAGTGACATTGATTGACGTGCGGGAGCCGGCTGAATTTGCAGAAGAGCGGATCCCAGGGGCGATTAATATGCCCTTATCCAAGTTTGACCCGCAGCAAGTGCCTCGTTCTACTGCGGAGCGGCCGGTCGTGTTGCAGTGCAAGATGGGTAGCCGTTCCATTCGCGCCAGTTGTCAGTTGCTTGACCAAGGCTGGAATGAGGTCATCAATCTGCAAGGGGGGATTGAAAACTGGAAGCGGCAGCGTCTGCCCGTCACCAAAACCGCCAATGCTCCCATCTCTATCATGCGCCAGGTGCAGATCACGGCGGGATCTTTGGTGGTGGTAGGGACAGTGTTGGGGGCGTTTGTCAGTCCCTGGTGGTTGTTGTTGAGCGGGTTTGTTGGCTCTGGGCTAGTGTTTGCCGGGGTCACCAATACCTGTGGTTTAGCTCTGCTTCTGGCTCGCATGCCTTGGAACCGGGGTCAGGTATGATCCAGCGGCTGTTGCCTGCTTGGTTACGGTCCTATCGGCGGGAGCACCTAGCTGGGGATGTGATTGCCGGTTTGGTGTCGGGGATTATGCTGGTTCCCCAGAGCATGGCCTATGCCCAATTGGCGGGGCTACCGGCTCAGGTGGGGCTGTATGCCAGTATTGTGCCTTTGGCCACCTATGCTCTGCTGGGGTCGAGCCCGGTGCTCTCGGTGGGGCCGGTGGCCATTGTGGCCTTGATGGTTCTGGCGGGGTTGGAGCCTTTGGCTGCCCCCAATAGCCCTGAGTTTGTCCATCTCACCCTGGGCTTGTCCCTGCTCATCGGCATCATCCAAGCCCTGATGGGGCTATTGCGCTTGGGCTTTGTGGTGCATTTCCTCAGCCATGCGGTGATCTCAGCCTTCACCAGTGCCTCCGCCCTGATCATCGGCTTCGGACAGATGAAACACCTCCTGGGGGTGAAAATCCCCACCAGCGAATCCTTCCCCCGCCTGCTTGCCGATCTCTGGAACAGCCTCGATCAGGTCAATTTCCTCACCCTCGCCATCGGCCTGCTCGCCATCACCATCCTCCTCTACGGACAAATGGGACTGGGATCCCACCTCACCCGCCTCGGGATCCCGAAGCCATGGATTTTGCCGGTGACCAAGGCAGCGCCTTTGGCGGCCATTTTGGTGACTACCCTTGTGGTGAGTTTACTGGGATGGTCGGATCGGGTGGCGGTGGTAGGGGTTGTTCCCCAGGGGTTACCTCCTCTCACCCTGGATGTGATTCGGGATCAGCCTTGGGGATCCCTGATGCCGCCGGCAATTGCCATTAGTTTGGTGGGTTTTACCGAGAGTTATGCCATGGGGCAGAGTTTGGCCAGCAAGCGGCGGCAGAAAGTGGATCCGGATCAGGATTTGGTGGGCTTGGGGGCTGCGAATGTGGCAGCTGCCTTGACCGGGGGGATGCCGGTGACTGGGGGGATTAGCCGTTCGGTGGTTAATTTTCAGGCTGGGGCTAACACAGGGTTAGCGTCTTTGATTACCGCGGCTCTTTTGGCTTTAACAGTTTTAGTCTTGACCCCATTATTTACGGATTTGCCCCAGACCACCCTAGCTGCCACGGTGATGGTTGCCGTCTTTAAGCTGGCGGATTTTCGTCCTTTGCAGCACAGTTGGCACTATGATCCGGCGGAGGCTGGGGTATGGCTATTGACCTTTGCTGGGGTTTTGCTGGTGGGGGTGGAGCCGGGCATTGCCCTTGGGGCTTTAGGGGGGATTGGGGTTTACTTGTGGCGCACCAGTCGTCCGCATCTGGCCATTGTCGGGCAAGTACCGGGCACCGAGCACTACCGCAACATTCAACGACACCAGGTGCTCACCAATGATCAGGTTTTGTTGGTGCGGGTGGATGAGAGTCTTTACTTTGCCAATGCTGCCTATTTAGAGACACGGTTACTGTCATGGGTGGCTGAGCGCCCGCAGGTGCAGCATCTAGTGTTGATTTGTAGTGCGGTCAATGCCATTGATGGCAGTGCTTTAGAATCCTTACTGGACTTGATTAGCAAGTTACGGGATGCCGGCGTTACCTTACATTTAGCAGAGGTTAAAGGGCCGGTTATGGATCGGTTGAGCAAGATTGGCATTGAGAAGAAGCTGCATCCGGGGCAGATTTTTCTCTCCACCCATCAAGCTGCCACGACCTTGGCTGGTCACCAGCAAGCTTCTCTGCCTTTGTGATTCTCAAACTGCCCTGGCCTTCCTAGCTCCTGGGGTTAGGGCAGTTACGCTGTTGACCATATTATTTAGCATTATTTAATAGCTACAGCGCCGGTGTCACTTCTGCCCCCACTGGAGGTTGATTGGTCAGGGATCTGATTTTTCAAGTTGCCAGAGCAGCCTTGACCCACCCCTGCAGCACCCCCACCACCTCAGCCACCGCCACCTCCTGGCTGGACTTATCCGCCCGCTTGGTCACCTCCACCTTCCCTTCCTTCAAACTCCGCCCCGTTGTCACCCGAAACGGGATCCCGACTAGGTCGGCGTCTTTGAACTTGACCCCCGCCCGTTCATCTCGGTCATCGACCACGGTTTCCACCCCGGCGGCATTGAGGGCCTGGGCCAATTCCAGCCCCACCTGTAACTGCTGGGCATCGTGGATATTCGGGATCACCACAAGACAGTGGTAGGGGGCAATGCTCACCGGCCAAATAATGCCATCGCTGTCGTGGGACTGTTCGATGGCTGCCTGGGCCAGACGGGAAACCCCAATCCCATAGCAGCCCATGTAGAGGGGTTTTTCCTGCCCATCTTCATCCATAAAAGTCGCCCGCATCGGCACCGAAAACTTCAGCCCCAACTGGAAAATATGCCCAATTTCAATCCCCCGGGCCGTCTGTAAAATCTGGCCGGGATCATGCACAGCCCGATCCCCAGCCATCGCTGTCCGCACATCCACCACCTCCGGCAAAGGATAGTTCACCCCCCAATTGGCTCCCCCCACATGGCGATCTGGCTGATTACTGCCGGTAATAAAGTTCTGCAAACTCGCCGCCGTCTGATCCGCTAGACGCAAAATCTGAGGATGCAAGTTCGGCCGGGATCCCAAACAGCTATCGGGCAAATCGGGAGCAATATAACCCATGGGTACGGGATCCCCGTTCCAGGTGCTGCTGTCGGCGAGGGTGAGTTTGAGGACTTTGCTGGCTCCATAGGTATTGGCGCGTTGGCTGAGGAGGTTGGAGAGTTTAACGAGGTTGACATTTTGGTCGGCTCGGATACTGACCAAGACAACCACCTGGGTGCCATTGTCGAAAAGGGCTTGGTAGAGGATATTTTTCACCATGGTGGAGGCGGGAGCCTGGAGAAAGTCCACCATTTTTTCGATGGTTTCGGTGCCGGGGGTTTCTAGGATTTGGAAGTGGTCGTAGGGAGAAACCGCCGGATCAGGGGGGAGGGAGACGGCTTTTTCCACGTTGGCGGCGTAGTGTCCGTCGGGGGTATAGAGGATTTCGTCTTCCCCCGCTTCGGCAAGTACCATGAACTCTTGGGAAGCGGCACTGGGGCCACCGATGGCACCGGCATCTGCATCCACCACCCGAAACTGCAAACCGCAGCGGGTCAAGATCCGGCAGTAAGCCCGGTACATATCCTGATAGGTAGCCTGGAGACTTTCTAGGCTGGGGCCAAAGGAATAGGCATCTTTCATGATGAATTCTCGCCCCCGCATCAAGCCAAAACGCGGGCGAATTTCGTCGCGAAACTTGGTCTGAATCTGATAAATGGTCTGGGGTAGTTGTCGGTAGGAGCGAATTAAATCCCGGGCCAAAACCGTAACCACCTCCTCGTGGGTGGGGCCTAGCCCTTGCTCCCGTCCCTGGCGATCTTTGAGGGCAAACATGATCCCTTCCGCTTGGGTGTAGGTGTCCCAACGCCCGGATTCCTGCCAGATTTCTGCCGGTTGCAATTGGGGAAATAAACACTCCTGCCCGCCAATGGCGTTCATTTCCTCCCGGACAATGTTGGCAATCTTGGTCAAAACCCGCCACAACCACGGCAAATAACTGTACACCCCCGGGGACAAACGGCGGATCAAACCGGCCCGCAGCAACAGTTGGTGACTGAGGAGTTCCGCTTCTGCAGGGGTTTCCCGCAGGGTCACAAACAGCATCTGACTAAGGCGCATCACGTCCGCTCTCCAGGGCAGTAAGCACCTTTTAGCATAAATCCTGCTATGACAGGATCATGCACAGGGAGGGAGGGAGAGGGGATGGCACGTCAGGTGCGCTACGGTGAAATCCTCACCCCCTGGAAGGAACTGCAACGCAGTCTGCTGTTTGCCGGGCCGGGGGTGCTGTGGATCATCGTCTTTTTGGTGTTGCCGGGGTTGATTTTGCTGTTCTATAGCTTTCTCAGCCGCGGCCCTTTTGGGCAGGCCCAGTTGCCCCTTACCTTGGACAATTACCTGCGCATCCTCGGCTATGGCCCTTTGGGCTGGTCGGGGGTCTATTGGCAGATTTTTTGGCGCAGTACGGTGATGGCGGTGGGGACAACGGCTTGCTGTACGCTGCTGGCTTACCCTTTGGCGTTTTTTATCGCTGCCCACGAGGAACGGGGACGCAATACCCTGCTGACCCTGGTGGTGATTCCTTTTTGGACCAATTTGGTGATCCGCACCTATGCCTGGATGCTGATCCTGGGACCTAATGCCTGGCCGGCCTGGATTGCCGCTCGCTTGGGCTTCAATCCGGAACAAACGGCCCTCTACCCCAGTGATTTGGCGGTGTATCTGGGGATGGTCTATACGTTTTTGCCCTATATGGTGCTGCCCCTCTATACGGCGGTGGAACGGATTGATTGGACCTTGATCGAGGCGGCGCAGGATCTCTATGCCAATCGCTGGCAGGTGTTCTGGCGGGTGCTGCTGCCGCAAACGCTGCCGGGGCTGGCCTCAGGACTGATCCTGGTGGGGATCCCGGCGTTTGGCATGTTTGTGGTGCCGGATTTGTTGGGGGGAAGTAAGAGTATTCTGATTGGCAATGCGATTCAGCAGCAGTTTGGCGCTAGCATTGACTATCCCTTTGGGGCTGCTTTGGGGTTTTTGGTGACGGGGCTGACGTTGGGGGTTCTGTATGCCTACAGTCGCTATGCCGGGGAGCAGGGGCTGAGGGAATTGGTCTAGAATCGCCCTAGTGAGGAGTTGCCTATGCTAGCTGGAAAGGACTGGAATACCTGGATCGTCAAGTGGGTCGTGCTGTTGGGGTTGCTGCTGGGCCTGGGGGCTGCCCCGGTCTCTGCCCAGTGGGGGACGACGGATCTGCCCGTGGTGGGATCCCCGGCGCCGGGGTTTCAGTTGGCGGACCAAAATGGGATGCTCCGCAGTTTGGAGGAGTTTCGCGGGCAGTGGGTGGTTTTGTATTTTTACCCGAAGGATTTTACCTCTGGCTGTACCCTTGAGGCGCGGCGGTTTCAGGCGGATTTGGACCGCTACCGGGCTCATGGGGCGGAAATTGTCGGGGTCAGTGCTGATAGTGTGGCTAGCCATCGCCGCTTTTGTGATACGGAGAAGTTGGGTTTTACCCTGCTGGCGGATCCCCAAGGGGAGGTGAGCCGCCGCTATGGCTCCTGGCTGGGGGATATGGCGCTGCGCAATACGTTTTTGATCGATCCGGATGGGGTGCTGCGGGCAATTTTCCCGATTGTCTCCCCCAGTCGCCACAGTGAGGAGGTGCTGGCTAAGCTCATCGAGCTAGAATCCCTGGGCACAACTTAAACCCCTAAACAACAACTCAATAAAAATAAACCGTCCACCAATAGGGTACTTAAGACGGCTCCACTCCAGGCATAGGCGGGCAAAGATCCCTGGTACAGGCCCCAGAGGCCGGCAATCAGTAAAACCAGGGCCAGCTCAATCCCCCAGAGGATCCCGGATAGGGACTGGATTTGACCGAGGATCACCGGCAACCACTGGGCAATCAACATGGACTCACCGGCCTCGGGAGCCATCACTGCCCGCCACACGGGGGTCAAATCCACCAACCATACGTACAGATCCGTGATCACCGTGCCCGTCAGGGATCCCAAGTAGAAGGCTTGCCCAATTGGGGCCCAGCCCCGCCACAGCCCCCACAGGGCCAAAGGCAGGGCCAAAGCTTCCACAGGCAGATGCCAAGCCGGTTCCCAGCGCAACCAACCCCAGTACAGGGATCCCGTCAGCCAAGTGAGGGCAAAGCCATAGAGCAATTCTCCCCGCAAGCGCAGGCGGGGACAGGTGAGCCAATGACAGCCCAACCCCAGCCACACCAAAGTCCAGACCAAACTCACCCAGGGGGCCGAGCGCACCAAGGGCGCCTGAATAAACACCGGGATCCCTACGGCACAGGCGGATAGGAGCAGCACCTGCCAGCGCCCTCGCCAGGCCAGACGACCCCATATTTCTGTCAGTGGCGGCCACGGCGACCCGGACCAGGAAGAAAGAGACAAAGCAAACATTAAGCAACTTTACAGAGGGTAACATATCCTCTGGTTTTCTGAGAATCCGTTACAAGCCTTTAGGAGTCTAGGAGGGCTTGGCGTTTTTTGATGGGGCAGTCCGGTTCTTGGCAGTGGGGTTTGGCGGCGACGATTTCCATGGCGGCGGCCACTTCCCGGATGATTTGCACTTGCAGCTCTTGATCCTGTTGCAGGTTGTCGAGGGTATAGATGGCCCCTTCAAAGCTGGTGGCATAGCGGGGGTAAAACTGATTTAGAACAATGGCAGCCACATCTTTCTGAAATCGCTCGCAACTGCAAAAGCGATCCTGGGTGTCCATCATGTAGACGTCTTCAATCAAATGAAAGACCAGCCGCTCCATCTGATTTTCCAGTTTGTAGTTGCGGTAGCCGATCATGTCCCGTTGCCCATTCTCTTCCACGGCATCCCCCTGTAACTGCTGCCCTTGAAGATTCCTGAATGCTGCTGGCATTCCTGCTATTCTACTGTGCCGGTTTGGCTCTGAACATATCCCTCCCCCGATCGGGGAGTCTTTGGCTAGGCTAAAGAAAGTGCACCCCCAGCCTATGACTTTTCGATTCTATCTCGGCGCTCTTCTTGCCTCTGTGATCCCTCTGCCTGGATGGGCAGCAGAACCCACCCTGGAACTAGATGCCCAACTGCTGGAACAAAGTCCGGTGCTGCAACGCTGGCTGACCAATCCCCCCAATGTCCTGGAGGAAATTCGCACCCTCACCACCCGCCCCACCCGGCTGCAACTGGGCTATGTGGCCCGGGACCAGTGGTTCCTGGGCTTTGATGACCTCTATTTGGGATCCCAACTCAGTCTCAGTGGGGAATACGACCGCTGGCATCTGCAGGAGGGACGGCAGGAACAGGTGAGTGTGGCCCTGCGCTATTTTGTCCTGCAACCGGGATCCCGGTTCAATCTGGCACCCCAAGCCGGCTACCGCTCGATTACAACCACGGGTTTGCAGGGGATGCAGGGCTTGGAACTGGGAGCAACGGCAGTGGCAGTGCTGGCTCCCCAAACGGCAGATCTCAGCATCGACTACCGCTGGCTGACGGGATCCCAACCAGCTACGACTTTGAGTATTACGACGGCCTATGCCCTCAGCCGCGATTTTCGCCTCGCCACCCGCTATCGCTGGCAAAACACGACCCTCAATAAGGACTTCCAAGTGGGGATCATGCTGGAATGGACGCCCTAGGGGAGCAGTTGCGCCAAGGGCTGGTGGCGGGGATCGATGGCATAGCCCAGTTGGGGTGGGTGGGCGGGGTGCTGTTTGTGCTGCTCTATGCCCTGGGCACGGTGGCCCTGCTGCCGGTCTCCTGGCTCAGTCTAGCTGCCGGGGCTGTCTATGGGGTGGGGTGGGGCAGTTGCTATGTCCTGATCGGGGCTACTTTGGGGGCCCACATGGCTTTCCTGATCGGTCGCCACCTCGCCCGAGAACGGGTCAACCGCTGGCTGGCCGGGATCCCAGCTTGGCAAGGGTTGGTGCAAGGGATTGACCAGGGGGGCTGGAAGTTGGTGGGGGTGATCCGGCTATCGCCGCTGCTGCCCTTCAATCTGCTCAATTATGCCCTAGGGCTCACCTCCCTTTCCCCCTGGGAACACCTGCTGGGGATGGTGGGGATCCTGCCCGGAACGGTGATGTATGTCTATTGGGGATCCCTGGCCGGGGAGGTGGCAACGGCAGGTCTGGAGTTATCCCAATGGGGAGTGCGCCTGTTGGGGCTGGTGGCAACGGTGGCTGTGAGTGTCTATTTGGCGGGGGTGGCCAAAAAGAGCCTCACTGGGGGGTAATAACGGCTAGGGTAGCACCGCGGTAGTAGTGGGCCAAAATCTGGGCATAGTTCCAGTTTTGCCGGGCCAAGGCCACCGCCCCCCACTGGCTCATGCCTACCCCATGCCCAAAACCCCGCCCCTGAATCACAAACGTAGGCCCCGCTGCCACCAACTGATTGGCCGCCTGCAAATTGCGCCCCGGACTGATACTAAAAAGACGACTGCGCAACTGCAACGCCACCTGAAATGCCGACCCACTCACCGTTCGGGATCCGGCGGTGCCTGTGAGTTTGACATTCAGGACCCTGCCGAAGGTGGAGCGGCGGGTGACTTCAATGTTGGTGATTTGCCCGAGCCCTGCTGCCAAGCCCCCTAGGTCTGCCGGTGTGATCTGCCGGCTCCAGGAAAATACCGGCGCTTGGTTGTCGTAGTCCGGCACCCCCCGCAAGTAGGGCAGGGCTTCCACCCACACTTCCTCAGAATTGTCGGTGTGGCCGCCGGAGGAGGAATGGAACACGGCATTGATAATCCGCCCTTGGTAGATCAGCACCTGCCCTTGGGTGTCGCGGGCCGCAGCTTGGGTGCGATTGGACTCCGCTGCCACCCCCTTGTACACCTGCCAGAACTGGTCATCCCCCAGATCGTAGGGGGCATTCAGGCGTTGCTGACGATGGAACAAAGCATAGCTGCGGGTGGCCACCGCCTGGGCCCGCAGGGACTCCGTGGGAAAACGATGCCCCATTTCACTGCCGATCACACTGGCAACATAATCCTCCAGACCCACCCGGTTAATCCCCAACAAACCCCCTTCCCCCGGCACCAACTCCGCCAGCCCCCGGTACCACAGCCGATCAATAAACACAAACCCATCCGCCTGCAGCGGCTGAAAAAACAATCGGGATCCCTGGGCTGTGCCGATTCTCACCCCCCCCGGCGTCACCACCGCCCGCACTGGGGTCATGGCCGGTACTTGGGCCAGCACCCGTCCTTGGGGATCCACAATTCGGGCTGGGGTGGAGCTACCCAGGGTAATACTGGGGCGATTGATGGCCACCCCCACCCGCATCAACACTTCTGCCCAAGCGGGACATAGCCACACCAACCACATCAACAAGCCCAGCACTGGGCCCAGCAGTGGAGTGGAAGTAGAACCCAGCAAACGGCGCAGGACAAACAAAGGAGGAGTTGAAAAAGGTAGCACGAGTGATCCTCAATGGCTATCACCTAGCTTTGGAAATGGTATCAACCACTTCTGTTTTTGGCATCCGTTAGCGGCTGAAGAAGCGCTGCCGCTCCTGCTCAATTTGTTCTGGGGTCAGCCAGCCGTAGCCGGCCCAGCTCAAACCTTGTCCCAAGATGTCGGGATCCTGTCCCCAAGCCCGCAGATAGGGGGAAATGTCCCAGCTTGGGGGTGGGGTGGTCAATTCCCAGTCCAGCAGCCAGCAGCGGACGCTGCGATCCTGGGCAGCGGTGATCAGCCAGCGCAGATCCGGAGCCAAGGCCAGACCCATCAGCGCCCCCTGGTGCCCGGCAAACACCTGCAAACACTCACCGCTCTTCAGGTCCCAAAGCCGTGCCGTGCGATCCCGACTGGCGGAAAAAGCAAAACGTCCGTCCAAACTAATGGCAACCCGGGTAACCCAGTCCCTGTGCCCCGTCAAGGTCAAAACACAGCTTTGCTGCTGCAAATCCCAAAGGGTAACATTGGCATCGTAACCCCCTGCCACCACATAGCGACCATCACTGCTGAGAGCCACGCTGCGAATCATATCCTGCACCCCAGGCAAGCTCAGCCGCCGCTCCCCACCGGCCACATCCCAAACCTCAATCAGTTCATAGCCGCCAATCACCAAGGTCTGCTGATCCAAACTCAAACCCAGATCCGTAACCCCCACCCGATCCGTATAAATATGCTCCAAGCGACCGCTGCGGCGCTGCCACCGGCGCAAAGTCTGATCATGATAACTGGCCGAAAACACCGCCTCCCGGCTCACCCCACAGGCCGTAATATAGGCCGAATGCCCGACTAACGTATGCAAACACTGCCCCGTCTGGGGATCCCAGAGCTTGAGGGTGGTATCTTCGCTGCCGGAAACCAGGAGCTGCCCATCCCAAGCCAGGGTGGTGATTGGGCCGGTGTGTCCTTGCAAGCTGCGGCTGGGCTGGGGAGATTGGGGATCCCAAGCGTGGATCTGTCCATTTTCGTCGCCGATCCAGACCTGGGTGGGGGTATGGGCTAGAGCTGTGGGGACGGCCGGGAGGGGGAGGCTATGGCTGAGCCAGGCATCCTGGAGTCGTTCCCGGGGCAGGCGACGGTAGAGGGACTGCCAAAGCTCCATGGCTTCGGCCCGGCGGCGGCACCCTACCAGGGAGCGAGCCATGGCAATGTGTTCTGCTGCCAGCAAAACCGCACCCGCCGCCAAACCCTCACGGGCCTTAGCGATAGCCTGGTCGTAGGCAGCCTCCCGCTCCACCACCGCTTGGCTATCCTGAACCCGGGACAGCATCATCGGGGCCAGCCAAACCGCCTCATCTGCCAATTGCCACACCATCACCGCTCCCGATTCCAGCCCCAAAGCCACCCGATCCGCCTGGCACGCCAAGGCATAGGCCGAGCTCGGGATCGCCAGGGTACACAGACAGCGCCCCGTCCCCACCTCCCAGATTTTCAGCCGCTGATCCCGACCGGCGGAAACAGCCCGCTGGTGATCCGGACTCAACCAGGCCGAGGTAACCCCCGCCCCATGCCCTCGCAGGCGGCGCACCCGCTTGCCCTTGAGCAAATGCCACACCTCCAAATCCTGCCCTAGCTCCGGATTAATGCTGGGGTGCCCACCCACCAACAACCCATACTCAGCCCCCTGATCCAAACAGATCTGATAGACCGTCTGCCCCAACTCCACGCTGGTCAGCACCTCCCGAGTCCCCCGATCCCAACTCCGCAGCCGCCGATAGCCCGCCCCATAGAGATAACGCCCATCCTCACTGGCCCGCACCGCCGTCCAACAATGCCCCTCCAGCCGCAACTGCTCCTGCCCCGTCTCCGGATCCCAAAGTTTGAGGGTATTGTCGTAGCTGCCGCTCAGGAGAAATTGGGGGTGCCACTGCAAGGAGTGAATGCTGTTGCGATGGGCTGGGATCACCCGCACCAACTTGCCCTTCACCAAGTCCCACACCCGAATCTGCCCATCCCGGCCGCCGGAATAGCCCACCTTGCCATCCGGGCGCAAACACACCGCCGTCACCATATCCCCATGCCCCTTAAAGCTGTGGAGCAGGGATCCCGACAGGGTCCAGAGTTTCACCAGCCCATCTTGGCCGCCACTGAGGATATGGGTGGTGGAGAGGTCCACCGCCAGCACTGGCTGGTCGTGGGCAGGGAAGCTGGCCAGCACTTGGTAGGCTCCCGTTTGGCTGCGCTCCGCTAGTTGTTGCAGCTCTTCAGCAATAGCAGCTTGATTGGGCTCGGCAGTGACATCCAACCAGAGGGGAGCAATCGCCTGGGGGCAGCGCCGTTCCAAGTGCACCTGGCTGACCAGATAGGTGGGCAACCAATCGCGAAAATCCTGAGCTTTTTGTCGCAGGGACTCTACCAACAATTCATCGCTGATCTGCCCCTGCCGCCATTGAATTAGCCCCCGATTATAGAGGGATTCCAAATGTTGGGGATCCGCCTGCAGGGCTTTGTCCCAAAGCTTGATGGCCTCCTGACTTTTGCCCAAATCCACCAAAGACACCGCCCGATTATTGAGGCTATCGGCCAGGGCCCGATCCGACCGTGGCCGGCGCCGGGGATAGGGCTGTCCGGTCAGGTGCTCATAAATCCCTTGTAACTGCTCCGCCACCACCCCCATATCCCTAGGGCGATCCTGGGGATCCCGTTGCAAGCAGGCGTGCAAAATCTGGAAAATTGACTCTGGGATGGGTAGGCCCGTGGGGTGTTGCCGGTAGGTCTCGAGGGCTTGGTCGGCATTTTCTCCCCCCTGCCAGATCACCTTGCCGGTGAAGATTTCCAGCATCGACACTGCCCAGGACCACATATCGGTTTTGCGGGTCATCTTGGGGCGATCTTCCTTGGGTACCCCTGCCCGGGCCAGCATTGCCCCCCGCCATTGCTCCGGCGAACAGTAGGCCGGCGTCATCCCCCCCAAAGTGGCACTCAACGTCCCCAGGTCAGGATTGGTGAGATCTTCCGTATCTAGGCTGATGCCCACATCCCCGCCACTGCTAGCCCGAGCCAGCCCAAAGTCCGTCACCTTAGCAACCCCATTGGGGGTGAGCATGACATTTTCCGGCTTAATGTCCTGGTGCACCAACCCCTGTTCGTGGGCATAGTCCAGCCCCCAAGCAAACTGAATCCCCACATCCACAATCCGATCCAGTTGGGTCAGCTTTCCCTCCCGAATCCACTGCTGCAAACTCCCCCCCTGCACAAACTCCGCAAATACCCTCGGGATCCCGCCTAGGCGGCGCACGTAGTAGCAAGTGACCGTGTGGGGGTGCAGGCCCAAATTCACCCACACCTCCGCTTCCCGTTCAAAGTTATCGGCTCCCGAGCGGTTCAGCACTTCTTGCCGGGGGCTTTTCACCGCCAAATCCAGGTTCCAGCCCAGGTGCCGCACCCGATAGACCCGCCCCATCGCCCCCGATCCCAAGATCCCCACCACCTCATAGAGATCCAAAAAGCGGTCCCCCACCTGCCATTCGCTGGGGATTGCCGATTCCTCCATCACCCGGCTCATGCGAGTGGCAATCGATGCCGTCAGGGATCCCGTGCCTAAAGAGGAGTGGGAGGGGCTGAGGATTTTGTGACTACCGGACAGGGAGGTACTTGGGGCTAGGGAGAGGGCTTGGAGGGAGAGGGGTTGGTTACCTGGGGTAGGGGTGGCAACGAACTCCTGCCCACAGTGTTTACAGCGATGACGTTTGCCAACCTGCTCCACCTCAATCCGATAGCGGCGCTGACAGCCCGGACAGACAGTGGCAAGTTCGGCCATAAGCAATTGGGCTGCACATCGGCATCAGGCTAGCATAATTCCCAAACAATGCAGTGATGGGCACAACCCCCAGACCAGGGATCCCGTTCAAGATGAGGCTGATAGACCGAGGGCG
This sequence comes from Thermostichales cyanobacterium HHBFW_bins_127, assembly GCA_039794745.1. Classification (GTDB taxonomy): domain Bacteria; phylum Cyanobacteriota; class Cyanobacteriia; order Thermostichales; family Thermostichaceae; genus JAUQVP01. Next base: position 54,014 of record JAUQVP010000001.1, on the reverse strand, counting down.
ACCCGGGCATCCTTCACCGTGATCATGAGCGTCATTGGGTCAAGGGGAGAGGGCATGAAACCACAGCTTTGATAAAAAACTTTTGCGTTTATGGCATGGACTAAGATAGCCCGAATCCCAGCAATCTCAGCAGCTTGGAGAGTGCGGAGAACGGCATCCCGCACAAGCCCACGCCCAATCCCCTGCCGCTGCCAGCGGCTATCCACAGCCAGCCGTCCAATCACCATGACAGGGATCGGATCAGGCATATTGCGTCGAACTTTCCCCGTAGCAATCCCCTGGGCAATCGCCCCGGCGGCAAGGCAATAGTAGGCAATCACATGATTACCGACACATACCACGTAAGTACGGGAGGCCCCCTCAGCCTCATTTTTGGGAGCACGTCGCCTCAGCCACTCATCCAGCATGACATTACCCGAACAAAAATCCTCGGTTCGGTGGCAGGAACTGAGTTTTTCCGGCGGGCGAATCTGACTGCAATCTAATCCCACGGAGCTTTAGTCTGGAGCAACTCGGACAAGCGTTGGTTATGACTAGGCGGTGCGTCAAGTGCCTCCATAAATCGAGCAAACTCACACGCACTGAGACCCCAAAAGCACTGATCTAGAAGGACATCCTGGGCCTTCTGCAAACTTTGCTCGAGCATAAACTCCGAGCGGCTTTTCCCCAGCACCTTGGCTGCTTGGTCAATCAGAGCCCGCTGGGATGCCTTAGTTCGAATATTGATAACGAGATCACGAGGTTGGTGATCAGAATTAGGAGCATCTGGGACATACATGGTAACTCTCCCCACTTAATACAAATAACATAGCTGCTTGTGTGGACAATGTCAATACACTAGGGTGTTAGTTGAGTGTGTTGGTTGGGTATAGCTGGGTGTAGAGAGAAAAAGTTGCTACTTTTTAGCTGTGTTCAAGTCCAGATTCAAGAACGGAATTGCTCCATTTCCCCCAAGCACCTGGGGAAAATGGCCGTCCCATTTGTCAATCGCCTGCTTTTGTAACAGCTCCGCCGTCAAGGTTTCCCGCAATAGGCGCTGGGCTTCCGCCTGTCCCCGGGCCCGATTAATGGTTGCTTCCGCTTCCTGTTCCGCCTCCCGAGCCACATACACCGCCCGCTGGGCCCGTTGCTCAGCAATCTGCTTTTCCTCCACCGCCTTAGAAAACTCCTCAGAAAAATTCAGATCCACCACACTGGTATCCAAAACCAAAATCCCATACTTCGCCAAACGTTCCCCAAGGGCCTCATCAAAATCCCGCTTCAGTTCGTCCCGCTTGGTAATCGCCTCTTCCACCGTGCGCCGCGCCGCAGCAATCTTAAAAGATTCTTGGGTCTGGGGAGCAATGATCTTGGAGACAATGTTCTGCAAACTCCCTTGGGTACGGCGAATGGTCACCACCGCCAGAGGATCGAGGCGAAAGTTGATGGCAAAACTGGCAGAAAGCTGCTGCAAATCCTTGGTGGAACTTTGGGCCGGCACCTCAAATTTCTGCACCGTCACATCGTAAATATCCACCTGGGAAATAAACGGCGGCTTAAAATGCACCCCCTCCAACAGGGGCTGATCCTGAGCTTTCCCCAAAATGCTCAACACCCCTGCCTGCCCGGGATTAAGAATCACCACCGAATTCAACAGCAGCAACACCAAAGCCACCGCCGCCGCCAACAGCGTCTGGGACTGCCAAGTCAGACGACGATTGAAGGAATAGCTCATGCTCCACGTCCGCCAACGCCCTTAGTAGGGTAGCGCATCCAGCCCCATCCCCACAAATCCTGCCCCCCTGCAGCCATAAAAACTACCAATTTCACCCCCTGCATCCCCTACACTACAAACATTCCCTGAGGGAACACACCTGTGGACTTTTTTGCCCCCATCGCCGACCGCATCCCCTTCATCATCCAAGGGATCCCGGCCACCCTTCAGTTTACGGTGTTGTCGGTGTTGTTCGGATTTATTTGGGGGACGCTGCTGGCGCTGCTGAAAATCTCTGCCATCCGCCCCCTAGGTCTGCTAGCGGATGTCTACACCTCGATTTTCCGGGGGACACCTTTGATTGTGCAGATCAGCTTGGTGTACTATGCCTCGCCGGGGCTGACGGATATGCTCGGCTTGCGCCCCATCGATGCTCTCACCGCCGGGGTGCTGGTGTTTAGCCTCAATTCCGGAGCCTATGTCTCAGAAACCATTCGCGGTGGCATCCTAGCCGTTGACAAAGGCCAACGGGACGCAGCCATGTCTCTCGGGATCCCTTATGGGGCGATGATGATCGATATTATTGCCCCCCAAGCTCTGAAAAATATCTTGCCGGCCCTGTTGAATGAAACGATTAACGTCCTCAAAGATACTGCCCAGGTGTCGGTGATTGGGGTGCTGGAGGTGTTGCGGCGGGCGGATGTGGTGGCCAAGGAAAAGTTTGTTTTCTTTCAGCCCTATTTGATTGCAGCTTTCATTTACTATGTCATGATTATGACCATGACTTTGATTGCCAGCACCTACGAAAGGAGACTACGGCGCAGTGATTGAGGTCAATAATCTTCACAAGTCCTTCGGAAATCTGCACGTCCTGAGGGGGATTACCACTCGCATTGAACAGGGGTCGGTGGTCGCCGTGATTGGGCCATCAGGCTGTGGTAAGTCCACTTTTTTGCGCTGTTTGAATCTGCTGGAGAAACCAACCCAAGGGGAAATCTGGATCGGCAATACGCAAATGACCCACCCCCAAACGGATGTGATGAAGGTGCGCCAAAAGCTGGGGATGGTGTTTCAGCATTTTCATCTTTTTCCCCATATGACGGTGCTGGAAAACCTCACCTATGCCCCCATGAAGGTCAAAGGGATCCCGAAGGGGCAGGCGGTGGCCAAGGCGGAGGAATTGTTGGCGCGGGTGGGGTTGGCGGACAAGGCAGGCACCTATCCCTCCCGGTTGTCGGGGGGGCAAAAGCAGCGGGTGGCGATTGCTCGCTCTTTGGCTATGGAGCCGGAGGTGATGCTGTTTGACGAGCCGACTTCCGCTTTGGATCCGGAGATGGTGCGGGAGGTTTTGGATGTGATGAAAGCTTTGGCCCATACGGGGATGACGATGATTGTGGTCACCCATGAGATGGGATTTGCTCGGGAGGTGGCGGATCGGATTTGTTTTTTTGATCAGGGGCAAATTGCTGAAGATGCGGCGCCGGCAGAGTTTTTTCGCCAGCCAAAATCCGAGCGAGCTAAACAGTTTTTGGAAAAAATGCTCTAGGACATTCACAATGGTTACAGGATCATCCCCGGGGGATCTGGGCTAGACTCCTGACAGTGAGGTTTAAGGGGTGCCCAGGTGACTCATCCCCTCTATGTAGCTTTTGTCTGGCATCAGCATCAGCCTCTGTATCGCAGTCCTTTGGCCAGTGGGGCCCAGGGGCGCTACCACATGCCTTGGGTGCGGCTCCACGGCATTAAAGATTATTTGGATATGGTGCTGTTGTTAGAGCGCTATCCTAAGCTGCATCAGACGGTGAATCTGGTGCCGTCATTGCTGCTGCAAATTGAAGATTATGTGGCAGGGACGGCCTATGATCCCTATTTGGAATTGCTGCTCAGTCCGGTGGAAAATCTAACCCCGGAGCAGTTGGGGTTTATTGTGGATCGGTTCTTTGATGGGCACTATCCGACAATGGTGGCGCCCTATCGTCGCTACCGACAATTGTTTGAACAGCGGGAACAACGGGGCCGCAATTGGTGTGTGCAATACTGGTCGCGCCAGGATTTTAGTGATCTGTTGGCTTGGCACAATTTGGCCTGGTTTGATCCCCTGTTCCATGATGATCCGGAAATCAGTGCCTGGCTGGAGCAACAACAGGGGTTTACTTTGGGGGATCGCCAGCGCATTTATGCTAAACAACAACATATTTTGGCAGCGATTATCCCTCAGCATAACCGCATGCAACAGCAGGGACAGTTGGAGATCACCACCACCCCCTATACCCATCCGATTTTGCCGCTGCTGATCAGTGAGCGGGCGGCACGGGTGGCGTGTCCGGGACTGCCTTTGCCCCGCTATGGCTTCCATTGGGAGCAGGATGTCACAGCTCATTTGAGTAAGGCTAAGGCTTTTTATCGCCATCGCTTTCACCAGGATCCCAAGGGGCTGTGGCCCTCGGAACAATCGGTGAGTCCGGCGGTGATTCCTCACATTGTGGAGCAGGGGTTTCAGTGGATTATTTCCGATGAGGGGGTGCTGGGCTGGACGTTGGGGCAACCCTTTACCCGCAATGAAGATGGCAGTGTCCGGGAACCGGAGTTGCTCTATCGCCCCTATCGCCTGGAGTGCCCTAGGGGGGATCTCAGTATTGTGTTTCGGGATCACCGGCTGTCGGATTTGATTGGCTTTACCTACAGCACGATGGATGCCAATACGGCGGCTAAGGATTTGATTGCCCATTTGGAAGGGATCCGCAACCGCTTGCCCCAGGATCAACCCTGGTTGGTGACGGTTGCTTTGGATGGGGAAAATTGCTGGGAATACTATCCCCAGGATGGGCGCTGTTTTTTGGAAAATCTCTACACCCGCCTTAGCCAACATCCAGCCCTGAAATTGGTGACGGTCTCGGAGTTTTTGCAGCATTTTCCCCCCACTGCCTGTATCCCGGTGGAGCAACTCCACAGTGGTTCTTGGATTGAAGCGAACTACACCACCTGGATCGGGGATCCGGTGAAGAATCGCGCCTGGGAACTGCTAGCCCAGGCGCGGCAAGTGCTAGACAACCATCCCCGGGCTTCGGAAACCAGTTGGGAATCTTTGTGGGCGGCGGAAGGGTCGGATTGGTTTTGGTGGTTCGGGGAGGGACATTCTTCCGCCCACGATGCGGTGTTTGACCAACTGTTTCGGGAGCACTTGCAGGCGATTTATCTGTCTTTGGGGGAAGCAATCCCGGCGGTGCTGCTGCAACCCCTAGAGGAGCACGATGGCCTCGGGGATCACTTGCCCCAGGGGTTTATTCATCCCACTATCAATGGGCGCATCAATGAACGGGAGTGGAGCCATGCCGGGCGCATTGAGGTGGCAGGACGGGGCAGTATGCATCGCACCAGCAGTGTCCGCCGCCTCTGGTATGGCTATGACCATTTTCATCTCTACCTGCGCCTAGACTTTAGCTCGATTCTGCAACGCCCTGAGCAAATCGGTATTTTCTGGTTCTACCCCAACCGCATCGGCCACAATAGTCCCATCCCCGTCGCCGGGATCCCGGAACAGGCCCCTCTGAACTACCTCTATCACCATGGTCTGTGGATTACCCTCAAGGGCACCCTGGGGATCGGGATCCCGAAGGTGACGTTGATTGAGGCACAGGCGGATTTTCGCTGGCAAGAGGTGCCGCATCAGGTGGTGGCGGCGGTGGATTCTTGTTTGGAGTTGTCGTTGCCGTGGGCGAACTTGGGGGTGCAGCCGGGGCAGGAAACCCAATGGGTGGTGATCACCGCCGAACGGGGGACATTTCAGGAAGCAATCCCACCCCAGACAACGATTATGGTGCGGGTTCCCTAGAGACTGCTTTGGATCTGCTGAGCCATGTCCAGAAAGCGCAGCACATCCGGGTGGTGATTCCAAATCGAGTCGGCCTCTGGAAAGACTTCGGTGGAAAACATCCCCTGCACCTGCTGCAGGTAGGGGGCTAGGAGGGCATAGCTGCTGCTGCTGAGATAGAGGGGCAACAGTTTTTCTAGAGCCGCCAAGAGGTAGCGCACCAGATCCCAACCGACCCGCAAAGGCGGATACAACATCACACACAAGGGGAATAATTCCTGCTGCACCGCCCTAATACTCCCCTCCAACACGGCCAAACCCAAATAAATCTGAAACATCTCCACATCCCGAATACTGGAAACCCGCACCATCACCTGACTCAGGGATCCCCCCAAGGTGTGGTAGCCGGGAAAGGCATGGGCGGCATCGGCACAGATGGTTTCGGCGATGGGGGTGACAGCAGGCAATAGTTCTTGCATTGCCCGCAGGGGTGGGGGGGTGTCTTCCGTGGCTAGGGCAGCCGCCGCCTGATAACAGCGATGCAAAGGCATATACAGGTGATCATCCATCACCTTCAGGTAGGGCAAAAACAAGCTCTGCTCCCGGGGCGAAAGGGACTCCAACAGGATCTGCCCCGTGTAATGAAACTGCATGCTCATAAACCCCAACAAACGGGGATCCCGGCTGCTGTAGCGCTGGCGGATCTGCCCACAGACCCGGGCAATGTCGGTGGAGAACTTTTCTGGGCTGATGTGGGTTTGACAACTGCCGGCTGCCCGCTTAAACAGTTGCCGGGAATCCTCGGCAATCTGCCAAGGGTCAATCCAATCCGGATCCAACCGCTGCTTTTCTAACTGGGGAGCCAACAACTGCTCCGTTTTCGCCCAAGCCTGGGAACTGGCAAAGCGTAGGGATCCCCGAATTCGTTCGCAAAGGTGCACCGTCGCATCCTCCGCTTGCCCGAGGGTATTGACGTACTTTTTGGCCCACAAGGTTGCCAATGCCGAATTCGTGATACCCATGCGTTTCAGTTCTCCCTGTTATTTTCGATACCATTACCATGGGAGATGGCAGGTTGTAACAACAGCTTCAGACAAGTTTATGTTGGGTGATGGTTCTTAAGAATTGTCGGGGGGATAGAGGATAGCCGTGGTGACAGCCAGGATGGGGTCAATCTGAACTTTTTTAACCAGAGTTTGCAGGGTTTGGGCTAGGTCCTGGTGCTCAGGGGGGATAGCGCTGACAAGCTGGCGCAGTTTACGGTTGCTGAGGGTGGTGGCGGCTTGGTGCAAGGCTTCAATCCAGGAGCGGGGCATGACAGCCAGGGTTTCCGGGCTGAGTACGAAGCTAGGCTTGGGAGCAGCAGGGGCAAAACTGACGGTGCTACGGCTGAATCGCACCCCAAGATGCTGCTCTAGAGCTTGAAAAAGCTGATTTTCTTGAAAAGGTTTGGGGATAAAGGCATCGCAGCCCACACTCTCCCAGGCTTCCCGATCCTGCTCAAACACGCTCGCTGACAAGGCAATCACCTTGACCTGAGGAAACTGCTGCTTGAGCAAGCGGCTAGCTGTCCAGCCATCCATCACCGGCATCTGCTTGTCCATGAAAACCAAATCGGGCAACCAAGCTTGACTCAAGGCTAAAGCTTCCTGGCCATTGCTAGCCTGCTTCACCTGAAATCCTACTCCCGTTAGCAATTGATCGATCAGCTCCCGATTGTCTTTGTGATCGTCAGCCACCAAAATTCGATAGGTCGGCTGTCCCGGCAGCAAACCGGTCACCGGCGCTTCCGTGACGCCAGCAGCACAACCAGAAGCACAGCCAGCCCGAATCCTTACCGTAAAGGTCGTCCCCACCCCCTTTTGGCTACTCACGCTAATCTCCCCATCCATCAGCCGGGCAAACTGACGGCTGATCACCAATCCCAAACCCGTCCCCTCACTCACTTTTTTGCTAGTATCCGTCTGCACAAATGCCTGAAATAGCATCCCCACCTCTTCCGGTGTCATCCCCAAACCCGTATCCCTAATCGCAAAACTCAAAGTCACCGGATCCCCAGCTTCCACAACCCGCACCACAACCTCAACCCCACCAGTTTGGGTAAACTTAATCCCATTGCCGATGATATTAATTAAAACTTGCCGCAGCTTCCTTTCGTCCGTAATAATCCACCGGGGCAATTGAGGATCCCGATCAAAGCGCAGATAAAGGTTTTTGGCTTCCGCTCGTACCGAGAGCATTTCCTGGAGCGTATCGAGCATGGCAAATAGGTCGAATGTTACCGGTTGCAGGACAATTTTGCCAGCCTCAATTTTGGCCATATCCAGCACATCATTGATCAAGCCCAAAAGATGTTCGCCACTGCGCAAAATAGTTCCTAAGGTTTGCCGCTGCTTTTCCGATAGTTGGGGATCCCGGTTGAGCAGTTGGCTGAAGCCGATGATGGCATTGAGGGGGGTGCGCAATTCGTGGCTCATATTCGCCAGAAAAGTACTTTTAGCCCGATTGGCCGCTTCGGCACTTTGCCTGGCTTTTTCTTTTTCCAGTTCTGCTTCTTTGAGGCTAGTAATATCCTGTAAAATCGCCAAGCTGAATTGAGGGATCCCTGCTTGATCGCAGATGAGGGAGACATCGGCAGCGATCCACAGTTCCTGACCCGAGTGATGGCGGCAGCGTTTCTCCAGGGTATAGAACTCTCGTGATCCGTTGATCAGTTCTTGCCAAAGCTGGTCTTCGATGGCCAAATCTTCTGGATGGGTATAGTCTCGATAGGTGACATGCTGCAGTTCGGCCAGGCTATAGCCTAAGATTTTTTCCATGGCAGGATTAGCCATGACAAACTCACCGCTGATTCGGTCTAAAACAATCCCAACGGGGGCATTTTCAAAAACACCCCGAAATAAAGCTTCTTGGTTTTGTAGGGCTTGGGTTCGTTCGACCACGCGTTTTTCTAGCTCAGCATTAATAGCTTGCAGTTCTTGATAGGAATTCTGCAATTGCTGTGACATTTGGGCAAAAGATCCGGACAGAGACCTTAGCTCCAAGATCCCAAAGGTTGGTGGTAAGGTTTGTTGCCATTGTCCGGCAGCCAAAGACTGACTGACTAAGCCTAATCTCCTCACGGGTATCACGATGGCAGCGGCGAGCACAGATCCCAAAATTACTGCTGCTAAAACCCCGGCACTACTCAACAGAAAGGTCGTCCTGAGATTTTCCTGTAAAGGAGCAAGGAAATCGGTTTCTGGAATCAGAGTGATGATCCACCAGACTAAATTTTGCTGATCCCGGTAGCGTTCCATGCGAAGGAAATAGCGGGTTTGTTCAATTTCCAAGCGTTGCTTAAGGGTGGGGTTAAAGCCACCGGAGTGGGCAATATGATTCAGTAGCAGTTGCCCTACCTCCCGCCGCAGGGGATCCCGGCTGTTCACAAGGCGTTCCCGGCTAAGGGTTTGGTCATCGAGATGGAAGATTGGTGTGCCGGTGCTGTCGGCAACCAAATTCCCCGCTGTATCGGCAATCAGGACGATCCCTGTGCGGCCAACTTTGAGGCGTTGCAGAAATTGACTAATGCCTTCTAGGGAGTAATCAGTTGCAACCACACCTAGCAGTTGTTGTTGGCTGTCATAAACTGGCATAGCGGCTGTAATCAGCAGATCCCCCGTATTAAAGGAGGCATAAATATCTGTCCACACTGCCTGCTGCTGCTGAATAGCAGATTGAAACCAAGGACGGTTGCGGGCATCGTAGGGACGAGTTTGGCGAATAATTTGCCGGTTTTCGTCCAAATAGGTGCCGATAAAATTGGTTGTCTGGTCACTGATAAAGGTTTGAATGGTTTGATCCTCAGTCAGACGGGTTGCTGCCACAAAGGATCCGTCCGCTGCTGCTCCATAGTATACCCAACTGAGATCCGCCACCCCCCGCAACTGCTGCTGCAAAAAAATCTCACTGTTGGGGTCTTGGGTTTTCAAAATCCCTTTGCGAACCAGTTCGGCATTGATGCGGTTCATTGCATTCGGGTTTTCCAAAAACTCGGTCAAACGCTCTTGAATACGCTGATTGAGCATGGCTTCGAGTTCGTCCACCACAAGGGCAATGTCCCGCTGCTTTCCCTGCCAAAAAATACCGGCCACCGCAACCCCACTCAAGGCTGTGATCATGGCAAAAGGAATAACAATGACCCAGCGCAGCGAGAGCCCCCCAAGTTTCATCAGGCTCTCCTAGCGGTAAACTTGATCGGGATCGATGCCTGCTTGGCGTAAGCGAGACTCTAGAGCTTGCACCCTATCTTTAAGGGTGGCGATGGTTTCCTGGACTTGTTCCATGTTGTCAGCGCGCTCTTGCAAAAGCCTCTGCAAATAAGAATTTTCCAGATGCACTTCTACGCGGGCAATCACTTCATCAACAAAAAAGGGTTTGGTTAAGTAATCTACCCCACCTACTTGAAAAGCCCGCACTTTATCAATGACATCATCGAGGGCACTGATAAAAATAATCGGGATATTCCAAGTCTCTGAACTGCTTTTAAGACGGGTGCAGACTTCATAGCCGTCCATATCCGGCATCATAATGTCCAACAAAATCAGGTCTGGGGGATCCGCTTGGGCAGCCCGCAAGGCCATCTGACCACTGCTGGCACTGCGCGTCTCATAGCCCTTTTCCGAGAGCATCTCATCCAAGACTTCCAAGTTCTCGAGGGTGTCGTCAACCAGTAAAATTGACCCTAAAAATTTTTCTGCCATCCCCACCTCTTCCCGCCGCTTCCCGGATATTATACCCGCAATCTCCGAAAGGTTTCTTTCAATTTTCTTAAGCCAGTTTTGACTCCCGCTTGGGTCTAGAGTAAAGGGGATCCCTAGCTTGGATGTGTATGGATGGGCAGGATGATTTGCGGCGGCGCATCGAGGTGCTAGAGGCCCAGGTGGCGGAGTTGCAGGCGGCCATGCAACGGCTGCAAGGGCAGCGGCAGTCCCTGCCCGCGGCAACTAGGCTGGAGCCAGCGGTGTTCATGGAGCCTGAACCGCCACCACCCGTGAAGGCAGATTGGCTGCAAGATTGGCAAGCAGGGCTGAATCGCTTGGGGATCGGGCTATTTTTGCTGGGAATTGGGTTTTTGTTTCTCTATGGGGTGGATCAGGGCTGGTTCACGCCGCAACTGTTGCTGGGGTTGGGGTTGCTGGTGGGGGCAGCTTTGCTGGGGCTGGGGATACGGCTATCGCAACGGCTGCTGCTGAGCCAGTATCTCCAGGGGGGCGGGCTGGCAACGTTTTATATCACGGGTTTTGCCGCCTATCAGGTGCTGCAGCTGGTCCCATTTTCGGTCGCTTTTGGGTTGATGGTGGCGGTGACGGTGGTTGCCTTTGGGCTGGCTCTGGGGCAAAACCGACCGGCTTTTGCCTATGTGGGCATCACCGGCGGGCTGGCCACCCCCTTTGTCCTCTATCAAGAACCGGGATCCCCCTTGGCATTGGGGCTCTACACCCTGTTGCTGATGCTGACGAGCTTGGGGATCTATGTCCGCAAGGGCTGGCAGGGCTTTGTGCTTACTTCTTTTGGACTGGGGTGGTTGATCCTGCTGGTTGCCGCCGGCACGACGGGATCCCGCTGGGGGATGCAGGGGATTGTGGGGGTGGCGGGGCTGAGCTATGCTGGGCTGCCGCTGCTGCGGGGGCGGGGACTGGAGGGGGATGGGATTGCCTTGGCTAATCCTGGGCTGGTGCTGCTGGCTTCTTGGCTGTTGTGGGACTGGGGTGCTGAACAGGGGGGCTGGGCCGCCTTGGGATTGGGGGCAATAATCCTGGTGGGGAGTCGGCTACTGCCCCGCCCCTGGGAATCCCTGTGGCTGCTGACGGGACAAATCCTAGGGATCCTGGGCACTGCCTTGGTGATTGGCATCCGCGGGGAAGGGATGGTGCTGATCCCCTTGGCCGCCCAAGGCTGGCTCCTCCACCGCTTGGGGATCCACTATGGCTCGGCCTTGATGAGCGGGGTGGGGCACGGGTTTTGGGGCCTGCTGGCAATGGTGAGTGGGGTCGCTGCCTTGGCCCTCCCCTCTGAACCCCCCCTGCTGAACGGTTTGACCCTGGGCTTGGGGGCTGTGATTGCCGGGGCTGCTGCCTGTGCCTATCACCTGCCCGCCTGGAAGTCCCTCTATGGCTGGGGAGCTTACATCGGCAGCTTGCTGTGGCTACAGCGGGAAGCGGGATCCCTAACTAGCTTGGGGTGGGCCGGGGCGGGGATGGCCTTGATCGCCCTGGGACGACAACGGGATCGGCAGGATTGGCGCCGCGGTGGCTTGATCACCATTGGGGTGACGGTGTTGCGGCTACTGCTGCTGGACCTAGCCCTGGTGGATCCCATCTGGCGGGTGCTGCTGCTGGTACTGGTAGGGGGGGGCTTGCTCAGCCTCAGCTATATCCTTCGGGATCCCTCTTGAGTTAGGTGTGGGGGTGATTGATAATAGCAGCACGATTCAGGAGTAGCCCATGGGCAAAGAACTGGTGACGGTGTCGGGATTTCCCACCATTGCCCCCTATTCCCCGGCGGTCAAAGTGGGAACCACCCTCTATATTTCCGGAACCTTGGCCATGGACAGTGAGGGCAAAGTTATCGGCAGCGATATCCAAACCCAAACTCGGGCGGTGCTGGAGGCGATGCAACGGTTGCTGGTGGCAGCGGGGGGGAAGATGGATGATATTGTATTTTGTCAGGTTTTTCTCAAGGACTTTGCCGATTACCCGGGCATGAATGAGGTGTATCGCAGCTATTTTTCCGGGGTACTGCCGGCTCGCTATGTCATCCAGGCGGGCTTGGTGCGGGAGGAGTTTTTGGTGGAAATGGCTGCCATAGCCGATCTCAGGGGATCCTAAAGCTGCTGTTATTTTTTCCCCGTCTTGACTTGCTGAGAGAGAGATTTTGATTTCACTGAATATGACCACCCTAGTTCAGCTCAATGGGCAGCACTACAGTAGTTTAGTGCTCAACGCCTTACGGCAATCAAAGGAAAAGCACGGTCTACCGTAGGTGATTTTTGATCTTGATGCGATACTTTCCTTGATGAGTCTTTCGAGGATTTTTTCCAGTCAGATTCAGGGGTATCGTTGTAGGCTTGTTCGATTTCTTTGAGGATTGAGTTGCTGATTCTGCCTGCGGATCTGGCTTTGATGTTTCGGACGGTGTTTTTGATGTTATTTTTTCGAGTTCTTCCTCGAATCTTGAGTTCTTGGTTTGTGATTTTTCTTCTGTACTCCCTGTTTTTGTTTGTTGTTCATCTGTTTCATCTGATTGTATTTGTTTGTTGTTTGATTGTGTTTGGTTATTGCTTTGTGTTTGGTTGTTATTGGTTTCGGGTAGATCTTTTAGGTCTTTAGCTAAGTTTTTTGTGATGTTTTTTGAGTTAGTATCCAGTTGTAGAGTTCTATGGTTTCCCATTCTCTTGGTTGTTTTATTTGAGTTGCTTTTTTGAACTCTGGGAGGTCAAAGGTGATAGCTCCCTCTGGGAGTTTCAAGTAATTTCTGTACTCGTATTCAATGATGTAGTTGATGATTAGATCCATAGCGATGTTTGCTATGTAGGGGTCTTCTAATTTTCTGGCTCGGTCTGGGTGGAGCAAGGTGATGTGAAGGACTTCGTGGAACATCAGGCCTGCTTTTTCCTTGTCTGTGAGTTTAAAGAAGTCTGGGTGGTAGGTGATTTCTGAATAGGATGCTACTGCTAGGGTTGGGACTTCGGGGTCTACGCGGTACTTTACTGTTAGTGCTAGAGCTCCGATTGGGTTGATTCGGCTTATGTAGGATATGATTTTGCTGATTTCTTTTTCTTCATTCATTTTCTTTTTCCTCCATTTTAATCAAACTAGCTTTTAGCCGAGAGGGAATGCCAATTCCTAAAAGACCACGTGCCTTACCTCCGGATCGGTGAGTACATTTTTCAGTAACCTGAAGATAGTGTCAGGGGAAATATCTAAGTTTTGAACTGGTGCTGACTTGATGAGCACTTGCGAGGCAGTAACACAAGGATGTTGAGTCTCGCCTCCCTCTGTCATATAAGCTCTACTTTGCCCCATCTTGGATGGGTAGTTTGTCCCTTTTGAGTTACTGTCACTCTGCAATGGCCAGCTAACCAGCAGATTGTTGCTCAATTCGTAACCTTTTGCACAGCGCTGTCCATGTTCGCCATACTCAAAACAGAGCTCGGGAGCTAGACGATGTGGCTGCTTCTCATAGGACTGGTGGGCTTGACCGGGGCAAGGACAGCGACACTGCCCCAACCCGTAGCAATGATCGTCCTCCAAGAAGGGATCCCGCGCCCTGCGGATGCCCAGGGCCACGTGCCGGTCCAGGTGAACACTCCCTATGAGCTGGAGTTTCGCTGTCCCCTGTATGCCAGTGCTGTGGATGTGAAAATTGATGGGCTACAAGTGATGCGAGGGCTGGTCTGCCAGGGCCGGGTGCGGCTACAACGCCCCCAACATCTGGCCAAGTCGTTTGTGGTTCTCCCTGCAGGGGATCCCGGTTTAGGGTTAGATGGCGGGCGCAGTAACCCTAACTTAGGTTTGATTGAAGCTACCTTTCGCCCCCTGCGACCCCGTCTAGAGCAAAGCACCCCGATTCTGCCGGCAGGGGAATCAGCATCCCGGAGGGCTGTAGGGACTGGGTTGGGGCCGGACTCGGGTCAGCAGTTTCGCCCCACGACCGCTTGGATCCCGGCTCCGGGTTTAGCGCCGGTGCGGACGGTGCGCCTGCGGCTGCGGGGTATCCGTGAACCCCTGGTGATTGAGGATCCAGTGCTCCCCCAGCTATAGAGGAAAGGCGGCAAGATGGGTTGGTTGGATTGGCTGTGGATCCCCAGTTGTAGTTTGTGTCAGCGCCCGGTGCGCCAGGGGGGGCAGGGCTGTTTTTGCCGTGATTGTCGCCGCCAGCTCCAGGAATTGCGCTACCCCACCTGGGGATCCCGGGTAGTGTTGCCTGGGGGTCAGGCTGTGCAGGTTTATGCCTGGGGCAAGTACGAGGGATCCTTGAAGCAGGCCTTGCGGCGGCTCAAGTATGACCGGCAGCCCCAGATTGGTCACATCTTGGGGGAGTGGTTAGGGGCAGCTTGGAGTTGGGGACGCCATTGGTCGGTGGTACCGATTCCTCTGCATCCTGAGAAACAAAAACAGCGGGGCTACAACCAAGCGGAACTGATCAGCGAGCGGTTTTGCCAGGTGACTGGCTGCCGGCATCTGCCCCAGGGACTGCAGCGGCAGCGGGCCACCACCCCCCAATACGGCCTGACCGCTGGGCAACGGCAACAGAACCTGGAGCAAGCCTTTCAGGTGCGTGCCCAGCCTAGTTTTCCCGTCTTGTTGGTGGATGACATTTTCACCACCGGCGCCACCATCGCCAGCGCCTGTCAAGCCCTCAACCAAGCCGGGATCCCGGTGGCTGGGGCTGTGGTGGTGGCGCGGCCGAGCTTTGTGTTGCCTGGTCAGGTTGCCATTGACGTGTTTTAGCGGATGTATTCCTTGAGGACACTATTGCGGTTGGGGTGGCGCAACTTGCGCAACGCCTTCGCCTCAATTTGGCGGATCCGCTCCCGGGTCACATTAAAGATCTGCCCGATTTCCTCCAGGGTTTTCATCCGCCCATCATCGAGGCCGTAGCGCAGCTTCAGCACATCCCGCTCTCGCCCGGTGAGGGTATGCAGGACATTTTCCAGATCCTCCCGCAGCAGCACCTTCGCCAAACGGTCTTCAGGGGTTTCCCCATCCGACTCAATAAAGTCCCCTAAACGGGAATCTTCCTCCTTACCGATGGGGGTCTCCAGGGAGATAGGCAACTGGGCCGACTTAGCAATAAAGCGCAGCTTCTCAATGGTCATTTCCATGCGGGTGGCAATTTCTTCCTCCGATGGCTTGCGCCCCAACTCCTGGGACAACAGCTTCGTCACCTTCTTAATCCGCGAGATCGTCTCGTACAGGTGCACCGGCAGCCGAATCGTCCGTGACTGATCCGCAATCGCCCGCGTAATCGCCTGGCGGATCCACCACGTGGCATAGGTGGAAAACTTATAGCCCTTCTCGTGGTCGAACTTTTCCGCCGCCCGAATCAACCCCAACGATCCCTCCTGGATCAGGTCCTGGAACGACAGGCCTCGGTTCATATACTTCTTGGCAATCGAGACCACCAGGCGCAAATTGGACTGGACCATCTTGTCCTTAGCCCGGCGCCCTCGGTGCAAACGGCGACGAAACTCCATCACATCCATTGACAGCGCCGCCGCCCATTCCTCCACACTGACACAGTCGGGGTTACGAAAATCCCCCTTTTGGTCGGCCAGGTGATCCCGTACCCGTTCCAACTCCAGCAGGTCGGCAATTTCCCGAGCTAGCTCGATTTCCTCATCCGCCCGCAGCAAACGAATCCGACCGATTTCCTGCAAATAAACCCGGATCGAGTCATCCGTGTAGGGCTTTTTCTTCGCCGGCACCCGTTTGCGGGAGCGTCCTTTTGCCCCATCCTCCTCTAGGGCACCTTCCACCGACTCATCACTGTCTTCGGTGTCCGTGTCCTCATCAAACTCATTGGGCAAATCAGCCGGTTCTGAAAGGCTGTCCACATCCATGTCAACAGGAGACAGCAACGGTTTTGCCTGGGTCATGCAGGGTTCCTCATCAGCCTACGTTTGTCAATAACAGAGCGATGCAAACAGGATGCCGGTGAATGACTACTGCCCCTTCGCCGATCCGTGGCTGATGGCGACCTGATCGAGCCCGAGCAAATGTAGCCTTTCACACAAAACATCTTTACAAAGCTAGCCCGTCTGCCGCCAAACAGCAATGGTTTGGGTAAAGATTTTTGCCCGATTTTCTTTACATTTTGTAACAGTGCTCTGGGGGCAGGGGGGTTCTGCCAAGGCAGCGGAATCATTCTAGAATCATGGGCAGTGTCTGCTGCCGCCCTATGCCCAAAGTGATTGTGACCGACCCCATTGACCAGGTGGGGATTGACATTTTGTCTCAGGTGGCCCATGTGGATGTGCGCCTGAAGCTCTCCCCGGAGGAGTTGCTGAAGGTCATCGGCGACTACGATGCCATTATGATCCGCTCCGGCACCCGGGTCACGGCAGAGGTGATTGCCGCGGGATCCCGGTTGAAGGTGATTGGGCGGGCCGGGGTGGGGGTGGACAATGTGGACATTCCGGCGGCCACCCGGGCGGGGATCATTGTGGTCAATTCCCCGGAAGGGAATACGATTGCGGCGGCGGAGCATACGGTGGCTTTGATGATGAGTATGTCCCGCTATGTGGCGGCGGCCCACGCCAGTCTCAAGGCAGGCCTATGGGAGCGGCAGCAGTATGTGGGGGTGGAGGTCTACAACAAAACCTTGGGGATTGTCGGGTTGGGGCGAATTGGCTGTCATGTGGCCCACATTGCCCGGGCCATGGGCATGAAGATTCTCGCCTACGACCCCTACTTATCGGCGGAGCGGGCGGAGCAGGTGGGAGCCCGCTTGGTGGAGTTGGAGACCCTCTTTAAGCTATCTGACTACATTACTCTGCATGTGCCCAAAACCCCAGAAACCACCAACATGATCAACGCCCAAACCATTGCCCTGATGAAAAAGGGGGTGCGAATCATCAACTGTGCCCGGGGGGGCTTGATCGACGAGCAGGCCCTCTATGAGGGGATCCGTTCCGGGCAGGTGGCGGGGGCAGCTTTGGATGTCTTTGCCCAAGAACCCTTGGGGGACTCACCGCTGCTGACCTTGGGCAAGGAAGTCACCCTCACCCCCCACCTGGGGGCTTCCACCGAAGAAGCCCAGATCAATGTGGCTGTGGATGTGGCGGAGCAAATTCGCGATGTCCTGTTGGGGTTACCGGCTCGCTCGGCGGTGAATATCCCCGGTCTGAAGCCGGAGGTGCTGCAGGAACTCAAGCCCTACCTGGATTTGGCAGAAACCCTGGGGAATCTGGTGGGGCAGTTGGCGGGGGATCGGGTCAGTCAGTTTGAAATCCGTCTCCAAGGCGACTTGGCGGAAAAAAATGGGCAGCCAATCATTGTCGCCAGCCTTAAGGGGTTGCTGACCTTGGCTTTGCGGGAGCGGGTCAACTATGTCAATGCCCTGCTCGAAGCTAAAGAACGGGGCATTCGCGTTGTGGAAACTCGGGATCCCTCCCTCAAGGATTACAGCAGTTCCATTGAATTGATTGCCCATGGGCCCAATGGTGCCCGTTCGGTGGCCGGGGCTCTGATTGGTGGCAAGGAAGTGCGGGTGATTGAAATCGACGGCTATCCCATTAATGTCCCCCCTTCCGCCAATATGCTCATGACTTTGCACCGGGATGTCCCGGGTTTGATCGGCCAGATTGGCACCCTGCTTGGCGCCTACAACGTCAACATTGCCAGTATGCAGGTGGGGCGCAAAATTATCCGCGGTGATGCGGTCATGGTGCTTAGCTTGGACGATCCCTTGCCAGATGGAGTGATCGAGCAGATCCTGCAAGTGCCGGGGATCCGGGATGCCTTTGTGGTCAATCTTTAGCTTGATGTATTAGCAAATCCGTGTCGGGATGGGAGCGGTTCTCGGGAGAGTTTCCCTGATTGTCGCCGCCGGCATGGTGGCAGCCCGCCGCGCCCTGTGGATGAACCGTGTAGACCGGTTCTTACTCAACGAAGATGGGAGTCGGGAGTCGTTCAGTCCTCTTCTCGGTGTCGGGAGCTAGGGGCAAAGTACCTTAACTCGCTGCTCCGCCGATCACTAAGCCCCTACCGTAAGAATGGAATGGCTTGCCTCCTACGGGGAGAATCAGAACCTCCCTATCAAAAGCTGCAAGCCCTTGGTCGAACCCTTGGCATAGGCCAGCAGCACTCCCCTCAACAATAAAGATGCAAGCGATTCACGCCAGGCCTAGGCTTAAACTAGGGATCCCTCGGGAGATGCAGGAGCGTTCATATCTTGGGAGAGGGAGCCGTTTCAGTCTCCATGGCAATGACCAAAGAATCACCCCCGCACCAGGGATCCCTATGGCCCTGATTACTCATTTTTTAAGCGCAGCACCGCCATGAAAGCCTCCTGAGGTACATCCACCGTCCCCACAGCCTTCATGCGTTTTTTCCCTTCCTTTTGCTTCTCCAACAGCTTGCGCTTGCGGGTGACATCCCCCCCATAGCACTTAGCCAAAACATTTTTCCGCAAGGCTGGGATTGTTTCCCGGGCAATAATTTTCGAGCCAATGGCCGCTTGAATCGGCACCTCAAACTGATGCCGTGGGATCAACTCCCGCAGCTTAGCCACCAAAGCCCGCCCCACCTGAAAGGCCTTATCCGCATGCACAATCGCCGACAACGCATCCACGGGATCCCCATTGATCAAGATATCGAGGCGCACCAACTTATCTTCCCGGTAGCCCAAAAACTGGTAGTCCATGCTGGCATAGCCACGGGTGCGGGATTTCAACTGATCAAAAAAGTCGGTTACCACTTCCGCCAGAGGCAGCTCATAGACCAGGGTTGTGCGTCCTTGGGTGAGGTAGCGCATATCCTTAAAGATGCCCCGCTTAGTTTCACACAGTTCCATCACCGTGCCGACGAAGTTTTCCGGCAGAATAATTTCCACCTTCACGATTGGCTCTTCAATTTTCAGCCGTTCATGGGGGGGTGGCAGATCACTGGGATTATCCACCCGGATCACCGAACCATCATTGAGGGTCACCTGAAACACCACCGACGGGGCTGTGATCACCAGATCCAGGTTGTACTCACGCTCCAGGCGTTCCTGCACCACCTCCATATGCAGCAGCCCCAAAAAGCCACAGCGAAAGCCAAACCCCATGGCACTCGACACCTCCGGTTCAAAATGGAGGGCAGCATCATTCAGCTTGAGTTTTTCCAGCGCCTCCCGCAGATCCGGAAACTGGTCTGAATCCGTCGGAAACAACCCACAAAACACCATCGGCTTGGCTTCCGCATAGCCCGGCAGCGGCTCCGCTGCCTTCTGATGCACCAAAGTAATCGTGTCCCCCACCCGGGCGTGCTCCACCGTTTTGATCGCCGCACTGATGTAGCCCACTTCCCCCGCATGGAGTTCCTCCACGGGAACCTGATTGGGCCTCAACACCCCGATTTCATCAATATCAAACTCCCGCCCCGCCGCCATCAGCAGGATTTTGTCCCCCTTGCGCACCTTACCATCCATCACCCGCACATAAACAATCACCCCCCGATAGGGGTCGTAGTAGCTATCAAAAATCAATGCCCGCAAAGGTTCCTGCACCGTATCCCGCGGCGGTGGGATCCGCTGCACAATCGCTTCCAAAATCTCCGGGATGCCGATGCCCATCTTGGCTGAGGCTAGGATAGCGCCGCTGCAATCTAAGCCGATCACCTGTTCGATTTCTTGGATCACCCGGTCGGGATCGGCACCTGGCAGGTCGATTTTATTAATTACCGGGATAATTTCCAGATTGTGTTCCAGGGCCAGATAGACATTGGCTAGGGTTTGGGCTTCCACCCCTTGGGAGGCATCCACCACCAGCAGCGCCCCCTCACAGGCTGCCAGGGACCGGGACACCTCATAGGTAAAGTCCACATGCCCGGGGGTATCGATCAGATTCAGCACATAGTCCTTGCCATCCTGAGCTTTATAGTTCATGCGGGCGGCCTGCAACTTGATCGTGATCCCCCGTTCCCGCTCCAGTTCCATATTGTCCAGGAACTGCGGCTTCATCTCCCGGGAAGACACCGTGCCCGTATCCTGGAGCAAGCGATCCGCCAACGTGGACTTGCCGTGATCAATGTGGGCAATGATGCAAAAATTACGCAAACGGGAAACAGGCACGTCGGTCATAACACAATCGGCAACGAATCATTCCAATCCTAGCGGTTTCCTTTGGGATCCCGTTAACAATTCTTTGCCCTCAGCATTCCCAAGCCCAATTCTTCTTTATCCGTATTTATACTTAGGCTCCTTATTGGGATTAGCAAGTAGGGCTGGGGGTGGGAATCACCAGGGTAGAACAAAGTTTGACTGGGAACTGTGAACAATTCCTAACAAACTGACAATCCCCCGGGCCGGCTTTGATTCGGTTGCACTAGGATAGTAGAGGCAAGCCAGTAAGCACAGTGGAGTTTTTACCTGTCCTTAAGTGAAAAAAGGTCGGCATCATGTATCAGTATTTCCCGTATCCTAGATGAAATTGATCCGGAATTTCAGGGAAGCTGCGGGTGAATCAAGATACCAAAGTGCCACACACTAATAGACAGGGTTAACTCAACTCAAGGCTTTCCCCTCGGTGACTCAAGTTATCACGTGACGAAGGAGTTTGGATCATGGCCGTTGAAAAGGTGAACTCGTCTTCCAGCTTGGCGGAAGTGATTGACCGGATTTTGGACAAGGGAATTGTGGTGGATGCCTGGGTACGGGTGTCCTTGGTGGGGATCGAACTGTTGGCCATTGAGGCCCGGGTGGTTGTGGCTTCGGTGGAAACCTACCTCAAGTATGCGGAAGCCGTGGGCTTGACCACCACCGCTGCTGCTCCGGCTGCCTAATTTGACCGTCTTGGGGGGGATCCCTGCGTCCCCCCCTTGTGCACCTATCGTCAGCTTGGGAAACAGCTATGATGGGTAGGGTGGTGAGTGCGAAATCCCTGGGATCCCGGAACTACGAGGATTTATTGTTGGGGTGCTGACGGCTAGGGTGTCCAGGGTATAGCCCCGGTGGGGTTGGAGGGATTATGAGCTTGGCTAGGGAGTGGGCAGCGGCACGGCAGGCCCGCCAGCAGCGGATGGGTATGACTTTGACAGCGGCGCGGCAGCAGCGGTTACAGCAGCAGCGGGATCGGTTGGCTCAGGCTCAAGGGGAACGGCAGCAGCGGCTGCGGGAGCAGCAGCAGCGTTGTTTAGCGATGCAGCAGCGGCAGGCTTTAGCCCAGCAGCGGCTGTGGGAGCAGCAGCAGCAGCGGTTGCAGCAGCAGGCCATGGCCCAGCAGGCGCGGCAGCAAGCTCAGCAGGCTTTGGCTGAGGAGGTGAGGGCGTTTTTGACCACCGCCCAGGCCCAACGGCAAGCCAATGCGGTTTTGCAGCAACATTCCCTAGGCATGTTTTTGACAGGTTTGAAGCGAGACACCCAAGCATTTTTACTTGAGGCGCAGCGGCAGCGACAGGCCAGCCACCAGCAGCAGCGCTACACCTTGGGTGTTTTCCACCAGGGATTGCAGCAGCAGGTGGGTGAGCTGATGAGCAGCTTGACTGCTGCCCGCCAGGCCCTTGCTGAGGCGCAGGGGGCAGCTTTAAGCCAATTCCATCTTGATCTCGAGGCCCAAACTGCCCAAATGTTGACAGATCTAGCTCGGCAACGGCAGACGGAAACTGCCGAATTGCAGAAGCACCTGCAAGCTTTCCACGAGCAGTTACGACAAGCAACCCAGGCCTTCTTGAGTCAGCGGGCATCCCAGCGGCAGGCAGAAACCCAAGCTCTGCGGTCTGCTTTGCAGGCATTCCACGATCAGGTTCGTCTGGCTGTTTGGGGCGTCACCGACCTGACCAGCCTCGTCAGTACAGCGGTTGCTCAAGCCTCAGATCAGGCCTGGAATGGCACTGCCAGTTCCATGGAGCCTATGGAGACTGCCCCAGAAGCATCGGTAGATCCGGTTGCAGAGGAGGAAGCAGAGGAGCTACCCCCGCAAGTGACGCTTGTTGAACCCGTTGTAGCAGAAGCAACAGCCGATGAGATAGGGCTTGTTCCACCCTTGACACAGCCGGCACCCACCCCTCCTGCTCCCGAACTGGAGCCAGAACTTGAGGATGTAGCCCCTGAGCCAGAGCCTACCCCTCCACCTGAAGGAGCCGTTGGCATCCCGACAGAGCCTGTGGTGGTGATGCCGGACGTGGATCCGACGGGTCGGATTGTGGAGTTTGTCACGCGCTACATCGAGGAGCAGCAGCAGATTTATCCTGGGGCAACTTTGCTGAGGGTGGTTGGGGATCGGGAGCGGGTGCGGGATTTGCTTACCCGTGGCGCTGTGGAAATGAAGGTGGATCCCTCGGAGATTTTGAATGTTTTGCGGCGGATGGTGGCAATGTCACCGTTGCCGGTGTAAAAAATCCGGAGATTGGGGTCGAACTCAGGGTTTTGTGCTTTAGTCAGAATAGATCCCTCCCGAAGGATTGTTGTTATGACAACGGTTTTGCAGGCGCGCCCGCGTCAGTTTGTCAATACCCCCCACACTGAGCGGATTGCTCGGCGGGCTTTGCGCTATTTGCAGTCTGGGTTTGCGGTGCATTTGCGGGGGGCAGCGGGCACTGGCAAAACCACCTTGGCGATGCATTTAGGGACTTTATTGGGGCGACCGATTACCCTTATCTATGGGGATGACCAGTATGATTCTTCCGACTTAATCGGTGGCCAACGGGGGTTTACCCATCGGCGGGTGGTGGATAATTTTATTCACTCGGTGGTCAAGACCGAAGAAGATGTGCAGCAACGGTGGGTGGATGCTCGCTTAACTTTAGCCTGCCGGGAAGGGTTTACGTTAATTTATGACGAGTTTAATCGTTCCCGGCCAGAAGCCAACAATGCCCTTTTGAGTGCTTTGGAAGAGAAACTTTTGGTGATGCCACCGGATAGTAATCGTTCCGAGTATTTGCGGGTGCATCCTCAGTTTCGGGCAATTTTTACCTCCAATCCCGACGAATACTCTGGCGTACACAAAACCCAGGATGCCCTTTTGGATCGGATGATCACCATTGATGTAGGCGAGCCAGATCTAGAAACTGAAAAACAGATTCTGCTTGGGCGGGTGGGGCTATCCCTTTCCGATACCTTAAAAATTGTCCACTTAGTCCGGGCCTATCGGCGCAAAATGGACCTGACCAAGACCCCTAGTCTGCGCAGTTGTTTGATGATTGCCCGCATTGTCAAAGACCATGAGTTGCGGGTGGATAAGCAAGATGCTGATTTTCGGCTCTTGTGTGCGGACGTTTTGGTGGCCCGGGCCGGCAATCCTGATCTGGCACTTAGTGTGCTCAATCAATTGATCGACCAACTGCCGTAAGGGGGATCCCGTGTCTATTTCTTCTCAGCCGATGCGTACTGCTGCTGCTGGTTCGACGCTGGCGGATGTGTTGGAGCGGGTACTGGAGAAGGGGATTGTGATTGCGGGGGATATTACGGTTTCGGTGGGGAATGTGGAGTTGTTAAATGTACGGATTCGGCTGTTGATTGCCTCGGTGGACAAGGCTAAAGAGATCGGGATCAATTGGTGGGAATCCGATCCCTATTTGAATAGTCGGACGCAGGAATTGCTGGAGGCCAATCGGCAACTGCAGCAGCGAATTGTCCAATTGGAAGAACAACTTGCCCATCTTCTCCCTAAAAAAGCAACTGATGAGCAAGCTTAATTTTGAGATAGAGTGTTGGGTTTTCACAGCATTCTCAACTATAGCTATTGAAGATATATAGATAGTCATTTCAATTGACACTGAAACAGATCCCTCACCCCCGGGGATTCAGAAAATGTATCCTTCAAGAAGCTATCACAATTATGAATTGTGGAACTAGTAAGCTTTATAACCCTCTTGCATAAGTAGGAGGCCTTTTGTTATGGGGTGTTTGGGCTGAAGCAAAAGTCTTAAACAGGCTCGAAATGACTATGGCTCTTTGAATAATTAATTAAAATAAGCGAAAAACCATGTCTACCTAGAGCTTGAGCAAGGCAAAGTCCCTAAACTTTTCCTGTCGCCTGTAAAGCCTGTAGCCGATAAAGATTGGCATAAAGCCCATTCACAGCCATCAGTTCCTCATGGGATCCCTGTTCTTTTAGTTCCCCCCGCTGCAACACTAAAATCCGGTCCACATCCCGAATCGTAGAAAGACGGTGAGCAATAATAATGGCGGTGCGGTTCACCAGTAGGGTCTGTAATGCCACTTGAATTTGCGCCTCCGTTCCTACATCCAAGCTAGCCGTAGCCTCATCCAAGACCAAGATTTGTGGATCCCGCCACATGACCCGGGCAAAACTGATCAGTTGCTTTTGTCCGCTAGAAAGATTACTGCCCCGCTCCCGCACAGAGGTGGCATAATCCTGGGGCAAATCCATAATAAAACTGTCCAGATTCAGGCTTTGGGTTACCCGCCGCACTTCTTCCCGGGATCCCGGTTTATCGAGGGTGATATTATCCAGGACGGATCCGGAAAAAAGGAAGCCATCTTGGAGGATGACACCCACCCGTTGGCGCAGATCTTTTTGGCTGAGATCGCGAATATCTACTCCATCAATGAGGATGCGACCGCTGCTGACATCGTAGAGGCGGCAGAGCAAGCGAATGATTGAGCTTTTGCCCGCCCCAGTGGGGCCAACAATGGCAACTTTTTCCCCCGCTTGAATCGTGAAGGAGAGATTTTTTAGCACCGGTTCATCGGGCTTATAACCAAACCATACCTGCTCAAATGTAACTGTTCCCCCCTGAGGTGGCAGGATCTTGGGTTGTTCGGGATCCCGAATTACGATTGGCAGATCTAGGATATTGCTAATGCGCTCGACGGCGGTGAAGCCACTTTGTAGGGAGGTAAATTTTTCTGCCAATTGGCGCAGGGGGTTGAAGAAGCGTTGGGAGAATAAGATAAAGGCATAGAGGCCACCGAAGGTGAGGCTGCCTTGGGGATCGAGGATTTGTCTGCCTCCTACCCACAACAGGAGAGCAACCGCCAGCCAAGAAACCCACTCTAGAATTGCCGAGAGGGCGGCATCATAAAAAATGGTGGTATCCACTTCTTGGATATAGCGTTGGTTGGTGTGGCGAAACTCTTGGGCATTGTGGGCTTCGCGGCGAAACATTTGCACAACGCTGATGCCGATGATATTTTCTTGCAGCAAAGAGTTGAGTTTGGATAATTCCTCTCGGACGCGATAGTTGGCATCGCGGAACTTTTGCTGTAGCCAGTTGACCAGAACTGCCATGGGGATCACCAAAGCAATCAGCAGCAGGCCCAGATCCCAGCGCTGCCAAACCATAATGATCCCGGTGACAAACAAGGTAAACAGGTCACTGACAATCCCAATAGTGCCGGTGGAGAAGACGTCCCCTAGGGCTTCTACATCGGAGGTAATGCGGGTGATCAGCTTACCGACGGGAGTTTGGTCGAAAAAACGAGCCGGTAATGCCAAAATATGGGCAAACAAATCCTCGCGAATATCGCCGGTCATCCTTTGCCCTAATTTTTGGCTACTGTATCCTTCTAGGAATTGCAAGAGGGTGCGTCCCACTAACAGTCCCAATAGGATCAAGGCGATCCCTTGCAGTTCTGGCCAGTAGGGAGCCAACTGCCCGGCAGCCTGGGCCTTGGCAATGGGGCCGTCTAGGGCAGCTTTCAAAACCAAAGGCTGGAGGGCTTCAAGCAGAGCCAGGGGCAACAGCAGCACCACCGACAGCAGCAGCCAGAGCCAATGGCTGCGGGCATAGGGCCAAAGACGCAGCAATAGCCGCCAGTCATTGCCTCGATAACGACTTTCCCCCTGCTGCTCGGCACCAGCCCTTGATGAACCCATGCTCGTTTCCCTAGGCACTGATTTTGATCCTAAGCCGATTGTGGTGTGCTAGGGACTGAGCAATCCCGCCGCAACTAGAGCTTGATGCCCGCTGCTTCCAATTGCTGGGCAATGCGAGCATTATTTTCGGCAATCACCAGCACCATCGCCGCACAAGCCAACTGCACCCCTGCCCGAAATTGCGCCGAAGCTTTGTACTCCGTCAGTGCCGCACTGTCGGAATCCCGGCCACTGAGGATCAACTGAGCTGCTTTTTGGGTGAATTCCGAAAGTTCCTTTTCCGTCAAGCCGATTTGCACAGGATCCCCCTCTCAAGACGTCACGCAAGAAAATCTTACCGTGATCCGATCCCTAGCTGCGAAACCAGCGAGTGCTGCCGTCTTTTTGATCCACCAAGCTGACGCCGGCTGCTTTCAATTCTTCGCGAATCTGGTCGGCTAGGGCAAAGTTGCGGGCCTGTTTGGCCTGGCGGCGCTGTTCAATGCGGGCTTCAATCTCGGTCTCGCTTAGGGATGGGGATGTTGTGGCCGGGGCCGGGGGGATGAGCAATCCCAGGATGCCAAGGAGGTGGTGGAGGGTTTTCAGGTGGGTTTGGCTGGGGGTGGTGGTGGGGCTTTGCTGGTGGGTGAGGAGATTTTTTTCCCGGATCAGCTCCTTGGCCAGGTCAAAGAGGATGGCAAGGGCAGCGGAGGTATTCAGGTCATCGTCCATTGCCTCCTGGAAGGCCGCCAAGATCTGGGGATCGGGGGCAGCGGTCTCAGCTAGAGGAAAGCTATGGGCAGCTTTGACCAGGGTGGCCCAGCCATTGGCAGCCGCTGCAATGGCAGCAGGCGTAAAATCAATGGGGCTACGGTAGTGGGTCTGGAGAAAAAAGAGCCGCAAAGCCATAGGATCACAGGTTTCCAGAGCGGCCCTGAGGGTGGTGAAATTGCCCAGGGATTTGGACATTTTTTCCCCATGGATATTCAGAAAGCCGTTGTGCAACCAATAGCGAGCTAAAGGCTTGCCGGTCGCGGCTTCCGATTGGGCAATTTCGTTTTCATGGTGGGGAAAAATCAAATCTGCTCCCCCCGCATGAATATCAATGCTATCCCCCAAATATTCCCGCACCATCGCCGAACATTCAATGTGCCAGCCCGGACGACCATAGCCCCAGGGAGAATCAAATCCCGGCTCCGTAGCCACGGCCGACTTCCAAAGGGCAAAATCAAAGGGATCCCGTTTATTGGCTTCTTCCTCGCCGACTCTGCCGCTAGCTCCCGCTTGTAGGTCGCTCAATTTTCGTCCGGAAAGTTTGCCGTAGTCGGGGAATTGTCGCACTGCATAATAGACATCCTGGCTTTGGGGATTGATGCGGCTTTGCACGGCGTAGGCAAATTGTTTTAGGCTTAAACTTTCAATCAGACGGTGAATGGCCGGCAGGGACTGAGTCACTCGGGGATAGGCATCAGCGCGGAGGATATTTAAGCGATCCATATCCTCAAAATAGGCTTGAATAAAGCGCTCCGCCACCGCCTCCATGGTCTCGTGATTCTCTAGGGCGCGGCGGAGGATTTTATCGTCCACATCAGTAAAGTTCTGCACATAGCGCACCCCATAGCCACAGGCCAGCAAATAGCGGCGCAGCACATCCCAAACCACATAGGTGCGGGCATGGCCCAAATGACAAAAATCGTAAACCGTGACCCCACAAACATAAATCGTCACCCGCTCGGGATCCCGGGGGAGAAAGGGTTCTTTGTGGCGGCTGAGGGTATTGAACAGGTGCAGGGTCATGGTACCTAGTATGCCAGCCTAGGGGTGGTCGTGGTGAGGTTGGCTTAGGCTCATGCTATGTTCTCCCCAAGCGGCCAGGCCCATGCTGACCAGTCCGCCAGAGAGGATCCCCATGGACACCAGTCCGGCAGAAATAGCCCCCATTGCCACGATGCCGATGGAAACAATGCCATGGGTGACAACGCCGATGGCAACCACCCCATGGGCTGAGATGCCGATAGCCACCAAACCATGGGCTCCAACCCCTACAGACACAATCCGCCGGCGGGAGGGCTGTTTGGGCATATCTGGATTCACAGGCTCACCCCTTGTCAAAGCCTTTATTGTGGCATCCGCTCCGCTGATCGGCAAACGACAGCCCGTCGCTTTGACACCGGAAAAGACTCCAATAATCCCAGTGGGGAGGGGCGGACTTGTGAAAGAAGCAGGGTTTTTGCCAGAACCGGGATGAGCCCCTGCTGAAGAAACAGCCTATCCATGCCTTGAAACAGCCCCCCGGCCCCTCTCCCCTTCTGGGAGAAGGGATTAGGTGATGGAACTAGAGATGCTTCCCCTCACCCACAATCTTAAGGGATCCCCCTGGGATCATCGAGATTGATTTGGCAGCATTCGCTTCTCGAGAAAATGCCGCCAAACTGCCACCAGCAAAAACACCCCCATCTGCACCACCACCACACTTGGTCCGGCCGGCCAATTGGTCAGCCCCGCCACCAGCACCCCCACTACCGCCGACCCCGCCCCCACCAAACTGGCCAAAGCCATAAACTGCCCAAACCGGCAACTCAGCAAACGGGCAATCGCCGCCGGGATCACCAAAAAAGCATTCACCAACAACACCCCCACCACCCGCGTCGCCAAAGCCACCAACACAGACAACACCACCACAAAACCCACCTCATACACCCCAATCGGGATCCCCCGGGCCCTAGCCATCTCTGGATGCAGAACCATCAAACTCTGGGGCCGCAGGGAAAGCAGCAGCAGCACCCCCACCCCCATCAACACCAGCCAACTCAGACCTATATCCCGCTCCTGAATCGCCAAAATATCCCCAAACAAAACCCCACTCAACCCACCCCGATAACCCGGTAACTGACTCAAGCCAATTACCGCTAGCGCCAGGGATCCCGAAAAGGTGACATTGAGGACCGTATCTCGCCACAGTCCGGTCATGCGGACCAGCAGCAGCACCCCCAGTCCGAACAGCACCGTGAACGGCAGCAGCGTCAGGGTGGGATCCCAGCCCAGGGCAGCACTGAGGACAATCCCCAGCAGGGCGGCATGGCTGACCGTATGACTGAAAAAGGAGAACTGCCGCACCACCGCCAGACTCCCCACCCCTCCTGCCAGAGCACCGATGAGCATCCCCCCCAGCAACGCCCGTTGCATAAACGGATAGCCCAGCAACTCCAGCAGGGGTTGCCAGTTAATCAGGGCCATGCCCGTCCCCCTCGGGTGTTGGGACTGCCGGTTCTAGCCCTTCATCGGGGCGAAACGGCTTGAGCAAAGGCAGAGACGGCACCGGGGATCCCACCTGCCAGCGGTCGAGGACATCGCGCACCACCACCTCTTGGATCCAGACTTGCAAAACTGCTGCCAGAGGCACAGCCAGGAATAGCCCCAGTACCCCAAAAAACGTGGTGAAAAAAATCTGGGACAGCAGGATGATCCCGGGCAGTAGCCGCACCTGCCGCGACATGACAAAGGGTGCCAGGATATAGGTTTCCGCCTGTTGGATCAGGATATAGAGGATCAGCACCGCCAACGGCTTCCAGGGAGACACCGTCAGGGCCACCATCATCGGTGCCACCACACTCAGGGTAGGGCCCACATTGGGGATCAAATTGAGCAAGCCCGCAAGCGCCGCATTGGCCAGTACCAGCGGCACCCCCAACAGCCACAGCCCCACGGCACTGAGCAGCATCACCAGCGAACTGGTGATCATAATCCCGATCAACCAGCGTTGTAGGGCTGTGCGACAGCGCCAGAGGATCTCGTGCACCCGCGGGCGGTAAAACGCCGGAAACATCAGCATAAACACATGGGCATAGGCCACGGGGTCTGCCAGCAGCAGCGCCGTCAGCACCAGCACAATCAACACCCCCACCACCGTACTCAGCAGGGAGGAAAAAATTGCCAGGGATCGTCCCAGGACCATATTCAGCTGCGCCGCCAGGGTGGTGAAGATTTCCTGCAGACTCGGCGGCTGCACATCCACCGGCAAGCGGGCATAAAACTGGGTCAGCAGATCCTGAGCTTCCGAAGCCCCCTTAGGCAACAGGGACAACAACTGGGCAAACTGCTCAACCAACGGCGGTACAATCAGCAGCCCACCCAAAAACCCCAACAAAAGCACCACTAGCCCCGTCACCAGGATCGATAGTCCCCGGCTTAGCCCCAGCCGCTGCGGTACCGCCGCCAACGTATCAATAGCCACCGCCAGTACCACCGCCGTAAACAGCAGCATCAGCATCTGGCGCACCTGCCAGAGGGCATAAAAAAACACCACCAAGGCCAGCAAACCCAGCCACTGTACCAAGCCCACCTGCTGCCGTCCTCATCAACCTACATTCAGGTTATCCCCGCTGCCGGCGCAGCGCCGCTGCCATCTGCAAAAAGGCCTTGGGATTCCCACCGGTATTGGTCATCGCCGTATCCGTCACCTTCTTGCCATCCCCTTGCAACGTGCGTTGCCCCAGCAACTCCTTGGCAATTTCACTAAACTGATCGGGATCCCCATTGCTGCGACTGCGATCGATACGAGCACTCCTAACAGGCATAGTCATTTCCAACAAGACACTTCTATTATCGAGGTTTTGTTCAGGTTTTCGGCAAGGGAAAACAGCCATTTCAGAAAGGGGTCAGCAGGTTTCTGCCCAGGAAAGGAACATCACCGATTGCTAACACAGCCGTCTGCCCGAACGGCAGAGTTTTGGCTAGCATAGGGGCAAGATGCTGCTCCCGGTAACCCGCTTATGACCCTGCCTCCTGTGCTACGCATCTCTAGCAGTTTGCGGCTTGGACTGATCCTGCTGGGGTTAGCCACTTTGACCAGCGCTGCTACCTCTGCCCAGCCCAGCGATTTATTTTCGGATACGGCTGTCAACATTCAATTGATTGATCCCCTTGACCCTGCCCGGGAGCGGGCCCGTGCCGAGGCCCAAGCTGGGCGCAGTGATCCCTTTCAGCCTTTGGATTTAAGCGTTGCCACCCCCACCCCCCTGCCCCCACCCCCTCCGGCCTTAACGGTCACCACCCTTGATGGGCAAGAGCTACCCCTGATTGAGCCGGCCACTCCCACCCCAGATCCGGCCCGGTTTGCCCGCAGCGTTATGGTTTCTGGGGTGATGAATGTGGACGGGGATATAGTGGCTTTGGTGACAGCGGATCAGGCGGTACCTGGAGTTGTTCGCCGGGGTGACCGCTACCGCACTGCCCGTGTCCTCGCCATCTCCCTCGAGCGCCAGGAAGTGCTGCTTGAGGAAGGGGGCATCACCGTTGCCCGCCGCGTCAACGAACCCGTCAGCGTCGCCAGCAACTAACCCCCCCACCATCAGCTATGGGCAGCTATGGGCAGCTATGGGCAGCTATGGGGCCGTCTGGAATGAGATTGTTCTAGTCCTAACTATTTGCTAAGATGGGTGGTGGTGGATTGGAACTAGCAGATGGCAGAGGTCAGCATTGTTTACTACAGTGGCAGCGGTCGCACAGCCCAGGTGGCGGAGCGAGTCTATCAGGGGCTGGTGGCTGTGCCTGGGGTTACGGCTCGGTTGATCACGGTGGCGGCGGCCATGGAAGATTTGGGGCAGTTGGATAGCGCCGACACGATTGTCTTCGGTACCCCCACCTACATGGGCAGTGTGGCAGCACCCATGAAAGCCTTTATGGATGCCACCTCGCAAACGTGGTATGTGCAGGGGTGGAAAGACAAGTTGGCGGCCGGATTTACCAACTCTGTGGGCCTGAATGGGGACAAGCTCAACACCCTGCAAACCCTGGCCATTTTTGCCGCCCAGCACTCCATGATTTGGATCAGTCAGGGATTGATGACCGGCCCTGACCAAAATCGCCTCAGCAGTTGGCTAGGACTGATGACCCAAACGGATCAGGGGGCTGATTCCCCCCACCCCACCGACCTCGCCACAGCAGAGCAGTTTGGCCACCGCATTGCCCAGATCACCCTGCGCTGGGTCAAAGGACAAGGCTAATCTCGGGATCCCAGGAAGTATTGGGCCCAGGTGGCCCCTAGGAGGGCGAGGATGGCAAAGCCGTAGAACCCATAGGTATAGGATCCCAGCCCATCTCGCAGCCAGCCGGTGACCGCTGTGCCCAGGAGAGCGCCGACCCCATAGGCGGTGAAGACCAGGCCGTAGTTTTGGGCATAGTGGGCGGGATCAAACAGGCGCAGGGTCAGGGCTGGAGCCATCGCCAGCCAGCCTCCCAAACAGAACCAAAATAGAGCAAAGGCCACCCCATAGGGGAGCAAATCCCCTAGGCCAGCGGTCAGCATCAGCAGGGAAGCCACCAGCATCAGTCCATAGGACAAGCCCGCCACCCGTTCAGGGGGCCAGCGATCACTGAGCCAGCCAAACAGGGGGCGGCTGAGACCGTTAAACACCGCAAACAGAGAAACACAGCGGGCGGCCAAACCGGGATCCAAACCGATCACCTCTTCCCCAACGGGGGCAGAAATGCCAATGGCGCTCAGTCCTACCAGGGTTCCGAGGGCATAGGCACCCCACAGTCCGTAGAAACGGCGCTGCTGCCACAAGGGGACTTGTCGGGCAAGGGGTTGGGTGGGTTGACTGCCCCATTCTGAGGGGGGAAACCGCAGAACCCAAGCACAGCTCAGGATCAGCAGGGTAAACACAACCCCAAGGATCCCCAAGGTTAGGCGGGGGCCCACGTGGCGCAAGCCGTAGGCTGCCAGAGGGGCTGTGATGAGAGGCGACAGCCCAAAGCCAATCACGGTCAGCCCAACCGCCAAGCCCCGCCGTTCCGGGAACCAGCGGGCCATCACCGCCATGGGTACACCGTAGGTGATCCCCACCCCAGTTCCGGCGATCACCCCGTAGCTGAGGATGAGGGTGCCAATTTGGTCCGCCAGGCTAGCCAAACAGTACCCCAAGCCCACGGCGAGTCCCCCCAGAGCAGTGACGCGGCGCGGCCCCCAGCGGGGGATCCAACGGCCGGCAATGGGCATGAAAGCTATGGTGTAGGGGAGCAAACTGGCTGTAGCACCGATCCCCAGCTCAGCTTCTAGGGGTTTACGGAACAGGCTCCAGGAATAGACTGTCCCTAAGCACAGCAAAACCAGGATCCCCACCGGGATCAACAGCCAGCGTCCTTGTTGGGGGGGGAGTCCGAAAACCTTCACCCATCTTTGCCCGAATATCTGCCCTTATTGCAGCACATCTTCGCCTGGGAGCTCCTGGGGGAGGGCATATTACCGGGGCCGAGGATACGGATGCTCAGCAACAGGGTACTTACCTGATTGAGCTGGGGAACGACTGATCCTACCTTGGGGGTTCTTCTTGTGTCCCCTCGATAATGTCCCGGAGACCTCATCTTCCTTGCTACGCCTGCCCACCCTTGAGAAGATCAATTCCAAGTCAATGGAATGACTGCCGCCACTGCTGCTAAACTCGGCCGAGGCTTCCTAAAGGGAAAAGAGGAGTGAGTTGATAGACTTTTTGTATTTAGATTTGCCCTCAGAGATGAGATACTCACAAGTGCTTGCAAAGTTTGCAGATTGATTAACCTTAGAAAAATAGATATTTTTCATGAGAGAAACTGTCTTAAAGTTAATCGAAATGACTAGATCACGATTTTTCCATGGCTGATAATATCTAAAATCAAGATCAGTGGCTTTTGTGTGCCTTTGTGCCGGCATGGATGAACCGAAGAAACGCTATCAGGTTTTAGTGGTGGATCCCCCCTGGAATCAGGGTAAGACTGGCCGCCGGAAGGCTCGACCTCAGCAAAAAACAGCCCTGGACTACCCAACCCTGACTAAGGCGGAGCTATTGCAGTTGCCTATCCCAGTTTGGGCAGCGGAACAGGCCTACCTGTGGCTGTGGGCTACCAATAGTAAAGATCGCGGCAGCGGAGAGCCAATTCTGGCTATGGCTTTCGACCTGATGGCTGCCTGGGGCTTTCAGTACTATACCCTGATTACCTGGAATAAACGGACCGGCCCTTGCCCGTTCGGACCCTACCAAATCACCACGGAACATGTGCTGTTTGGCTATCGGGGAAAAGCCCTGTTCCCCAAACACTGCTGGGGCAAGCTCCAAACCTGTTTTAGCGAAACCCCCACCTACCACAGCGCTAAGCCGGCTTCCTTTTACCGCCGTATCGCCGAGCTGTTCCCGGGAGAACGCCTAGATGTGTTCGCCCGCCAACCCCACCCCGGTTTCGATGGCTGGGGAAATGAGTACCCGGTAAAGATGCTAGGGTAAGAGAGAAACAAAAGTTCATGAACCCCCTCAGTTTACCCCTGTGCTGGAAGATTTTCGCCTGATCCTGGATATTGTGACGGTGTTGACGGCGGCGGCGGTGGGCGGATTTCTGGCGTCCTTGCTGCGGCAGCCCCTGTTGCTGGGCTACTTGGGGGCAGGTATGCTGGTGGGCCCCACGGGGCTGGGGCTGATTAAGGAATTGGTCCAGGTGGAAACCCTGGCCCAGTTCGGGGTGACCTTTCTGCTGTTTACCCTGGGGGTGGAGTTTTCTCTGGGACAATTGGGGCGGGTAAGGGGCATTGCCCTGGGGGGGGGATCCCTGCAAATGCTGCTGACGATGGCGATGACAACGGTGGCGGCGCTGCTGACGGGGTGGGTCAAAACGCCGGTGCAAGGGATTTTTCTGGGGGCGGTGTTGTCCCTGTCTTCGACGGCGGTGGTGCTGAAAAGTTTGATGGCCAAAAATCAGGTGGAAACCCCCCATGGCCAGGCGATGCTGGGGATCCTGATTGTCCAGGATTTGGCGGTGGGACTGATGCTGGGGGTGCTGCCGGCGTTGGATCACCCCCTGTCGGAATTGGGTTGGGCGGTGGGCAGGGCGGTGGTGGAGATGGGGCTGTTCGGCGGGGGGGCGGTGGTGGCAGGGATCTGGGTGGTGCCGTCGTTTTTGCGGCTGCTGGCCCAGCGGGAAAGTAAGGAGTTGTTTCTGTTGGGGGTGATTTCCCTGTGCGCGGGTATTGCTCTGCTCACGGAGCGGATGGGGATCTCCAGTGAGATGGGGGCTTTTGTGGCGGGGCTGATGATTTCTGGGGTGGAATATGCTGACCAAACCCTGGATTATGTGGAGCCGCTGCGGGATGTGTTTGCTGCCCTCTTTTTTGTCTCGATTGGGATGTTAATTGACCCGCTGTTTATTACGGAGCATGCCCTGTTGATCAGCGGTTTGGTGGCGCTGGTGATGGTGGGTAAGTTTCTGATTACGGCTCCTGTAACCTGGCTATTTGGCTATTCACCCCAGTCGGCGCTGCTGGTGGGGGTGGGGTTGAGTCAAATCGGGGAGTTCTCTTTTGTGTTGGCCAGTGAGGGGCAAAGTTTGGGCTTTATTTCTCGCTCCCTGTATTTGCTCTTGGCCAGTACGACGGCGGTAACTCTGGTGGTCACGCCTTTTTTACTCAATGTTGTGCCCAGGCTGTTCCCTTGGCTGGAAAAAATCCCTGGCTTTAAGCAGCAGGATCCGGTCAAGGGCAGTTCTCCCCATCTGCCCGGACAAGGACATGTGATCATCGGCGGCTATGGGCAGGTGGGGCGGGATCTGGTGCGGCTGCTGGAAGGACGGGGCTACCCCCTGCTGGTGATCGATCAGTCGGAACGAGCCATCCAAGAGCTGCGCCAACGGGGGATCCCCTATCTGTACGGCAATGTGGCTAGCCCGCTGCTGTTGGAAAAGGCCAATGTGATGGGGGCACGGGCGCTGGTGATTACAGTTGCCGATCCTTTGAGTGGGCGTTTGTGTTTGAAGCGGGTGCGGGAGCGCTGCCCGGAGTTGCTGGTGATTATTCGCGCCCCCAAACGAGACGATATTGAACAGCTCTACCAGTTGGGGGCTTCGGAAGTGATCCATGGGGAGTTTGAAACCAGCTTGGGGCTATGTAGCTATTTGCTGCAACAACTGGGCGAACCCCTGCCTTTGATCCAACAGGAAATTATGGGGATCCGCGATAGCCACTATATGGACCTGCGCCCAAGCCAACCGAGCTGTTTGCTGCCGCCTTCGGAGGCGACGGCGGCCCTCCATCCAGCCTGGTGGGAAACTTGGCCCCGGGAAAAGCTGCTCTCCTAAGCCCACAAACCAGCCAGATTGTCGGGATCCCGCAGCCAGGGGTCGAGGTAGGGGAAGAGTTTTTGATTGGCCATGGGGAAGGGGTAGTCTTTGAGCTGTTGGGGGTCGATCCAGCGCACGTCGGCGCATTGCAGGGGCTGGATCTGACCGGATAGGTAGCGGCAGAGGTAGGCGGTGAGGGTGATGCTGAAATGGGTGTAGGCGTGCTCGACGGTGGCCAGTTCTTGCCGGGCTTGGACGTGGATGCCCACTTCTTCCAGTAGCTCCCGCTCGACGCAGGCCGCCAGGCTTTCCCCGGGCTCCACTTTGCCGCCGGGAAATTCCCACAATCCTCCCAGCATGGAGGTTTCCGGGCGCTGAGCAATCAGGACCTGCCCGTCCCGACGAAACACAATGCCCACGGCAATTTGACGATGGGGACGGGGGGGGGCAGGGGTGGTCATGGGGATCTCGTGCTGCTGACCTTGATTGTAGGCGCAACAGGAGTCTTGCCAAGGACAATGGTGACAGCGGGGCTGGCGCGGACGACACAGGGTGGCTCCCAAATCCATCAGGGCCTGGTTAAAGTCCCGGGGGGAATCGGGATCCAGTAAGGCTTCCGAAAGGGCCCACAGCTCCCCTAGGGCTTGGGCGGGGGGCAGGGGCAGAGCCACCAGGCGAGCCAAAACCCGCCGCACATTCCCATCCAAAATCGGGTAGGGCAAGTTAAAGGCAGCACTGAGAATCCCCCCGGCGGTGGTGCGCCCAATCCCCGGTAAGGCCATCACCTCGGGCAGGGTGCGGGGAAAGTGCCCCTGATAATCCCTGAGAATCACTTGGGCTGCCGCATGGATAGCCCGAGCCCGACGATAGTAACCCAACCCCTCCCACAACTTCAAAATCTGCTCCCGAGAGCTCTGGGCCACGTCCACAACCGTCGGCAACGCTGCCAGCCAACGCTGATAATAGGGAATCACTTTCACTACCTGGGTCTGCTGCAACATCACCTCCGAAATCCAAATGGCATAGGGATCCCGAGTGGTGCGCCAGGGGAGGGGGCGCTGATGCTGGGCGTACCAGTGCAGGAGGGTGTGACGGAGATGAGGAATTAGCTCGCGTAGGCTTGATGCAAGGCCCACCAGATCAAGGTTCCCACCACACCGAAGACAATGATACTGGAGATCAACAGCGCTAGGGGACTGTCGGCTCCAGGAAAGCGCATAATACCACGGTTGAAGTCTGCCATAGTGCCGCTCCTATGCAGTCCACCCCAAATCCTAGCTCAGGTGGCTACCCCCGTGTCATGCTGCTGCACCAAACGGACAAAGTAATCTTCCAGGGATTCCCGCTGCTGTACCCACTCCAACACCGTCCCCCCAGCTGCCAAAATCTCCCGCAATCCCTCCTGGGCTGATCCCGACCAACTCCCCTGCCAATGCTCCCCTTCCACCTGCCAGTTGCTCAGCCGGGATCCCAATTGGGTCAAATCCCCCCCCTGCCCCTTGACCTGATAGACATCCGATCGCCCCAGCAATTCCTCCAAAGATCCCGAGGCGACGAGGTTGCCTTTGACGAGGATGGCAACGCGGTCACAGATGGCTTCCACATCGCTGAGGATATGGGTGTTGAAGAAGATGGTCTTGCCTTGTTTTTTCAGATCGAGAATCAGTTGCCGCATGTGATGGCGACCCAGGGGATCCAACCCCGACATAGGTTCATCTAGAAAGATCAGGGTGGGATCGTTGATGAGAGCTTGGGCAACCCCAGTGCGCTGCAACATCCCCTTGGAATAGGTGCGCAGGGCTTTTTTGCGGGCGGTTTCTAGGCTCAAGCCGACTTGTTCTAGTAGTTTGGGGATGCGTTCCTGCAGGATTTTGCCGGGAATCTGAAACAGGGATCCCGCCAGTTCCAGAAATTCCCAGGCAGTGAGCTGATCGTAGAAGTAGGCGTTTTCCGGTAGGTAGCCCACCTGTTGTTTGATGGCCCGGTCGCCGAGGGGTTTGCCGAGGATGGTGCCGCTGCCTTCGCTGGGGGTGATGATGCCCAGGAGACATTTGATGGTGGTGGTTTTGCCGGCGCCGTTGGGCCCCAGTAAGCCAAAGGTTTCCCCGGCATTGACCTGCAGGGAGCAGCGATTCAGGGAACGGATCTGTTTGTTGAGCCAAAAGCCGGTGCGGTAAATCTTACTCAAGCCCTCTGTGGTGACGGCGGCGGTCATCCCTTTTCTCCTCCTCGCTACTGTAGATCATGCCAAGGAAAAACCTCATCTCATCCTTTCCCAACTCTGACTTGAAAATTTCCCGCCAAGTAGCTCAAAATCTCTAAAAATCTGATCTGCCATCTACCCTTCCCCAACCCCCATCCAAGGCGGGTTGCCAATGCTATAGTAAGTTGACCTGAGAGGGTGTGCCCATGTCCGTTTTCCCCTGGGGATCCCGCCAAGCGGCGGTGTTGATGTTGGCTGATGGCAGTGTTTTTCCTGGTTGGTCGGTGGGTTGTCCGGGGACGACGGTGGGGGAGGTGGTGTTCAATACGGGCATGACCGGCTACCAGGAGGTGCTCACAGACCCTAGCTATTGTGGGCAAATTGTCACGTTTACCTGTCCAGAGTTGGGCAATACTGGCGTGAACGATTTGGATGCTGAGTCCCCCCGCCCCCAAGCCCAAGGGGTGGTGGTGAAAAACTGTTCCGGCTACACCAGTTCTTGGCGGGCCCAAGCCAGTTTGCAGGCCTATTTGCAGGCTCACGGGATTGTGGGCATTGCCGGGGTGGATACCCGCGCCCTCACCCGCTGCTTGCGCACCCACGGGGCTATGAACGGAATTATCTCCACCCAAACAGAAGACCTGGAGGCTCTGCGGCAGCAACTGCTGGCCGCCCCCTCCATGGAAGGACAACGCCTGTCCGGGCAGGTAACGACGGCAGTCCCCTACACCTGGCGGGAAGCCACCCCCCCAGAATGGGACTACGGGGATCCCTGGGTGCGGCCGGATCCACCGGTGCGGGTGGTGGCGATTGATTTTGGCATTAAGCGCAATATCCTGCGCCGCTTGGCTCGCTACGGCTGTGAGGTGGTGGTGCTGCCGGCTTCAGCCACTCCCCAAGAGGTGCTGGCTCACGACCCAGAAGGGATTTTTCTCTCCAATGGCCCTGGGGATCCGGCGGCGGAGGTGCAGGGGATTGCCACCGCTAAGGCGCTGTTGCAGGTGGGCAAGCCCATCTTCGGGATCTGTCTGGGGCACCAGATTTTGAACCTGGCTTTGGGAGGCAGTACCTATAAACTGAAGTTTGGCCACCACGGCCTTAACCACCCCTGTGGCCTGACCCAGACGGTGGAAATCACCAGCCAAAACCACGGCTTTGCCGTCGACCTCGACTCCGTCCGGGATCCCCAGGTACAGGTGACCCATTTCAATCTCAATGACCACACCGTGGCCGGCATTCGCCATCAGCAGTTGCCTTTGCTGTCGGTGCAGTACCACCCGGAGGCCAGCCCCGGCCCCCATGATGCCGATTATTTGTTCCGGGAGTTTGTGCAGATGATCCTCAAGGCCCGCTCCCAGGCACTGTAAAGTTCTTGAAATCATCTGTCATAATTGGAGGCAAGCACTCCCTCCCTGGCCATGACTCTGCTGATTGTGGACGGCTATAACGTCATCGGCGCTTGGCCGGACTTACAGCGGTTGCAGCGGGAGACGAGCTTGGAATTGGCTCGGGATCGCCTTGTGGAAAGCCTGAGTAGCTATGTGGCGGTACGGGGTTACCAGGCGATTGTGGTTTTTGACGCCTATGCCCAGACCACACCCACTCAGCACCTGCCGACCTCTGCCGGTATTCAGGTGTGCTTCACCGCCTGGGGAGAAACCGCCGACAGTTGGATTGAGCGCTGCTGCGCCGAAAACCGGGGATCCCGGCGGCGAATTCGGGTAGCCACTTCCGATCGCATGCAGCAATTGGTGGTGTCAGGCTATGGGGCTGAGTGGATGTCGGCGCAGCAGTTGTGGCGGGAAGTGCAGCAAACAGCCAAGGAAATCCGCAGCCACCAGCAGCACTCCCCAGGGCAAGGGCAAAGTCTGGCGCGCTTTCTAGATGCCAATACCCGCGCCCGCCTCAACCAATGGCGCATCCAGGGGTCCGACCCCGGCTAATCCACACCTGCCAGTACGGTTATCTACCCCCAAAAGCAAGACAGCCAGAAGGTTATCATAACGTTATGAAGGTTTACAAATGGGGATGTGTCCATGTCCAATCCCATGAACTTTTTGCCGGGTTTTGAAGGGATCCCGACACCGGGGCCGGAAAATGCCCTGTGGCATTATTTGCAATCCCAATCCCCAGAGGTGTTTCAGGAAGTGGCCCAAGCCTCCTCGCCGGAAGTGCTGGAAGTCCTAGGCTACAACATCCGCAGTCTCTTGGGATCCCTGCCCGGGGATCAGTTTGGGGTGCAGATTGTCACCAATCGGGAAAATCTCGCCCGGTTGCTGTCCGGGGCGATGATGGGGGGCTACTTTCTGCGGGTGATGGAGCAGCGTCACCAACTCGAGCGCAGCCTCAAAGCCGAAGAAACCCAGAAAAGCGAGTCCCAAAATACGGCACAATAGGGTGCTGACGCTTGGGGATCCCCTATGGCACTGTTGTTGGATCAGGTGGCGGTGGTGACGGGAGCTAGCCGCGGCATTGGGGCTGCCATCGCCAAGGCTCTAGCGGCAGAGGGAGCGGCGGTGGGGATCAACTACAGCAGCAGTGCTGCCGCTGCCGCTGCCGTGCAGGAGGAGATCACAGCCCAAGGGGGAAAAGCCTTTCTGCTCCCCGCCGACATTGGGGATCCCGAGGCGGTGGAGGGGATGT
The DNA here is from genome assembly GCA_039794745.1 of Thermostichales cyanobacterium HHBFW_bins_127. Lineage (GTDB taxonomy): Bacteria > Cyanobacteriota > Cyanobacteriia > Thermostichales > Thermostichaceae > JAUQVP01. The sequence goes on along the minus strand of JAUQVP010000001.1, from coordinate 13,078 downwards.
TTGCCCAGGTGCAGCAGCAGTGGGGGCGTTTGGATGTGCTGGTGAACAACGCCGGCATTACCCGGGATGGTTTGCTGTTGCGGATGAAGCTAGAGGATTGGCAGGCAGTGGTGCAGACCAACCTGACCGGCACCTTTTTGTGTTTGAAAGCAGCGGCCAAACTGATGGTGAAGCAGCGGCGGGGGCGGATCATCAACATTGCCTCGGTGATTGGGTTGATGGGCAATGCTGGGCAAGCCAACTACAGCGCCGCCAAAGCCGGTGTGATTGGTTTGACCAAAGCCGCTGCCCGGGAACTTGCCGCCCGCACCATCACCGTCAATGCCGTTGCCCCTGGCTTTATCCAGACCCAGATGACCGAAAACCTCGACACCACCGCCCTGCTGCAGCAAATCCCCCTGCACAGCCTAGGGACCGTAGAGCAAGTGGCTGGGGTTGTTCGTTTTTTGGCAGCCGATCCCGCCGCCGCCTACATCACCGGACAAGTAATCACCATTGACGGTGGCCTAGTCATGGCCTAGAGGCGGGCAAAATTGTAGGGGGCTGTGAAATTGTTGTAGCGAATCCGCAGCCGCTGCTGAAACTCCTGGTCGAGGCGCTCCACCTGCTGGGCAAACTCCGGCTCCCCCTCCCAGGGGATCAAAAATGCCAAATTGCAGGCCATATTTTCCGTCAGCAACTCCCCCACCACCATCTCACTGCTCAAAGGACGCAACCGCTCCACAAACGTCCTGGCAATCCCCTGCCGCCGCCCTTCCAACATCTGCTCCAACTCCTGCCCAATCTTCACCACCGCATCCAACCCCAACGGAGAGCCCGCCATCTGATCCCGGCGTCGCTTCAAATCTGGATTTTCTTCCAAACCCAACTGTAACTCCTTTTGGGGATCCCAAAACACTTTTACTCCCACCTCGCGCTTGCCTTCTAGGTGTTGGAGGAGTTCCGTGAGTCGGGCTTGTTGGGGGATGAGCAAGTCATTGTGTACCTGTTGCCAGTCTGTGACCACCAAGCCGAACTGGAGGGGCAGCACCGAGCGGTGTCCTTCCTGCATAATTTTTTCCAGCACCCGTTCGTGGGTGAGGAGATTATTACGGCTGGCCAGATAGCGATCCTGCAGCGCCTGGCTGTAGAACATCACCAGAGAGCCCAGGGTCATCATCTGGACGGGCTGTTGATCCAGTCCTGTAACCGCCAGATGTCGCGGTCCGGGCGCCTTAACCATGCCGTAGAGGTACAGCCCAGGCATTACAGACCGCTCACTCCCATTCCCATGTTGCTGCTGCGGGCATCGCCGATCAACCAGCTCAGATCCGTTTCTTCCGTATCAATCGCCGTCCCCTCGGAAGAAATGCAATACTTACCCAGCACCATCCGCCGCCGCAGCGTCACCCCCCTGGCCACATGGGTATAGTTAAAAATTACACTTTGATCGATCACCGCCCCCTGATTGAGAATGCAGCCCGCCCCAATTGCCGTCGGTCCTAGAATCGTCACCCCATCCCCGATCCAGGAACTAGCCCCGATGTAAACTGGCGGCACGATATTGACCCGACTGAGATTCATCCGCACATTGATCCCCGACCATACCCCCGGAGCGATTTCAATCCCCGGCACCTTCACCCCATTCACCTCCCCCCGCAAAACCTTCATAATGGCTTGCCAATAATCACTGGTTTTGCCGATATCCACCCATTGAAAATCCATATTCACCCCATAAAAAGGCACCCCCGCCGCCGCCAACTTGGGAAATAAATCCCCGCCAATGTCGTACTCCACCCCGGAAGGAATATAGTCAAACACCTCCGGCTCAAACACATAGATCCCCGTATTGATGGTGGTGCTGAGGGCTTCTTCCTGTTTAGGTTTTTCTTGAAATTGTTTGATCCGACCTTCCTCATCCACCACCACCACCCCATAGCTGGAGACCTCCTCTTTGGGCACCTCCCGCAGCACAATCGTTGCCAAAGCTCCCTTCTGCTTGTGAAACCTCACCACCTCCGTCAAATTGAGATCGATCAAGGCATCCCCACACAGCACCGCAAAGGTACTATCAAAGAAACCAGAAAAATCCTGAATCTTGCGCATTCCCCCCGCCGATCCCAGTGCCTGGGCCACCGGCTGTCCATTGTGGAAATAACCCTCAAAAGAAAACCCCAAATGCACCCCCCACTGTTGGCCATCCCGGAAATAATTTTCGATTTGGTCGGCCAGATGGCTGGTGTTGATCATAATTTGGTCAAAGCCGTGCTGGCGCAGCAGCTCAATCAAAAACTCCATCACCGGCTTTTGCAGAATGGGAATCATCGGCTTGGGGATCAAATAGGTGATCGGGCGCACCCGGGTGCCCTTACCTGCCGCCAAAATCATCGCCTTCATCGTGCCGCTCCCAGTCCTCTGGGCTTATTATCAACCGATCAGGCCTACCTGACACAGCCATCTCTCAAAGGCAACTCAAGGACAACGATAGGCCATCACCGCATAAAAGGGATCCCCACCACTGCCCAGGAAGCGCTCCACCAGGGATCCCGGTCGTTGAATGATTTTGGCGGGGGTAAACTGGGGCACATGGGCAAAGTAGCGTTGTACCAGGGCCACCCGCCCCAATTCGGAGTTGTCGCGCCAGGCTTGGATGGCCTTTTGGTAGAACATGCGGTTGGAGAAGCTGACGATAGCTACCCCGCCGGGTTTGAGGATGCGGGCGATTTCGGCAAAGACAATTTCCGGCTGTTGCAGGTATTGGACCGAGACGGTATTGAGGACGGCATCAAAGCTCTGATCGGGCAGGGGTAGATAGGGATTGTGATTGAGATTTTGCACAAAAAAGTGATCGAGGCGGGGATTGGCGGCTAACTCTTCCCGATTCAGGCCATGTCCTTCCACATGCTCAAAAGTCATCTCCTCCGGCAGATGGGAGACCCAACTGCTCATCAGATCCAAAATGCGACTGTGGGGCTTCAGTTCCTGGCGGTAGAGGTCGGTGAGTTGACGGATAAACCCCTGATCCACATGGGTGACAAAACGCGGGTACTCATAAAACCAGGCATCGTCACTGGGATCCAACTTGGAACGCTGGGCGGGCGTCAACAGGGTATCCATTCTGTTGCAAATTGTAACAAGCCCCTCCATTGTAGTCTTTAGCGGCGATCCCGCTCCAGATCGGCCAGGACCTTTTCCTCATACCAGCGGGCTGATTTGCCGGGATGGTTTCTGCGGGCGGCAGCCAAGAGCCGCTCTCGGGCTGCTCGATCCCCCATCAGGAGCCGGTCAATGCGAACCACCAGCTCACTGCGCCTAGCCACGGATTGTGAACCTGACAACCTCCGAGTCGGTCGGCCGCCCCGAGCCCAAAGCCAGCAAACTCCCACCAAACCCAGCACAATAACCACGGCAACCGCAATCCAAAGCTCCATCCCCAGCCCCCTTCAATCCAATTTTTTCATCTCTAAAGATAACCAAGCTCAGTAGCCGAGTGAGATTCGTGCCTCAAGTGCTAGGGACTCACCGTGAGGCTTAACTGGTCTGCCCGCAGTCACCCTGTTGTGGGGTCAGGCTTTGTGTCAAAATCTTAAGGGATCTCCATTCCGTGGTGTTTTATGGCAATTGGCTATCTGGCGCTGGTTCTGCATGCCCATTTACCCTTTGTCCGCCACCCTGAGCAGGATTTCGTCCTAGAAGAAGAATGGCTCTACGAAGCCATCACGGAAACCTATGCCCCCTTGATCCTCATGTTTGAGGGGCTGCGACGGGATGGGATTGATTTCCGCTTCACCATGTCCATGACCCCCCCCCTCGTCTCCATGCTCCGGGATCCCCTGCTTCAGGATCGCTATGAGGAATATCTGAGCAAGCTGGAAGAATTGGCTCAGTTGGAGATCGAGCGCAATCGCTTTAACGGCCATATCAAATATCTGGCGGAGCACTATCAGCAAGAGTTTAGTCGAGTTCGGGATGTGTGGGAGCGCTACGACCGGGATTTGGTGAGAGCTTTCAAACAGTTTCAAGACAGTGGCAATCTGGAAATTATTACCTGCGGTGCCACCCATGGGTATTTGCCGTTGATGCAGATGTATCCGGAGGCGGTGTGGGCGCAGTTGCAAGTAGCCTGCGAACATTACAACGAGCATTTTGGCCGCTGGCCCCGCGGGATTTGGCTCCCGGAATGCGCCTATTATCCCGGGTTAGAGCGAATGGTGGCGGATGCCGGGCTACGCTACATGATCATGGATGGCCATGGGGTTCTCTATGCCAAGCCCCGTCCTAAGTACGGTCTCTATGCTCCTATTTTTACCGAGACGGGGGTAGCGGTTTTTGGCCGCGATCATGAGTCCTCCCAACAAGTGTGGTCAGCGGAAGTCGGCTACCCCGGGGATCCCGTCTATCGGGAGTTTTACAAGGATTTGGGTTGGGAGGCGGACTATGAATACATTAAGCCTTACATCATGCCCAATGGTCAGCGGAAAAATACGGGGATTAAGTACCACAAAATCACGGGTCGGGGGTTAGATTTGGGGCAAAAACAACTGTATGACCCCTACTGGGCCCGGGAGAAAGCTGCGGAACATGCGGGCAATTTCATGGTCAACCGCCAGTGGCAAATTGAACATCTCTACAATGTCATGGGTCGCCCGCCGATTGTGGTCTCTCCCTATGATGCGGAACTGTTTGGGCACTGGTGGTATGAGGGGCCTTGGTTTTTGGACTACTTAATTCGCAAAAGCTATTACGACCAGCAGACCTTTCGCATGACCCATTTAGCTGAATACTTGATGGAAAATCCTACCCAGCAGGTGTGTCGCCCGGCTCAGTCGAGTTGGGGGGCGCGGGGCTTCCACGAGTATTGGCTGAATCAAACCAATGCCTGGATCTATCCTCATTTGCACAAGGCTACGGAGCGGATGATCGAGCTCAGTCGCCGGGAACCCCAGGATGAACTGGAGTGGAAAGCCCTCAATCAAGCGGCCCGGGAATTGTTGCTGGCCCAATCCTCTGACTGGGCTTTTATTATGCGCACGGGCACAATGGTTCCCTATGCAGTGCGGCGGACTCGCTCCCACTTGCTGCGCTTTAATCACCTCTATGAATCGATTCAACAGGGCAAAATCGATCCGGAATGGCTCAGTAAGGTGGAATACATGGACAATATTTTCCCCAACATCAACTACCGCACCTACCGCCCCCTCAATGGTTAAGAAACTCAACCGTTGCTCCTGCTGTTGCCAAAGTTGCCCTATGGCCCTTGCACTGCTGCTGTTGCTTTGGGCTCAGGCCCCCGCCTGGGCCGGCGAACCCACCCCCCTCACCTTTACCTCCCGCCTCGACGGCAGACCCCTCTCCCCCAGTGAATATGCCCTGGAACGGGAACGCCTGCAAAACCCGGACCGGGATCCCCCCCCTGTGGCAGCGGAGCTGCAAGAAGTCGTTACCCTGCTGCGGCTACGCAAGGTCTTGCGTTCCTGGGTGCCGTTTTAGGTTTTTCAGCCACTGCACCGCTTCCGCCCGGCTGTGGATAATGCCGTCCACCTGGGCTCGAATCACCGCCCCCAGCAGCCTGCCCACCTCTGGCCCGGCAGGGATCTGCGCAATGTGCATGACATCCTGCCCATTCAGCCAAGGCACCAAATGGGCCAGGGGATGCTGGGGATCGCGAAACTGCTCTAGCCAAACTTGCCAGTTTTCCACCGGCCAAGCCCGGGCCACCCAGATCAAACCGGGCAGGGCCTTGCCCATGGCCGCAAACAAACTGTAGCGGTCCCAGTTGGAGATCGCCCCTTGCTGGGTCAGCTCCACCAATCTGGGCAGATGGTCAACGATTTTTTGGCACCACTGCCGTTCCAGCCGACTGAAATGTAACCTGCCTAGACAAGCATCCAACTGCTGCCGCTGCTCCCACAGCACAATCAGTAGGGTCAGCACCCACTTGACCGGGCGAGTATCCGCCAAAGCCACCTCCACCTCCGGGATCCTAGGCTCGAAGCTTTGGGCCCGCCTGGCCCAATCCCAGTGCCCTAGGGGGGGTAGCCAACAGCGCAGTACCCCATCCGCATCCGCCATGGGCAACGCCTGGAGCCCTGGTTCTGCCAGCAACCCCAGCAACTCCGTCCGCACCCGTTCCCCTGCCACCTGTCCCAGCAACGGCCCCCGGGCCCGCATCGCCTCCCGAGTCTGCGGCTCCAGCCTAAACCCCAACTGGGCCACATGCCGGTACCCCCGCAACACCCGCAAGGGATCCGCCGTCAGATTGTCCGGATGCACCATCCGCACCACACCCGCAGCAATATCCGCCGCCCCCCCCAAAGGATCCCAGATCTGGCCATCGTGGATTTCCATGGCCACAGCATTGCAGGTAAAATCCCGCTGCCTAAGATCCGCCTCCAGGGATCCCCCCGCCAGGGTAGCCAAATCCAGGGTTAGATCCGGCACCACCACCCGGGCAATCTGCCGCTCCCGATCCAGCACCACAAAACCCCCCCCCCACTCCCGCGCCAACCGGGATCCCCAGCTTAGGGCTTCCCCTGGCAGCACCAGATCCAGATCCAAGGGGTTTTTCTGCCGTCCCAGCAGTTGATCCCGCAACGCCCCTCCCACCAAATAAGTCGGCCGTGGCAACCCCTGCAACCGCTGCAAAACCTGCTGCAACTCCATCCCCCACCCCTCCTCCTTCTCTAGCCTAACCCCCGAACTACCCCTTGTAACTCATACTCGTTACGAGTATGATTAAGAAGAACTAAGAAGCCCTAGGAATGAGGAGAGGCTATGCGCGTGGTTGATCTGCCCTTAGGTGCGATTCGGCGGCCGTTGATTCGCCAGACCGACCCGGCAAAAGTGGAGGCCCTGATGGCTTCCATTGCTGAGATTGGGCAGCAGGAGCCGATTGAGGTTTTAGAAGTGGAAGGGCAGTACTACGGTTTTTCCGGCTGCCACCGCTACGAAGCCTGCCTGCGTTTGGGGTTGCCCACGATTCGCTGTCGGGTGCGACGGGCCTCACCCCAAGTGCTGCGGTTGCACCTGGCTTAAGGACTATGTTAGGATTAAGGGCACTGGATAAACCGGTTGGGGTTTTAGCTCAGTTGGTAGAGCGCTTCAATGGCATTGAAGAGGTCAGCGGTTCGAATCCGCTAAGCTCCATTGGCAACATTGGCCATTAGTCTACCTGGGGGGAGCCTCAAGCTTAGGGCTAGCTAGAATCAGAACTAGCATCTGAGATCGCATCGAGCGCCTGATCGAGACTTTGGGTCAGCTCTCAGCGCACAAGTCGAGCGCAACGAGGAGCAGTGGGGACAGCAGGAAAAATCCCATCATCTATCAGCGGGCCGCCAACCAAGTGGTCAACTAGGCCCGTTGGTGCTGCCACCATCGCTTGGGTGGGCATCCTCCTCAAGCTTACCGTCAGCCTCTAGGGGAGAGATTTTCTTAAGAAAGCCCTAAAATCAACTAAGATGTAGAACAAATCAGGAAATCGTCACCCACACCTCAGGAGGTTTTCATGGCCCTTGTTTCCATGCGGACGCTGCTCGATCACGCCGCCGAAAACAACTACGGGATCCCAGCTTTCAACGTCAACAATATGGAGCAGATCCAGGCGATCATGCAGGCTGCCCATGCCACTGATAGCCCGGTGATTTTGCAGGCTTCCCGGGGTGCGCGCAAGTATGCCGGCGAGAACTTCCTGCGTCATTTGATTTTGGCGGCGGTGGAGACCTATCCCCACATTCCCATTGCCATGCACCAAGACCATGGCAATAGCCCGGCCACCTGTTACTCTGCCATCCGCAATGGCTTTACCAGTGTGATGATGGACGGCTCCCTCAAGGAAGATGCCAAAACTCCCGCCAGCTACGAGTACAACGTGGCTGTGACCCGGGAGGTGGTGAAGGTTGCCCATGCCATCGGGGTCAGTGTGGAAGGGGAACTGGGTTGCCTGGGTTCTTTGGAGACTGGGATGGGGGATAAGGAAGATGGCCATGGGGCTGAAGGGGTGCTCAGCCATGACCAATTGCTCACGGACCCGGATCAGGCGGTGGACTTTGTGGAGCAGACCCAGGTGGATGCCCTGGCGGTAGCCATCGGTACCAGCCACGGTGCCTACAAGTTCTCTCGCAAACCCACTGGGGACATTCTGGATATGGAGCGGATTGCTGAGATTCACCGCCGCTTGCCCAATACCCACCTGGTGATGCACGGTTCTTCTTCGGTGCCGGCGGAGTTGATTGATCTGATCAACCAGTATGGCGGTGCAATTCCAGAAACCTATGGGGTGCCGGTGGAGGAGATTCAGCGCGGCATCCAAAATGGGGTGCGCAAGGTCAACATTGATACCGATAACCGTTTGGCGATCACGGCGGCGGTGCGGGAAGCCCTAGCCAAAGATCCCAAGGAGTTTGACCCCCGTCACTTCCTCAAGCCCTCCATCAAGTACATGCAGAAGGTGTGCGCTGATCGCTATCAGCAATTTGGCTGCGCTGGTCAAGCTAGCAAGATCAAGATGACCACCCTGGATGAGATGGCGGCTCGCTATGCCTCTGGGGAGTTGTCGGCTCAGGTGAAGAAAACGATTGTGGTCTAGTTCTAGGCCTGGCTGGGTCTAGGTTTGAGCCCGTGCCTGAGGGTGCGGGCTATTTTAGGGCTGGTACAATGCTTCTGGGTGAGGAGGACAGCCGATGCTGCGCTTTGTCCAGCTATCCGATACGCACATTATGCCTGACTCTGCCCGGCGCAGTTGGTGGATGCCCGATTCTCCTACCTATCTGTTGCGACAAGCTCTACGGCAGATTGCCCGGATCCCGGAGTTGGATTTTGTTCTGATCACGGGGGATTTGGTGGATGCTGCCGATGCTGCCAGTTTTGAGTGCTTGGGGGCAATCCTGCGCCAGGATTGTCCGGTGCCGTTCTATTTGGCCCCCGGTAATCATGATCTGGTGGAGGTGTTGGACCCGGCGGAGCAAGCTCTGATGCAGCAACGGGCCCCCCGCTATGGTCGGCCGCAGGTGGCAGCTTGGATGCAAAACTTGTTTGCCTGTGCCTGGGCCCCTACGGGCTGGCTTGACTACAGTCTCAGCCCCTGTCCGGGGATGCGAATTATTTGTCTGGATAGCAGTATTGATGTGCACAAAGACGGCCCCTTGCCCTGTAGTGTGGGGGTGGTGCGGCCGGAGCAGTTGCAGTGGCTGCACCAGGAGTTGCAGCGGTGCCAGGAGGAGTGGGTGGTGGTGATGGTGCATCATCCCCCCTTTGTGACGGCCATTTCTCGCCCTTGGTCTCCTTTTTTGTTCGGGGATTATCGGATTCAACCGCCCCGCGCCCGACAATTGCACCAGGTGTTACGCCAGCACCCCCGCATTGCTGTTGTCCTCAGTGGTCACTGGCATTTGCCCCAACTTTACCAACAAGATGGGATCCCCTATTTAACGGCGCCGGGGGTGGTGGGGCCGCTGCCGGCCTACCGGTTGCTGCAGTTGGAGAACAATGGCACGTTGCATTACCAATGGCAGTGGATTGAGTTGTCCCAACCCCGCCCCACCCCCCTGTGGGCGCCGTTGGCCTGTGGGCGACCGTGGGATCGGCGGGGTACTATCCGACGGGCTCAAGCTCTAGGCAGAGTGGGGGTGAAATCGCTCCAACAGGCGACTGAATAGGTTTTGAAATTGGCTGAGGTTGAGGTTGTCGTCTTCCGGTTCTAGGTCCTGGAGGGATTGGCGTAGTTGCTCCAGGATGGTGCTTTCTTCCGGAGAAATCTGATCATCCACGTAGATCAGCTCCCTCACCAGCTCCAGCAGGGTCTGCCGTTCTTCCTGGCTGGGGTAAAAAGCCAAGTACTCCCGGAAGGCCTGGCGGTAGTCTTCCCCAGACATGGGGGTCTGAATCAGTTGCCGCAACTGGGGATAATCCTTCAACCCCAACTGCTGCACCGCTCGCTTCAGGATCGGCAACTCCTCCGGCTGCAGGGAACCGTCGGCCCAAGCGGCCCCAAGGAGGACTTTTAAGGTTGCCAGTGCTTTTTCCGTTGCCATGAGCTCTCTCCCACCCTGCGCCTATCATAGGTCAGGGGACGACCCCGCACATCCGGGTTAACTTTGCCATCGGCAAAGGCAATCTCACCCCCCACCAAGGTCAGCAGCGGCCAGCCCGTCAGTTCCCAACCCTCAAAGGGGCTCCAACCGCATTTACTGAGAACATCCTGCCGCCGCACAGGGACATAATCCCGCAAATTCACCAGCACTAAGTCGGCATCGTAACCCACCTGGATCGCCCCTTTGTTCGGGATCCCGTAGGCTTGGGCGGGGGCAGCGCTCATCCACCTCACCACTTGGGCAAGGCTACAGCGACCTTGCTGGGCTGCGGTCAGCATTAACGGCAGGGAAGTCTCCACCCCCGGCATCCCAGAAGGAGACTGGGGATAGGGCAGGGCTTTTTCCGCTAGGGTATGGGGGGCATGATCCGTAGCAATCAAATCCAAAATCCCATCCTGCAAACCCTGCCACAAACCCCTATGGTTTTCGGGATCCCGCAGAGGAGGGTTCATTTGTACTAGGGATCCCAAGCGGGGGTAGTCTTGGGTGCTGAGGAGCAGGTGTTGGGGGGTGACTTCGGCGGTGATCCAGGGGGTTTTGTGCTGGCGTAGGTAGGCCACTTCAATGGCGGTGGAGAGGTGGAGGATATGGAGGCGATGGCGGTAGCGATTGGCGAGGGTGACAGCCAATTGGGTGGCCAGCAGGGCGGCGGTTTCATCCTGGATCAGCGAATGCAAAGCAACGTTGCCGGGGATGTCCTGGGCAAACTGCTGGCGGCGGGCGTTGATGCGGGCTTGATCTTCGGCGTGGACAGCAATCACCACATCTGGATCCGTTTCGGCAAAAATCCGTTCTAGGATCGCCGGCTGATCCACCAGCAGCGGCCCATGCATTGATCCCATGAAGATTTTGATCCCGCAGGCCCCCTGCACCGTTTGCAGGTCCTTGAGGTTAGCGGCGGTGGCACCGATGAAAAAGCCGTAGTTGACCACACACTTTTGGGCTGCTCGGGCCAGCTTGTCATCGAGGGTGGCTTGGTTGGTGGTCAGGGGGTCGGTATTGGGCATCTCCAGAAAGCTGGTCACTCCACCGCGGGCACAGGCATGGGAAGCGGTGCGCAGGTCTTCCTTGTGTTCTTTGCCTGGTTCCCGGAAATGCACCTGCGGGTCAATCACCCCCGGCAATAGCGTCTGCCCCTGCCCATCCCTTTCCCAATCCCATACCCCCCAAGGCAAGGCCGGCTCAATCTGGGTAATCACCCCATCCGACCAAGCTATATCCCCCACGTAGGGATCCCCGTTTGGCAGGATCATCTGGACATGGTGGAGGCAACCGGAGGGCATAGGCATCGAGCAAGCAACTAGGATTAGCCTAGCAGGGCTGCTGGTTAACTAGACTCTACAAGCTATTTTGGTTATCAAGGGAGCCAGTCTTCCTTGGGTGAAATCAGCTTCTTAAGGGCAGGTCAATCACTTTAGGCAAACCTTTCTTGGCTTTCTAGGAATCTGGGAAAGCTTCACTGATGCCAATAGCTATCTTGAAGAGTTAGCCCAATTTTTGAGGGGAAAGTTGTTCATTTCTCAAATCCAGCCTCTATTATAATAGGGTTTTCGTTGTGATTCTGATTACTTAAAAAGATGCTCATAGAGTTGTAGCAAATGGCTTAGTATTAGCTACCTTTCAGCGCTACTCAAATCAGATTTCCCTAAGTCAAAACTCTTGAGGTTCTCGGTCTTTATAAGCAGTCTGAATGGCAATGACTATAGTTCTCAGACAACTAGCCATTCTCAGAAATTACTAGCTGCCCAGCGGTTCTTGATGAACTTAAGCCTTCCATAGCAAGCTTCAGCTCTGCAAGAACCAAGCTTTTGAGGTGATCTTGTTCAAGCCAACTTCAATCACAAACTGGAAAGTTATTAAGATCAATGCTGATGCCGGTGCCAACGATAAAAGGGTAAATCTCCCTCAGCACCCTTGCCCAAAAACGTAAAAATCATCGTCTGGAAACTGCCGGGTGATCCCGCAGATACCAGCGCCAAGGAATCTCCGTCCCCTGGGTCAAGCCAATCCGAGTGGTCTGCACCAACTCCCCTTGCCAATGGGGATCCCGATCTTCAAGCCAAAAGGCTTCTCCGGGACGGCGCCCGAGGGGATAGCCGTTGTGCTGGCGAGTAATACCCAGCGCCCGACACAATAGCCCTGGACCCGCCGCTAGCCGCTGCAAAGGTCTATCCTGGGGCAACCCCGGTGGCAAGCGATCCAAGGCCAAGGCCCGCAGCAAAACCGCCCCCGGGATCCCAGGGGGATGGGCAACAATGTTCAAACAGTGGTAGAGGCCGTAAATTTGATACACATACAGACGACCGGGATCCCCAAACATCACGGCATTGCGGGGGGTGAGGCGGCGGTAGGCATGACAGGCGGGATCCCCATGTTCGTAGGCTTCCGCTTCCACGATCAGGCCGCGGACTTGGGAGCCATCGGGGTAGGCACGGACGAAGGTCATGCCGATCAGGCGGGGGGCAACGATACTGGCGGGTTGTTGCCACCAATGGGCTTCTATAATGGGGGAGGCAAGGTCTGCGAGAGCATTCATGACTTTCAAAGAAGTTGTTTTGATTGTAGCGATTGTGTTTCCGGTGGCTGCCCTTTATTTTGGCACCCGTAATGGTTTCTACGATACGGATAAGTACCACGGCAATGGCTCAGCCCACTGATCGGCATTGCTGATGAATTGCTGATGATCAGCCCTTGAACCAAGCTCGGACTTGCTGTTGAGGAGGCACAAGCTCCCCTAGGGCAGTGACCGGCGGCTTGGCCATCCCCGCAACCATCTCTTAAGCAATTATCCCCGGACAAAAAGTACCTTCTTATACAAAACTTTGTTGAAGTTATTTTTATATTTTGAAAGGATCTAGATGGCTGAGTAGGTTTTAGTGATGGCTGGCCAACCGATGACAAGGCTGCAAGGCAATGTTTTGATTGCCGTGAATGCGCTGTTGCTGATGGGTTTGGCAGGCTTCTGGATGCGACAGGAGCTGAAACCAAAGCCCGCTCTGCCGCAATGGGAG